>JASMTK010000114.1:0-15312 GCA_041694355.1 Arcobacteraceae bacterium | reverse complement strand
CCCATCTTTGACACCTCCAGCAAATTTCAAAATTCATAAATCCCATAAAATAGGGGTTTATAGCATAAAAATCCCATAAAAAACTCATACCCCCTTGCGTATGTTGTGAAAACAAAATTCCATTATTTGACTATTTTATTGTGTTTTTAATATAATTTTAACTGAAAATAAGAGAATAAAGAGGGGCAAGGTTATGTTTGCAAGAGTTATTACCTCAAAAGGTAGGAAATATCTTAATATCATTAATGGCTACAGAGATAGTGATGGAAAAGTAAAACAAAAGGTTATTGCAAACCTTGGAAAAGTTGATGAGCTCAATAAAACATCTATTGAAAAAGTAGCTGTAAAACTCTTAGAATTAATTGATAGTGAAAAAGTAGTAAGAGATAAAGCAAACAAACCAAACCTAGAAGAGATTGATAGATATAACTATGGATTTATAGCATATAAAAGTATCTGGAATAGATTTAAATTAGATACTATTTTAGAAAATATTGTAAAAGAAAGAAATATACAATATCACTTTAAACAAATTGTTTTTTCAATGGTTATTGATAGACTTCTTAAACCAAAAAGTAAATTTGCAACATTTCTCAATAAAGATGACTATTTCAGTATCAATGATGAATTAAAACTACATAATATCTATAGAAGCTTAGATGTACTAGCTTCAAATAAAGAGAATATTGAACTGGCACTTTTTTCTCAAAATAAAAATCTCTTTAATATCTCTACTGATATTGTATTTTATGATGTTACAACCTTTTATTATGAATCTAAAGATGAAAATGAACTAAAAAGATTTGGATACTCCAAAGATGGAAAGTTTGGGGATGTGCAGATTGTTATGGGACTGCTTATTGATAAAAATGGTTTACCTATTGGATATGAACTCTTTAGTGGTAATACTATGGACTCAAAAACAATGATAACAATTTTAGATAAACTCAAAGCAAAGTTTCAAATAGATACGGTGGTTATTGTTGCTGATAGAGGATTAAACTCTAAATTAAACCTAAAAGCTATAAAAGATGCTGGGTATGATTATCTTATGGCAGTTAAAATAAAGTCTATGGACAAAAAGACACAAGAGGATATTTTAAATATAAAAAACTATACCAATATTATTAATGATGAAAATAGTGAAGATGGTCTTTATGCTTACTATGTGAGAGATCATAACAATACTGTAAAATACAAACAAAACATAGGTGCAAATGAAAGAACTGGTGAAATAGAATATGAAAACAAAAAAATAACACTCAAAGAGAAGCTTATTTGCACCTATAGCCAAAAAAGAGCAAAAAAAGATATGTACGATAGATATAGAGGATTAGAAAAGGCAAACACCATCATACAAGAGAATCAAAAATCTTCACTTACTCAAACAAGAAGCTTTAAAAAGTATATTTTTAAAACAACTAAAGAGGAAAGCTGTAAAAACTTTACTATGGGACTAGATTGGATGAAGATAAAAAAAGATAAAACCTATGATGGCTTTTATGCGATTACCACCTCAAAAACTACTCTAAATGCTTTAGAGACAATAGATAACTATCATAATCTTTACAAAATAGAAGACTCTTTTAGAGTATTAAAATCAACATTTGACACAAGACCAATATATCATTATAAAGAAAGTAGAATAGAGGCTCACTTCATTGTATGCTTTATAGCTTTTATGATTGAAAGGGATCTAGAGATAAGACTGAAAAACTCAAAATCATTTGAAGAAAATATTATTACCCCAAATAGAATCAAAGAGGCACTCAACTCACTAGAGGTTTCAAAAGTTAAAATTGATGATGAGATATTTTATATGAAATCAAACCATACAAACCAAAAAGAGAAATTAAAACTTGGTCGTGATATTCATAAATTCTTACGAATACCACAACTTAAAAATATCAATACTAAAGATGATCTAATACAGCACCTACAATAAAATTAACTTTCCATTCAACCAAACTTAATTATAGATACATATGTTGTGAAAATCCGTGCAGATTATTTTTATAGTTTGCCTTAGTTTGGAGTTTCGTTGGAGGTTAGGTGTCAAAGATGGGAAAAGATTTTCTTGATTTATCACTTGATTTAAAGCCTGCCTTACCTCTTTATTTAATAACTTTTTATTTCCATTTATTAAGTTAAAAAAGATTACAAAGTTATTTGTAGATTTTGAAATAATTAGTTTTGAATAGTATGATAAAATCACCTCTAATTTCTTATTAAAAGGAATAGGCATCAAATCTAACTTGCCCTCTTTTTTAGTAATCATTTCTAAAGCTTTTTGAGTATCAAGCTGTGTAAATACTGTAACTCTTTTAATCTTTGGGTATTTTTTATTCCAGTAGTATGGATTAGCAACAAGTTCTAATCTATTTGTTTGTTTATCACCAAGAGCATATCCACTTTGTAAGATATAAGGTCCCATACTAAACTTACCTGCTATTTTATTTGCAGTACCTGTTTGCCCACCTTTTGGTTGATACTTTTGAATATACTCTTTTGTATAAAAATATACTCTTGCTAAATCTGTTAAGAACATTTCATATTTCTGTTCTAAAACTATCTTTACTCTTCTTTTATCTAATTTTTCTACAGTAAATCCTACTTTATCAATATTTGTATATAAAAAAGGATACTTTTTAAAATATCTAAGATTATATACCACATCATCAATTGTAAAATCTTTCCCATTTTGAAACTTTAGATTATCTCTTAATGTGAAAATATAGGTAAATTCATCAACTCTTTTATGGGATTTTGCTAAGTCATACACCCAGCCACGTTTATTATCGTAAGATCTTATAAGTCCTGCATTTGTCGCTTTTGCAACATAAGAGTAGGGAATTGAGGGAATAAAAACTTTAATATGAGATGTTGGATGAAGTTTTCTTGCTTTATTTAACTGTGTATTATCTTCTCTAAACTCAAGTTTATCAACTATATGAGTTTTTGAATACCCTAAGTTTATAAAAAATAACAGTAAAAAAATCAATCTAAACAAAACGATATCCAGTACCCGATAGATTAAAAATAATATCTGTAGGAAGTTTTCTTCTTAAGTTTCTAACTAAAGATCTTAAAGCACTATCAGTCATAATATCATAACCCCAAACTTTATCTTGTAACTCTTCATAAGTTGTAATCCTGTTTTGATTAGTTACCATAACCTCAAAAAAAAGCATCTCTTTTTTATTTAAAGGTATAGATTCATCTTTGTATTTTAACTCTTTTTTATCATAATCATAAATATAATTCTTATCAGTTTCTAAAGTAATTCTATTATTTAAATCTAATATCTGTACGCATTTTTCTAAAACCTCCAATAATGGCTCTAATTCAACAGGTTTTACTATATACTTTTCCATATGTAATTCAACTGCATCTAATAAGTATTTTTTATCTGTATGAGCTGTTATCATAACTATTGGAGTTTTTCTATTTGTTTGTCTTACTTTTTTTACAAAATCTATACCATTTAAATTGGGCATATGAATATCACTTAGTATTATATCAGGCTGTTTTTCTTCAAATATCTCATAAGCCTCTTTTCCATCTGAAGCTTCAAAAACCTCTTTTACATAATATTGTAAACTATCAGCGATATTCTTTCTTATACCCTCTTCATCTTCTGCATAAAGGATAGTAAGTTTTTGTAGTTTTTCTAATAATTCCCTTTGCATGAAGACTCCTTTTATGTCTATATTATATCAAAAATTAATGTTCAGTTTTAACAAAACCATCAGAAGAGTTTGCTTTTAGATATCTTAGTAGATATGAACTCTCCTCTTCACTTAATTTAGCAAAACCTTTCATAGTTCCAAAGATAGCTCCCCACTCCATCATTGTGTGATGATTAACCTCTGGACCTGCGTGACATTGAGTACACATCTCAAAGTAAAACTCTTCTTGTTCGCCCCAAACATCAAATAAATCATCTGAGATTGTATCTTTACTAATTTTACCTAATAACTCTACTTTATTTCCACCTTTATCAACAACTTTAAACCCATCATTTAAAGTTGCTACTAGTAACTCTTTTGATTCAGAAGAGTAAACTTTGTTTTTAAATTTATAACCTTTGATTACAACTTCTAACTCATCTTTTAACTCTTTTTTTACTTCCACAGGAACTCCAACAAAAAGTTGAGCCTCTTTACCATTGTTTGTTAATGATGTGTCTTCATAAATATATGATTGTGCTAAAGACGCTTGAGCTATAAGCCCAAGAAGTCCTAAAGATATAATTGATTTTTTTAATAGATTTTTCATAGCTATGCTCCTATAATTTTTGGTGGGTTATAAGCTACATTTGGACTTACAGTTCCCGCTTTTTTAATACTTACAAGTACAGTATTTGCTGTAGTTGCTTGTGCCATTTGTGATGTTGGTCTTGAAGATGTTAGAACATTTACTTGTCCAGAATTACATCTAACTTTTCTTTGGTCATCTCCACCAAATACAGACTCACCTGCTTTTGCATCCTCAGGAGAGTACCAAGCACCCTCTTCAATAGCCACAACACCGTCTCTAATTGTGTTTGTCACAATAACACCAGCAAGTAAACTTCCTCTATCATTGTAAACTTCTACAATCTCACCATCTTTTACTCCAAATTTTTTCGCATCGTTTGGAGAGATTCTAATAGGCTCTCTTCCCTGTACTTTGTGTACATTTTGCACCCAAGTATTATCTAACTGTGAGTGAATTCTATATGTTGGGTGAGGTGATACTAAGTGTAGTGGATACTTTTTCACTAACTCTTCATTTCCTAACCATTCTGCTGGTTCAAACCACATTGGGTGGCCTTTAAAGTCTTCATATCCATAAGATGCAAACTTCTTAGAGAAAATTTGAATTTTCCCAGTTTCTGTTTTAAGTGCATTTTTAATAGGGTCTTTTCTAAACGCTTCGTGTCTAACAAACTTTCTTGCACTAGCAGGAATATCGTATTTAATAACACCCATTTCCCAGAACTTCTCAAATGAAATTCCCATCTCTCTTTTTGCAGTAGATCTTTTATATAGTCTCTCCATCCATTGCATTGGTGTTCTTTTTTTTGAATATCTTTTTGCTTTTCCAAATTTATCAGCAAGCATAGTAAAGATTTCATAATCATCTTTTGATTCGTATCGTGGCTCAACAATTTTTTTCATTGCGTAAATTCTATCTGCTGAGTAAGACATCGCACCTGCAATATCATCTCTTTCCATAGTTGTTGTTGCTGGTAAAACAATATCTGCCATTTTTGCAGTTGGTGTCCACCAAGGCTCAATTACAGTAATTGTGTCTAGTGTTCTCATTGCTTCAATTAATTCATTTACATCAGGTTGATGTCCTATTGGTGAACCACCTGCACTTAACATAAACTCTACTTTTGGATATTTAATAACTTTACCTTTGTAAGTTACTGTCTCACCTGGTTTATTGATTAAGTCACTCATTCTTGATGCAGGAATAGCAATTCTTACTCTATCTCCTCCACCTTGACTCATACCACCAACTGTATTTTTACCAGAGTTTGCATCTCCTCCACCCTCATAGTGCATAGAGAATCCAAAACCTCCACCTGGTAATCCAACTTGTCCAATCATTGAAGCTAAAGTTATAATAGACCAATCAACTTGCTCTCCGTGATGAGCTCTTTGTAAAGCCCAGTTACCAGCAATAAATGTTCTTTTTGAAACCATAATATCAGCTAACTGTTTGATTGTTTTAGCTGGGATCTCTGTTAGTTTCTCTGCCCATTGTGGTGTTTTTTCAACACCATCTTCTTCTCCTAAAAGATATGGTAAAAATTTATCAAAACCATAAGTATATTTTTCTATAAACTCTTTGTCATATTTACCACTTTTATATAAGTAGTTCATCATTGCTAACATTAAAGCAACATCACTTCCTGGTCTAATCTTAATCCAATCTGCATCGAACTCTTGAGCTGACATTGTGTAAATTGGATCAATAGAGATTACTTTAATTCCTGCTTTTTTGTACTCTTCATAAGCATCAAAACATCTGTGATTATGTACAGAATACCCTGCTCTATTTGTTTTATATAAATCTGCACCCCATAAAACCATCACTTCAGTATTTTCAATAATTTGCTCATGGGCAGTTTGAATAGAATAAACTTCCATATCTCCAACAATTGATGGGTTTACTTGTCCTGCTGCACCATTTGAGTACTCACCTGATGTTCTAACTGCTCCACCAATTTGGTTAAAGAATCTTCCAGCTAATGCATTTGGTTTAAATGCTCCTGGATGAGCCCAACCACCATATGATGCATTATAAAGTGCTTCATTTCCACCTTTTTCTTGTGCTTTTTTAATAGCTTTTGCAACTAAATCAATAGCTGTATCCCAAGAAACTCTAACAAACTCTTCTTTTCCTCTTAAATCACCTCTTCCTTTTCCTTCAAGGTAACTTTTTCTAACTACTGGATATTTAACCCTTGAATTTGAGCTATTTCTATCTGCAAGTGCTTTTACCATAACTGTTGGATTAGCATCTGAATCTAACTGTGATGTAATATCAACAATTTTGTCATCTCTTACATGGGCATAAAATGCACCAAAGTGAGATGCACTTGGAATTTTTTTAGTTCTACTAGCAAACTCTTTTGCGAATGCTCCTGTTACAGTACCACTTCCCACTACAGCTGCAGAAGCCGCTGCACCAACTTTTATAAAGTCTCTTCTTGAATTGTTCATGGCTATTCCTTTTTTGTTTATACTGAAATGTTAGCAATAAAAAATAGGAAAAAAATCGAATAATGAAAGGAAGGGATAATAAGACTATCTATTTTGGTTTAACTAAAAACTACTCTCTTTTACTAATACTGATAAAACATTTATATAAAGCTGTTCTACTATACTTTGAGGTTTTGCTTGTACAACTAATGTACCTACTCTTCTTTGTCTATTAACCTCTTCTAAGTTTTTAGCAAGCTTTGCTTCTACTTCATAGTATGCTTTTTGAGTTATTAACTCTTTATTTTCATTCTCAATAACAGCTATATCTCCTCCATATATTGAGGCTAACTCCTCATACTTTAATATAGGTAGTGAAACTTTTGATATATTTGTCACAGTTGCTTTAATTGGTTCTAAATCACCACTTCTAAAAAAGAGTATTGCATCTGAACTCTTTTTTATATTTGATAAACTATTTTGTTGTATGTAGGCTTTTATTTTTGCATCTTTTGAGTCAAAGATAGTAAAAACTGCACTTTTATCATTTAACCATTTATCTTCATGCAAAATCTGATTTGCATAGATAATTCCATCAAATTTTGCTTTTACTTTTAGTAAATCTAATCTATTTTCTATTGACTCTTTTTCTCTTTTCTTTTGTAAAAGTTTCTCTTCTAAAACTAGTCTGTTTTCTAAAACATCTCTTTTGGCAGCTACTTTTCTTTGTTCAAGTTTTATTAGTTCTATCTCTTTTTCTATTAAGTTTAAATCATACTCATCTTTTAAAGAGTAAAGAGTCATAAGTAAATCACCTTTTTTTACACTATCACCATCTTCAAAATTGACTTGTTTTATCTTTGCTTGATTCTTTACATAGTACTGATTTAATTTTTCAACCTCTAAAACTGCTGGTAGTTTTACCTTTGTATTCCAAGGATAAACCAATAAAAAAATCAATCCAACAAAAATAGTTAAACTTATAAAATTTCTCATATTTAATCTCACATCTTTTATCTTTGTAACCCATACTTTTAACTCTTTATAAATTGGCAATAGTATAAACCATATAATCTCTGTTATAAAAAGAATTATCCCTAAAACTTTAAATGCAAACTTATAAACTAATACCGCAATTCCTAAAAAAAGGAAAAATCTATAAATCCAAGTTAATATAGCATAAATTATAAAAAACTTTTTTCTTTTTTTAGAAATACTCTCAGGCTCTTTTTCATCTAATCCTAAAACATATTTTCTCAAGAACCATCTTGCCATAGCAAAAGATCTAGGTTGTAAGTTTTTTGTATCAGTTAAGTCACTTAAAGCGTAATAACCATCAAACCTTAAAAATGGACTTATGTTTATTAGTATTGAACTTAATAAACTTGTAGTTGCCACGATAAAACAGATAGTTCTAAAAACTCCATCATCTAAAAAAGACCATAAAAAAAGCGAAATAGCTGCTAAATATAACTCTACTTTAACTCCTGCAAAAACAATCTTTAATCTATCATATTTTGACTCTAGTCTCCAAGAGTCACTAGTATCTGTATATAAAACAGGAAAAAGAACTAAAAATGCAACTCCCATATAAGGTACTTTTAAACCTAACCTTTTAGCAGTAAAAGCGTGACCTAACTCATGCATACTTTTTACAAAAACTAAACTAATAAAATAAAAAGCAAGAGCTTCTAAAGAGAAAAGATACATAAAGGTATTTATAAACTCATCATAATTTAACAATGTTAAAAACAGACCAATAATTGCTAAAAATATTATAAAGTTTCTGTATGTCTTTGTATAGAAAAACTCTACTTTATTTAGATTATCACTTAGCCATTTATCACTTTTAAAAAGTGGTATTCTAAAAAAAAGATAGTTTTTTAATAGTGATTTTAAAAAGCCTTTTTTTTGTTTCTGCTCTTTTTCCAAAAAAGAGTGAACCTCTTGTAAAGAGTTAGTTTGCAAAAGAGCATTGTTTTGCAAAAACTCTATAAAAACTAAAAGTGTCTCTTCACTTATCTCATAATCATTAGCTTTTAAAATCTTTAAAAACTTTTCTATTTCAATTCCATCTTCCCAAAGCTGTAAAACTTTATAGGCTTCTTTAGTTAGTGTAAAATATCGATTTTGTAATGAATCATAAATAAGCCATTTACCATCTTGATTAAAAGCTTCTATAAGTTGTAAATCTTCTCTTAAATTTGGAAGAGTGCTCTCTTTAGGCATTTTTACCAACCTATGTATTCTCTTAACTTAGTAATAGGTTTTCTAAATAAGTAGAAAAATAAAGTAACCTCTTGAGAGTATATTTTTGCACTTCCTCTAAGACCTATTGTAGGGAAGTACTCATTCTGTTTTAAATCATCAAAAGATGCAGTTATCTTATACACTAACTGCTTTTTTGATGTTAGTTGGGGTTCGTATGAGATATGTTTTATGGTTGCATCCCAACTACTAAGTGGATCATTGTCTAAGAAAGCTTTTACTTTTGCATTCTTTGTTAAAAAAATTGCATCTGAAACTAGCAAAGAAATCTCTAATTCCACTTCATTTTTATTTGCAATTAAAAAGATTTTTTCACCTGTAATTACTGGTTTACCTTCCCACTTTGAGGGATTATTTAAAACTGCAACCCCATCTTTTTTTGCATAAATTAAAGTTTTATCCAATTGTTTTTTGGCAAACTCTAACTTTGATTTTGCTAGTTCTGCTTCTGCTTTTAATTTATCAATTTCTGCTTTATAATTTGTATTATAAAAACTACCTTGTTGGGCTGTTTTTAACTTTGCTTGTGCAATTTGAAGACTTTTTTTAGCTAAAATATATCTATTTTCATAATCTGTTTTATCAAGACTTAAAACCAAATCACCTTTACTAATATACTCATTTGGGCTTACTTCTATACTTTTTACTGCTCCTTTTAGGGGTGATGTGACAATAAAAGGATTCTTAGCCACAACCTCTAAGGGAGCTAAAACTGAAAGCTTTACAGGTATAAACATACAAAGAACTAAAAAAATAAAAATATATTTATAGTAACCTCTTAAACTAATTTTTGATTTTAAATCACATTTTTTATTTGCATATATAAAAAAAGCTAGTGATTTTGATAAATGGTTACCTATCTCTTGCTCTTTTACTAAAAAATCTTCATCTCTTACTAATACTAAATAGTAAGTAATAGTTGCATCCTCTTTTTTTAAAATCAAAGGAATTATAAGAATATTTTTAGCACTGTTCTCTTCTAGTATCTTTTTATAATAAGTTTCAACCCTATTTATATCTAAGATATTTGCACTAGAAGAGTCTTTATTTTCTTTAAAAAAATCAGATGCAAGTTTCTGTATAGTTTGTACATATACTGAACTTTTATCCACTGTATAAATATTACTTATTGCATCTACTTCTAAGCTTTTGTTATTTTTATTTGATAATAAAAAAGCCTGCTTATAAGATACTACTCTTTTTGTTTCATTTACTATAATATGCTTTAACTCATCATAGTTCTTAGCATTTCTACAGTTTTGTTCTAATTGTAAAAGGTTTGCAATATTTAGTTTCATCTACTTTTATGCCTCTTTAAATAGTCCAACTAAATACTCTCCATACTCATGTAATTCTTGATTTTTAGCTTTTAACTCATCTTTAAAACTATTGCTATTAGATGAGATTTCAAACCCATCTGCATCACTTTTTTCTATCTTATTATCTTTAATATCTAAAACCAATGTTCTAGTTGTACCATCAGAATCAATTGCTTTAATAGCAATTTTAACATCTCTGTTTATTTGTGCTTTTAAAATACCTTGCACTTCATCAAAAGACACATCAATTGGTAAAGCTTCTTTCTCTTCATTTATTACATATACTTCATATCTAATAGCCTGTTTTGAATCATTTATCTTTAACTCAATAAAATCATCTTTATAGTTTAACTCTTCAATTGTAATACCCAAACTATCATAATTTTCATTTGTGTAGTTTTCAAGTTTTATTTGACGGTTCTCATCAATGACAATTTTTGTATCTTTTATTATATTTGTTTCTGGATCTTCAATTATTATTTGACTCTCTTCAAAGTTCTCTTTTTCAACAAAACCTGTACCAACTTCGTATTTAAACTCTTGGTTTTCTTTTACTACACCTTTTATTTCATCATCTTGTAGTTCACTAACTTGTACATTATCAACTTTTAAATCTCGTGTATTATCAACATAATCTTCCATATCTGCTCTAGGACCTGGTTCTTTTGCTAAAACTTTCATGGTAAAATCTTTTGTAACTAACTCTTTTGATGTGGAACTATCGTATGCTGTTATAGTAATTTTAAATGTCCCTAATTCTAATACTCTTCCACTAATAGTAGCTGTTAAGCTGTCATAAGTAAGGCCTTTAGGTAAACCTGTAACTTCATATGTCAAAAAGTCTGACTTATCAACATCTGTAAAATAAGAAGCATACTCTTTTTCAAAAATACCATTATGTACTTCAAATAAATTTAGTGATTCTGATGACACAGTTGGCTTATCATTAGTACCTGTGATATCAATTTGTACATCTTCTACTATAGATGTAACCTTATCATTAATCTGTACATTATAAACTATTTGTACACTCTCTCCTTCACTTAAAAAGTCTAAATTTGATTCTGTGGTATTGTACTGCCAAGTAATTGTCCCACTATTACTATTTAATGCTCCATTTGTTATCTCAAATGCATTTATCAGATTTGCCCTTTCCTCACTTGTCAAATTCAATACACTTCCATCTTTTTTATAAGCTTGTATAGTTGTTGATATACTTGTAGTAATATCATCACTTAAATCCATATCACTTACATCTATGTAACCACTATCAGTTAAAGCAACACTCTCTTCAATAACTCCCATATCATCTTTTGAATCAATCACAGGTGCATCATTTGAACCATCTATTCTAACAGTAATATCTTGTGTAGTTGTAACTCCTTGACTATCTGTAACTCTTATGGTAAAAGTTGCTTCTACTCTTTCATTTTGGGCTAAAAAATCAAGTTCACTTTCACTAATATTAAAACTCCAGTTTATATCACCTTTATTATGACCTGTACTAACATTTGTGAAATCAAAAGAGTCTTCTATATTCATTTGAGTTGTAGAGTCTAATATCATCATAGAGTTATCATCATGGTAACCATTTATTGATTTCACAATACTATCTACACTTACACTATTTGTAAAATCTACATCTTCAAAACTTATACTTCCATTATCACTTAAGATTGAACCCTCTTGAATATTTCCAGTTCCATCATTCACAGTAATACTTGGACTATCATTTGTACCATTTATTACAATTTCTGATTGCTGAGTATCTACAACTACTCCATTATTTCTAATACTTAAATCATATCTTAATACAACACTTTCGCCTTGTGCTAAAAAGTCTATTTCACTCTCATTTATTGAGTATTGCCATTGTATTGAGCCTTGATTACCTCCACCAGAATCAACAAAACTAAAAGCACCTATTAACGCATCTCTTTGGGCAGTTGTTAGTCCCATTAGTGAACCATCACTTTTGTATGCTTCTATGTACGAATGGGTAAAGCTTGCATCCACCTCATCTGTTAAATCTAAATCATTATAATCAATTGTTCCACTTTGAATTAAACTTCCACTACCCTCTGTAATTGTTCCATCCAAATCATTTATTGTAAGTGTTGGAATATCATTGCTTCCAGTTATATTAACCTCAATGTCTTTACTAACAGTTTGTCCATGTTCATCAACTGATGTAATAGTATAAGTTACTGTAACAACCTCATCTTTAGCAATAAAATCAATCTCTGACTCACTAATTGTATAGCTCCAATTAATTGTTTCATTATTACTTGTTCCAGCTGTTATTATCAACTTATCAAGTGCATTTTCCTGTGCCGGTGTGAAGCTAAGTGGTGTTGTTCCATCACTTTGAACACCTGTAATAGATTTCAAACTACTTGTTGTACTTGTTGTGTCAATATTATCAACATCATTTAAAGTAAGACTTCCGCTATCTGTTAAAGTCCCTCCCTCTGTAATACTTCCAACTCCATCATTTACAACAAGTGTAGGTGTGTCATTTGTACCATTTATTGTTACTTCCACTTCTTGAGTTTGAATTAAACTTCCATTGTTATTAATTTGTATATCAAACTTTAAAACTACACTTTCATTTGTAGATAGGAAATCTATTTGTGCTTCAGGTACTGAGTATTGCCATTTTATAGTCCCTGCATTTGAACCACCTGGATCAACTAAACTTAACCCATTTATTAAATCAGTTTGTTGCTGTGCACTAAGAGAAAAAAGTGTTCCATCACTTCTATATGCTTTTATATCTGAGTGATTAAAACTAGCGGATACAGTGTCAGTTATATCTAAGTCTTCGTAATCTATAGTCCCACTATCTGTTAAACTACTTCCTTCTGTAATAACACCATCTAAATCATTTATTGTTAATACAGGACTATCATTTGTTCCTGTAAGTTGTATATGTATATTTTCACTGACACTAGCTCCATTTTCATCTGTTGTAGTAATAGTATATTCTACTGTAACTATTTCACCATTACCAATAAAATCTATATCTTCTTCTCCTATGGAATAAGTCCAGTCTATAGTCTCATTGTTACTATTTCCAGCATTTATAATTAATTTATCTAATGAATTTATCTGAGAAGATGAAAGATTTAAAGGTGTTACTCCATCACTTTGAAAACCTGTAACATTACTTAGTGAACTAGTAGTTGAAGTTGAATCTATGTTATCAATATCAACTAAAGTTAAACTACCACTATCTGTTAACACTCCCCCCTCTTGAATATTTCCAACTCCATCGTTTACAACAAGTGTTGGTGTATCGTTTGTTCCAGTAATACTAACTTGCACCTCTTCTGTTTGAATTAATGTTCCATTATTACTTATTTCAATATTGTACTTTAAAACTACTGTTTCATCTTTTGATAAAAAATCTATTTTATTTTCTGAAATTGTATACTGCCAATTTATACTTCCCTTATTATTTCCTCCAGAATCTAATAATGTAAACCCTGCAATCAAATCATTTATCTGACTTGTAGTCAAAGGAATTTCAGTTGTTCCATCACTTCTGTATGCTTTAATATCTAAATTATTTGAAACAGCTGAAACTGTATCATTCAAATCATAATCTTCATAATCTATAGTACCACTATCTGTTAGTATACTACCTTCTAAAATATCACCTTGGATATCATTTACTACAATATTTGCACTATCATTTGTACCAGTAATTTCTATTTTTATCTCTTTTGTATCTGATGCTAGATTTTGATCACTTGATTTTATTTCATAAGTTATTGTAACCTTTTCATTCTCCCCTAAAAAATCAATCTCTGTTTCATCTATATTATATGTCCAGTTAATAGTTTCATTACTAGAAGTACCTGCAGTTATCAATAACTTATCTAAGGTACTTTTCTGTTCATCAGTTAAATTAAGAGATGTTACTCCATCACTTTTTAACCCTGAAATAGACTTGATAGATTTAGTCGTACTAATTGTATCAGTTTTATCTGGATCCGTTAATGTTAAACTTCCACTATCACTTAGTACAGAGCCTTCTGTTATTTCACCTATTCCATCATCATCTAATATTAATTGGGGTGCATCATTTTTAGGTGTTATTTCTAAATATGTTTTTGAAATACTACTATGATATAATCCATCATCAACTTGCCAAGTAAATGTTCTGCTTGTAGTATTTTCTGTAGGAGCATTACTTGTAGAACTATAAGTAACCGCTTTTAATGCATTTTCATACTGTTCAATTGTAGCACTACCTGATAAACTTAAAATACCAAGTGAAGAGTCGTAGGTTGATGTTATATTACCATATAAAGAGTTATTATTATTTACAAATTCTAACTTGTCCCCTTGTGTAAAACCCTCATCTATAGATATTGTTGCACCCTCTAAATTGGTACTATCATTATCACGAATATTAGCTATATCCAATATTGTAGTTTCAGAACCATCTTCAGTGTAATTACTTAAAGATATCTCTCTTCCTTTTAAATTTATACCTGAAAGTGCCACGTCAAACCCTGATTTAACTTTATTAAATTCAATTTTATAAAACCTATAAGGATCTGATTGATTTATTGTTTCAGGGGAATAGTCTGTTCCTCTTGCTGTTGGTGCACTTAAATCTTTCTGACTTATTTGTTGAGTAAAGTTTGAACCATCATTTGAGCCATATAATGTATATTTTGTCAAATCTAAATTTGTAGATTGATTTGAAGTAGTAAAAACTATTTCATCAATAAAATGAAGTCCTCCCGTATCAAAAGTAATACCTCCACCTCTTGTACCAATATAATCTGTACTATTATCGTCATCAAATAAATAAACTACATTAGGACCCGAATATGAGCTTGTTGGAATTGGATCAATTATAGTTGAAGTTTCCAAAACAGGTGCATTTGATAAAACCTCATCATACTTCTCAATAACTAAAGTTTCAGCCTCTATTTTGCCAGTTTCATACTCCAATTTCCAATTGGCATTTAAAGACTCATCCCCAGTTAAATCATCCGAGGTTGCTATAT
>JASMTK010000113.1:0-4689 GCA_041694355.1 Arcobacteraceae bacterium | reverse complement strand
AACATTCTATCTACTTTTGCATTTCCTGTTGACTCTATATAATCAAACTTGTTCTTTTTATATTGTACAAGTTCTACAAACTGCTTGAAATAACTATCTATTATTTCTAACTGAGCATTTGAAATCGTTCCAAACATTTAATAATCCTTACAAATAGATAATATAAAATTTACTAATTATTTTATACGTTATAAAATATGTTATTTAAAAAGTGTGACTTTTTGGTGAGTTCCTAGATAAATAATTAAAAAAGTATCATTTTATATCTTTTGGTAAAATAAGTTTTATCTGTAATCCCTCTTTTATATTTTCAGCAGTTATTTTTCCCTTTAGATTTTTATCAACTAACATTTTTGACATATAAAGTCCTATACCTGTACCCTTTACTTTTGTAGTAAAATAAGGTTCAAATATTCTATTTAAAACTTTATCGTTTTTAATACCTCCTGCATTATCTTCTACCTCAATACGTATATTTTCACTTTTCTTATAAGCTTTTATGTATATTATTCCTTTTTGTATCTTTCTATCTAAAATTGCATCTTTAGAGTTAGATAGTAGGTTGATTAATACTTGTTGTATTTGTTTTTCAAAACTACGTATTTCTATATCTTTATCAACTTTAGTTTTTAGATATATTCCATGAACTTTAAACTGTACATCAAATAATAAAACTAAATTATTTAATAACTCTTTTACTAAAATAGTTTTTACTCTCTCTTTTGGCTTATAAAAATCACAAAAACTATCTATAGTATTTGACATGAAAGTCAACTGTTTATTTACTTTTTCTTTCCAACTCTTCATATAAGAATCATCTACTTTATTGTTTTCAAACTTTATATCTATTGCTGTTGTTAGTAAAGATAGAGAGTTTAAGGGTTGCCTCCAGTTGTGGGCTATTGCACCAAGCATTTCTCCCATAGATGCCATTTTTGATTGTTGGATTAGAAGTTGTTCTTGTTTTCTTTGTTTTGCAACTTTTTCTTTTACTTTTTTCTCTAATTTAAGTTGTAACTCTTTTTCTTTAGTTATAACTGCAAAAGTACAAACAAAGCCATCATTGTATTTTACTACTTTATTAGAAAACCACTCATTGATGTTGTCAAAACCAAAATAAAACTCTAAAACTTTTGATTTTCCTGTCATAACCACTTCTTTATATTCTTCAAAAAGTGATTTGTTATTCAATGTTTCAAGTGGTTGAAAATTGCCCGGCATAAGTTCAAATAGTGTTTTTCCAAGTATTTTATCCTCTGGTAAGTTTATAACCTCACAAGCTTTGCTATTTGCCATTATAAACTTAAAGTCAACTATTTCATTATTTTTATTAATAACTTTATCAAGTAGTACAATAGAGTCAAGTGAACTATCTAAAATAGCTTTTAACATTTTAGATTTTTCTACTAACTCTTTCTCTTTTTCTTTTTGTTCAGTTATATCAATATAAACACCAAGCATCCTAATAGGCTTACCAGTTTTATCTCTGATAGCTAAACCCTTACATCTAATCCATACAGTATGTCCTTTTTTATGCTGATATCTTACAATTTGATCATAAGGGTGCTTAGAGTCTTTACAATGTTTATGAAAATTCTCAAGTGCTTTTTCTAGATCCTCTTTAAAAATAATATCTTGCCACTGGGAAGCTAAATGTTTTTTTTCACTAGGATCATAACCTAATACCTCCCAAAAAGATTTATTCATCCATTCATTTTCTGGTTTTTCTAAATCCCAATACCACAATCCATCTAAAGAGCCATTTTGAATAAACTCAAAAATAAAACTATCTTTTTTCATTAATTCATATAACTCTTTTTTTAAATAGTTTTCAGTATCCAATTTCTTCCTTAGTATTTAATCTATACCCTTGCTTTGGTATATTCTCTATAATATTATATTTAACTTTCTTTCTTAATTTCTTTACAAGTGTTCTTAAAGAAGTGCTACTCATACTTTGATCTTTATTTAACCAAACTATTTGCTCTATTATCTTATAATTAACAATTTGGTTTATATAGTTAACTAATAATGACATTAAATCAAACTCTTTTTGTGTTAAGATCTCTTTATTATCATCTACTATAATTTGAGAATTTCTAATATCGAAAAATATGTTACTTTTAATTTTAATTAATTCTTTTTTATCGTAATCTTTTCTTTTTTGATAGTCTCTTACTTTATCTAACATCTCATCTATATCATTTGAGGTCATTGGTTTTTTTATGTAACCTTGAATATTACTATTAGAGGCTTTAAATAGTGTATCAGTATCAGAATATGCTGAAATAATAACTATAGGAATATCAAGATTATCATCTCTTATATTCTTAATAACACTTAAACCATCCATTTTAGGCAAGTTTATGTCACATAAGATTAAATCAACAATATGTGATTTAAATAGTTCTAAAGCTTTCTTTCCATCTTCTGCAAGATATACTTTAGAAAAAATCATTTCAAAAATCTCCTTCATAATTTCTAAAGTTTCAAGCTCATCCTCAACAATCAAAATACTCTGTTTTGAAAATCCCATTTATTGCCTTATTTATTTATGGTAACTCTATTTCTACCGTTTTGTTTTGATTCGTATAATAAATCATCAGTTTGCTTATAAAGCTCATCTATACTCTCTATATCTTTTGCTTTTTTAAATACTAATCCCATGGATGCAGTAACATAATTAGAAACACTACTATATTTGTGTTCAATTTTCATATCTTCAATGTTTTTTCTTAATATATTTGAAAACTCTAACGCCTTTTGCCTATTCTCAGCTTTAAATATCACTCCAAACTCTTCTCCACCTAATCTAAATACTAAATCACTAGCTCTTTTTAAATTTTCCTTTAAACAGTTAGCAAATAAGATTAGTACATTATCCCCTTCTTGATGACCATAATTGTCATTGTACTGTTTGAAGTGGTCTATATCCATTAGTAAAAAACCTACATAAGAGTCTTCTCTTTTAGCTTCATTTATAATTTTAGGAAACATATTATTAAAATGTCGTCTATTATATATATTTGTTAAGCCATCTGTTATACTTATCTGTTCTATTTTTTTCTTATCTGTTATATCAATTCTAATAGCATAAAAACTTTTTATCTCACCCTCATTATCAAAAATTGGATGTATTATGGCATCTACCCAATAATAATCTCCATCTTTTTTAAGGTTTTTTATTTCACCTCTCCAAGATACACCAGAGGTTATAGTATTCCACATATCATCATATAACTCTTTAGGCATATCTGGGTGTCTTAAGATTTTATGATTTTGACCTATTAACTCCTCTTTTGTATAACCACTTATTTGACAAAAGGCTTTTGATACACTTACAATATTTCCATCTGTATCTGTTGCTGAAGTAATAACATAATTTTCAATCATACTTTTTTTTGATACATTATCTTCGTTATATTTTTTTTCTAAAAAAAGATTGATTAATTTAAAATTCAACTCTTCTTCTATAATAGGTTTTTGAAGTAAATCCCTAACTCCATATTTAAAAAGTTTAATTTTTACTCTTTCATCTTTTTCTGAAGTTATTATCAAAATAGGAATATTTGAATTTGATATACTTTTTTTTACTAATTTTACAAACTCTAAACCATCTACACTACCCATATGATAATCACTAAGAATCAAAGATATATCTTCTTTTTCTAAAATATCAATTGCTCTATGAGGACTTTTTGCTGTGATAACATTCAGAAATATTTTTTCAAGCATACTTTTTAAAAGTTTCAATGTAGACTCAGAATCATCAACTAGTAAAACTTTTTTACAAGAACAATACTCTACTGCTTCTATAATTCTAGTTATATATCTAACTCCACTTGAATCTTTAAAAACATAATCTATAATATTCGGATACCTTTTTTCAAGAAGTTTAGTCTCAATTTGTGAACTAAAAATAATTGTAGGAATAGAAGAGATTGCTAAAACAGATAAAATCTCTTCTCTTTTTCCATCAAAAAGATTTAAATTTGTTACGGCCATAAAGAAATCTTCTTTTTTTAATAGCTCTTTTGTTTCATTTAAGGACTTTGAAATGAAAACTTTCATTCCTAACTCTTTTGTCAAAATATTTTTAAACATTGATATTACTACATTTGAGTTATCAATAATAATTATACTTTTCATAACAAACCTTGTAACTATTTTTAAATATACTATTATATTTTTGTGACTTTTTTGTGAACTTGTCTAAAATTGTTTTTTGAAAATAATATTTTACTCTTTTACTATAAATATACTTTTAGTAACCCCTATACTTAAAATAAAAAATAAGTTATAATTCATATAACATTTGTATTTAATACAAGTTATTAGTAAAATAACTATTTAATATACATAGTATCCACCTAACACAGGAAATATATGAAAGCATCTAAAAGAGAAAACCTACTTCTATTTATAATAAAATACGGACCTATCTTTTTTGTGATAATAACTTCCTTTATTACTACAAAAATTCTATTAGAGCAAGAAAAATCTAATCATAAAATAGAACTTGAAACTATAAAACAAACTTATCTTGAAAAAAACAAACAAAGAGTTAAAGAAGAGGTTCAAGAGGTTTACAAGTTAATCACTAAAGAGAAAAACCAAGCAGAGAGATTACTAAAAAAAGAGATTAAGCAAAGAGTATATGAAGCACACAATATAGCTTCAAGTATATAT
>JASMTK010000112.1:0-11812 GCA_041694355.1 Arcobacteraceae bacterium | reverse complement strand
TTCCCTATATCTTTTCAACAAATGATGATAAAATATCTCTTCTTGTTCCACCAAAATTTATAGTAAGTTTATAATCTTTTCCTGCTTTATTTGCTTTTTGAACTCTTCCCATTCCAAATATTTTATGCTGAACCAAATCACCTTTTTTAAACATTGATTGTTTTTCTATTGTAAGTGAACCTTTTATCAATCCACTCTCACTTAAAAATCTACTTTTAACTAATGAAGCTCTTTTACCCTTGTAAAATCTAGAATGAACAAAAGATAGCGTTAGGTTATCCATAGCTCTTGTTAAAGATACATAGCCTAATCTTCTCTCCTCTTCAATATCACTTCCATCACCTGTAAGTGGGAAGAAACCCTCTTCAAAACCTATAATAAATAGATGTTTAAACTCCAAACCTTTTGATGCGTGAATACTCATCATCGATACAGCTTCATTTGTTAAGTTGTCGTTTTCACTTTCAAGTGCAATGTCATTTAAAAAATCTTTTAAATCTAAATGAGGATTTTGTATAAAATAGTCTCTGATATACCCATAAAACTCATCAATATTTGCTTGTCTATCAAATCCATCAGGTACAGTATCATAAGAAGTTCTATAATCAAATGTCTCTTCAAAAGCATCTAAAAACTTCATCTTAGAGTCTTTTAAAATCTCTTTTAAATCCATAATAGAAGCTTCAAAAACTTTTAGAGTTCTTGAATTCTTTTTACCTACAATCCCTGCTAAGTCATCAGCACTTGACTCTTCAATAACTTCAAAAATTGGTTTTTTTGTATCTATTGACTTCTTTTCTAACTTTTCAATAGTAGTTTTACCTATACCTCTTTTAGGTTTATTTATTATTCTTTTTAAAGAGAAGTTATCATGAGAATTAGTTAACACTCTAAAGTATGCAATTAAATCTTTAATCTCCGCTCTTTCATAGAACTTCATACCACCAACTAGTTTGTAGTGAAGTCCTGCTTTATTAAAGCCCTCTTCTAAAGATCTTGATAGGGCATTTACTCTAAATAAAATCGCTATATCATTTGCATTTGTACCTGTGTCAATTAACTCTTTAATATCATCAATAATTTTTCTAGTCTCTTCATTCTCATCATTTGATTCATAAACCTTTATTGAGTCACCTTTTTTTCTTGTACCTTTTAGAGTTTTTCCAAGTCTATCTCTGTTATGCTCAATTAATTGATTTGCGTGATCTAAAATAGTATCTGTTGATCTATAATTATCTTCAAGCTTTACAACCTTTGTATCATCAAAGTGTTCACTAAAATTTAGGATATTTTTAATTGTTGCTCCACGCCACCCATAAATAGACTGATCATCATCACCAACAACACAAAGATTTTGATGATTTGTACATAACATTCTTAAAAGTTTATATTGAAGTTCATTTGTATCTTGGTACTCATCTACCATAATATACTGATATTTATCACTTGTTTGTTTAGCTAAAGCTTCATTGTTTTTTAAAATCTTATAAGGTAATAGGATTAAATCATCAAAATCTACTAAGTTGTTCTTTAAAAGATAAGCTTCATATTTTTCATACACATCTGCAATTTGTTGATATAGTTTAAGCTGTGCAGCGGCTTTTGCCTCTTCTGGACTTATTAATGTATTTTTATATTTTGATATCTCACTTACTAAAAGTGAAGTTGTAATCTCTTTATCTATTGACTTTAAAATTCTTTTTTTATCATCTGTATCAATAATTATAAAGTTGTTTTTTCTATCAAGTTCCATCATATGAAATTTTAAAAATAGAAGTCCAAACTTGTGAAATGTACATAATAAAGGGGGAGTATTTATCATAGATGGATCAATCATAGTAAAGGCTCTTTCTCTCATCTCTGTGGCTGCTTTATTTGTAAAAGTTAAAGTAAGAATAGAGCTTGGATCAATACCTATTGAAATTAGATAAGCAAGTCTTGTAGTAATAGTTTTCGTTTTACCAGAACCTGCACCTGCCAAAATTAAAAGTGAACCATCGATATGTTGTGCCGCGTCTTTTTGTGATTCGTTTAAATTATCTAATATATTTTCTATCATTTTTTCTCCCCAATAATATTAATATTATACCATATAAAAATTAAATTCTCATTGCTCTTAATTATTCTGTATATAAATAAATGTTATTATAATCATAATTTATTTTACGGAGGTTATAATGCTAACTGATTTTGCTAAACTAGAGACTTTTCTAACTGTAGTTAGAGAAAGATCTTTTTCAAAAGCTTCAGCAAAACTTGGTATTTCTCAACCTGCTGTAACACAACAAATGAGATATATTGAGGACTATTTAGACGTACAAGTAGTAGATAGAAAGAAAAATGGTATTAGGCTTACAAAAAAGGGTCAAATGCTATACTCAATTGCATTAAAAATCGAAAAGTGTGTTGCAAATGGAGAAAAAGAACTATTAAAAATTATGAATAAAGATGTTACTTTTGTTTTTGGTGCATCTTTTATTATTGGAAATTATATTTTACCAAGATTTTTAAACAATTTAAAAGAGAATATTAAAAATGAAGTATCAATAAATGTTTCAGTTTCCCATGAGGCTATTGAAGATTTACTTGATAAAAAAATTGATATGGCTTTAGTTGAGAACTATGTGCCAAATGATGATATCATCTATAGAGAGTGGATGGATGATGAAATAGTTATCTTCTCAAACCAGAAACTTCCAAGTAGAGCTAAAGCTGAAGATTTATTATCTTATAAATGGGTTTGTAGAAATCCTGATTCTCATACAAGAGCTATTTTTAAAGAGAATCTTGATAAAGCAAATTTCCCAGATTGTGATACTTTTGATGTAACCTCTGAAGTTACTAGTGCTACAACTATTGTACAGACAGTTTTACACTCAGATAAAAATGCTACACCAACAGTTTCAATTGTATCAAGAAATGCTATTGAATCACTTTTAAAGTCTGGTGCACTTTATGAATCTAGAATAAATAACCAAAAGATGGTTAGAAAGTTATATATTGCATATAGAAAAGATAGAAAACATGATGCATTTATAGAAAATGTAGTTGACTATCTTTTAAAAATGAAGTAAGCAAAGCTTACTTCATAAACTTAATAGTTAAGCCCTTTTAGCTTTAAAGCATCTCTTATTTTTTTAATTGCACTATGTTTATCTTTACACCACATAGGTGAAAGTAAACTATCATCATCAATTCCAGCTGTAATTCTTTGAACTGAAATACCATCTGGTAAATTTTCAATAGATTTTACAACCGTATCTATATAAAGTTCCTCACTAATGGGAGTAAACTTTCCTTTTCTATACTCATTTGTAAGAAGCGTATTTTTAACCACATATAATGGATGAAATTTTATTGAATCTACTTTTAACTCACAAGTTTTCTCAAAAGTATCTAGCATCATCTCTTGAGTCTCTCCTGGAAGTCCATAGATTAGATGTCCACAAACATTCAAATCTCTTTTTTTTGTCTGCTTAATCCAATAATTCATATTTTCAACACTATCACCTCTATTTATAGCCTGAAGTGTTTCATCATAGAATGACTGTATTCCATACTCTACCCATATCTCTTTTTCTTTTGATAAAGAGGCTAAATAATCAAGTATCTCTTCTGTTACACAATCAGTTCTAGTACCAATACTAAGACCAATTACATCATCAAAAGATAATGCTTTTTCATATAAAGCTTTTAGTGTTGAAAAGGGTGCATAAGTATTTGTAAATGATTGAAAATAGACAATAAACTTATTCACACCAAACTTATTTTGCAATCTCTCTTTTGTAGCAAAAAACTGCATTTCAAGCTGTTTTAACTGATTTTCTAAGTATGGGTTTTCACTTACATTTGGATTTAGTTTAAATTTTGGTTTTCGCTCTTTTAAATTTGGAGAGAAGGAGTCATTTTCACAAAATGAACACCCTCCTTTGGCCACTGTCCCATCAATATTGGGACAAGTGAAACCAGATATAGAAATAGGAACTTTATAAACCTTTTGCTTATATTTATCTTTAAAATATCTTCCTATTGTTAATACATTTTTTAAATCACTCATCTTACTCTTTTACGAAATAATCTCCATCAAAGCTCTCTAAAGCATATTTTCTATCATTTCCAATAGCATTAACTAAATCTTCAATAGATAGATACTTTAATGAATCTGCTTTGATATATTCACATACCTCTTTTGTTGACATATTATTTGAAATCAACTCCTCTTTATTTGGAGTATCAATACCATAATAGTTTGGATATTTAATCTCTGGACTAGCAACTCTGAAGTGAACCTCTTTTGCACCTGCTTCTTTTAGCATATTTACTATTCTTTTTGAAGTTGTACCTCTTACAATTGAATCATCAATTACTAAAAGAGATTTTCCTTTTATAATTGACTTCATTGGACTTAATTTCATTTTAACTTTTAAGTCTCTCATTTGTTGAGTTGGTTCAATAAATGTTCTTCCAACATAATGGTTTCTAATAATCCCATACTCAAAAGGAATTCCACTTTGCGCTGCATATCCAAGTGCTGCTGGAACACCTGAATCTGGAACAGGAACAACCATATCCACATCAATATCTGACTCTTCATCGTTTCTTGCTAACGCTCTTCCCATATTCTCTCTTGATCTATAAACATTTTTACCATCAATTTCAGAATCAGGTCTTGCGAAGTATACAAACTCAAAAGCACAAGGTCTATATTCACTTTCAAATAGTTGAATAGACTCTGGTTCTTCTGTTTTATCACTAAAAATTAACATTTCACCTGGTTTTACATCTCTTACAAACTCTGCATCCACTAAATCAAAAGCACATGTTTCACTTGCAACGATATATCCACCACTTTTTAATTTTCCTAAAGATAAAGGTCTAATACCATATCTATCTCTAATCACAAACTGTTTAGATCTAGACTGAACAATAAAACAGTATGCACCAACAGTTTTAGTTAATGCCTCTTTTATTCTATCTCTTAATCTATCTTTACTATTTTTTGCAATTAGATGAATAAGATTTTCTGTATCCATCTCAGTTTGAAAGATTGCACCTTTGTCTATTAAATCTTCTCTAACTTCTTTTTTATTTATTAGGTTTCCATTGTGTACTATAGACATTTGTCCTAACTTATATTTTGCAAATACAGGTTGCGCATCTAAAATAGAGTCTCCACCTGCAGTTGAATATCTGTTATGACCTATAGCCATATCACCCTTTAAATATTTTAAAGCCTCATCAGTGAAAACTTCTGATACTAAACCTCTATCTTTTTTTGTATAGATTTTTCCATTACACGATGAAGAGATACCTGTTGCTTCTTGTCCCCTATGCTGCATTGAGAAAAGAGCTAAAGAAGCAAGTCTCGCAGCATTATCATTACCATAAATTCCAACTATTGCACACATATTTATTTAACCTTTAAGAAAGAGGAGGAAGTGAACTTTATGCGCATAAATTTCTTCTCCTCTTGTAGTATTTTTTTGTTTTGATTTTGTTTGATTAGTTTAAGCCTAAAGCATCATTGATTGAGTAAAGTTTTGGCTCTTTATCTACAATCCACTTAGCAACTTTAATAGCACCTTGAGAGAAAGTATGTCTTGAAGTTGCTGTATGATTTAACTCAATAAATTCACCCTCATTGTATAATCCAACTGTATGTCTTCCTACAATATCTCCACCTCTTAAAGCCATTACAGCTATTTCATCTTTTGTTCTAGCTCCGATATTTCCATCTCTTCCAGAAACTCTAACCTCATCTAAATCTAAATCTCTAGCATCAGCTGCATGTTCTGCTAATGTTAGTGCTGTTCCTGATGGTGAATCAACTTTATGCTTATGGTGTTGTTCAACTATTTCAATATCAAAATCTCTTAAAGCTTTTGATGCAAGAGTTACAAGTTTATTTAATACTGCAACACCTAAACTCATATTAGTAGCGTATAAAACTGGTACATGTTTACTAGCTTCAATTAAAAGATTTTGTTGATGCTTATTAAATCCTGTAGTAGCAATAACCAATGGCTTTCTAGCACCATTTTCAACAACCTCAGTTAACAAGCTTTCAGTAGCAGCTGGTGCACTAAAATCAATAATAACATCACTAGAATCAAATAAAATACTCATTTCATTTGTCACAACGGTATCTTCTGGTAGTTGCCTTTCTAGCTTATCATATACATGAACAGCACCTAATTTTGCTATTTCATCTTTTTGTAAATCATCAATTAATAATGAACCTACTCTACCCGTACTTCCTAATATACCTACTTTAATCATCTTTTATACTTTCCTTAACCTATGTATTCAATAATATTTACTGCTGCTGTTGCACCATCTCCTGATGCACAAACAACTTGTTTTGCTGCATCAATTCTAATATCACCAGCTGCGTATAATCCAGGAGTTGATGTTTGCATTTTTAAATCCACAATAACCTCACCTTGCTCATTTACATCACAAAGGAAAGATCCATCTTCTTGTTTGATAGGATCATTTAGAACATCTCTACCAACAAATACAAATACACCTGGTGTTGGTAAATCTCTAATTTCACCATTTTCTTTTGATTTTACTTTTAATCCTGTTACACCAGTTTTATCTCCAAATACCTCTTCAACAGTTACGTTTGTAACCTCTTCAATATTTTCAGTGTTTTTCATATGCTCTATTGTAGTTGGAGCTGCTCTATATGTGTCTCTTCTATGAACTAAGTAAACTTTTGAACAAAGTTTTGCTAAATAAACAGCCTCTTCTAAAGCAGTATCTCCACCACCTACAACAGCAACCTCTTTTCCTTTATAGAAAAATCCATCACAAGTTGCACAAGTAGAAATCCCTTGTCCAAAGAATTCATCTTCTCCTTTGAATCCTGCACGTCTAGGAACAGAACCTGTTGCCATTAAAACAGTTTTTGATTCATACTCTTTTCCATCAGCTGCTGTTAATTTAAAAATATCATTCTCTTTTACGATATTTGTAATTTGATTCATCTCATGCTTTAATCCAAATTTTTGACACTGTTCTGGCCAATTTTGCATTAATTCCATCCCAGTCATTACTTCACCTTGACCTGGATAGTTTTCGATTTCTGATGAACCTGTAATTTGTCCACCTGGCATTCCCATTTCAAACATAACTACATCATTTAATCCACCTCTTGTTGCATATAAACCAGCTGTAAGTCCAGCAGGTCCTCCACCTACAATTGCTAAATCCAACATTTTCTATCCTTTTAATTATCAATTAGTTTATTATATAGTTCATAGTATTTATTAAAAAGTTAATCATACTAAAAAGTATGTAAGTAATAGTTTAACTAATTAACTTTTATACTATAACTTATGGAAAAATTTTATCATTTAATAATTAATATAACCTTAACTTTGGCTAATTACTAATTTATTATTTTTACGCTACTATTTTGCGATTGAAAGGAATTATATGGATAACTTAGACTCAATTTTATCATCATTGTCGTCATTTGTCTGGGGACCTCCTATGTTAATTTTATTGGTAGGAACAGGACTTTTTTTAACAATAAGATTAAAAGGAATGCAGTTTTGGGCACTGGGTCATGCCTTTAAATTAATCTTCACAAAAGAAGAGAATGCAAAAGGTGATATTTCTAATTTTGCCGCACTTATGACAGCATTAGCTGCAACTGTAGGTATTGGAAATATTGTAGGTGTTGCAACTGCAATTAGTATGGGTGGACCTGGAGCTGTTTTTTGGATGTGGGTTACAGGATTAGTTGGTATGGCTACAAAATATTCAGAAGCTATTCTTGCTGTAAAATATAGACAAGAGGGTAAAAATGGATATAAAGGTGGACCTATGTACTACATAGCAAAAGGTGCAAACTTACCAATTCTTGCTATGCTTTTTGCTATTTTTACAACACTTGCTTCGTTTGGTATTGGAAATATGTCACAGGCTAATTCAGTATCAAAAGCTTTAGATACACAGTTTGCTTTAGCACCTGAGGTTACAGGTGCAGTACTACTTGTGATTACTGCTGTAGTTATAATAGGAGGAATTAAATCAATTGGAAAGGTAACTTCTTATTTAATTCCTTTTATGATTGCAATTTATTTCTTTACTGCATTAAGTATTATCTTTACAAACTTTGATAAAGTTGGTGAAGCTTTTGGAATGATTTTTTACTATGCTTTTAATCCTTACGCTGCTACAGGAGGTTTTGCTGGTGCGGCTATTGCTGCTGCTATTAGATATGGTATAGCAAGAGGTGTTTTCTCTAATGAATCAGGTTTAGGTTCTGCACCTATTGCTGCAGCCGCAGCTAAAACTAGTGATCCTGTAAAACAAGCCTTAGTATCTATGACACAAACCTTTATTGATACCTTAATTGTCTGTACAATGACAGCACTTATAATTTTAATGGCTCCAATTTGGACGCAAGGTGGAAGTGCTGGTGATTTAACACTAAAAAGTTTTGAGTTTTTCTTAGGTGATTTTGGAGCATTAGTAATTGTATTTGCAACTATTCTTTTTGGTTACTCTACAATTCTTGGATGGTCATATTATGGAGAAAGAGCATTTGAGTATATTTTTGGAGATGAAAAAGTAATAATCTACAGAATAATCTTTATTGTTATCATATATGTTGGTGCAGTTTCTAAACTAGACATTGTATGGAATTTTTCAGATTTAGCAAATGGTCTTATGGCTATTCCTAACCTTATTGGTCTTCTTCTATTATCAAAAATAGTATCATCTGAAACATCTAGATATTTTAAAATAAAGTAGTATAAAAGTTTTCTTTTATACTAACTTTACTTTTTTATTCAACATATAACCAAGCCCTTTTACAATACTAATAGAATCCTTTGGAAGCTTTTTTCTTAATCTTTTTATCATAGCTCTTACATTTGTAAGGTTTGTCTCTTCACCTTCCCATACATACTCATAGATTTCATCATAACTTGCAACATGATGTAAGTTTTGACAAAAAAGTTCCAAGAAAAGAATCTCTTTTTTTGTTAACTCCACTTCTTGATTATTTTTGTATAAAATATGATTAATAAAGTCATACTTACACTCTTCATCAAACTGTAAAAATGACTTTTGAACCTTACATAATTTTTTAACCTTTTGAATTAACTCTAAGATATAAAAAGGCTTCTTTAGGTAATCATCACATCCTAAATCATACGATTTTTGTATCTTTTCAAACTCATGATTTGAACTAATTATTATCACAGGAGTATCTTTGTGATAGTATCTTAATGATTCTAATAGAGTTATACCATCTATGTTTGGTACATTTATATCAAGAATAAAACAGTTATAACCGTTGTTTAAAACCTCAAAAACATCTTTCCCATCACAAAAAGTGTCCACATCATAACTCTCTTTTAATAAAGAGTTTTTAATAAGTCTTAATAATCTCTCATTATCTTCTAATACTAAAACTTTCATCTACATACTTTTTAAATAAATTTTAAATTTTGCGCCAATTTTACTATTTTCAACTTTTATTTTACCATTCATTTTATTTTCAATAATTGTTTTTACCATATAAAGCCCTATCCCATGTCCATTAGACTTGGTTGTATAGTAAGGCTTAAAAATTTTTTTAATATTCTTTATCTTTATTCCTCTTGCATTATCTAATATCTCAATAACTAAAAGGTTCTCTTTATTGTAAAACTCTATATCTATTTTCTTATTTTCTATTTTCTCTTTTATTAGTTCGTCTTTTGCATTATTTATAATGTTTAAAACTGCTTGCATAAACTCATTTCTATATCCATAAATATTTAGATTTGTATGCTCTTTTACTTTTAAATCTATATTTATGTAGTTATACTTAATATTATGTTCAACTATTTCAAGCATATCTTCAAATGCAGTTTTTGCATTAAATATACTTTTAGTTTGGGATGGTTTTATAAAATTTTGAAAATCATTTATTGTCTTATTCATATAATCAACTTGAACCATAATATCTTTTACATAAGACTCATTTTCATTTTCATTACTATTTGAATCATAAAAACTCTCTTGTGCTATTGTAGTTATTTCAACAAGAGGTGATTTCCATTGGTGTGCAATTGAAGAAAATATCTCTCCTATTTCTGCAAGTTTTGATTGCTGAATTATAAACTGTCTATTTCTCTCTTTCTCTTTTCTCTCTCTTTTCTCTTTTGTAATATCTGTTAGAATAGTAACTGTTCCACTTTTTTTAGTTTTTGTATCACAATAACTTGCTTGTTTTATAAAAAATACTTTTGTCTCCTTTGAATTAACTCTTAATTTAAAAGTAGTATTTTTATCAGGATCTTTATCAAATTTTTGTAATGCTTTTAATAATGTATTAGTTTTATACTCTTTTTGTAGTTCCTCTAATTTTTTTCCATGTATTTTTTCACAACTATATCCTAGTAAATTACAAAATCTAATGTTTGAATCTATTATAGTTGATGTTTCATCAATCCAGAAAATTGGACTTTCTATAGCATTTAATAGTAAAGAGTCTAACTCAATTCTTTGCTTTAATTTATACTGAACTTTTCTTCTTAAATATATATTTCTCAGTAATAAAACAATAAATATAATTAAAATAGGGGAAAATAGAAATACTGAGTCAATAAACTCTCTATTTTTATCAAAAAAAGTTAGCTCTTTATTTATAAGTTTGTATTTATCTTTTAAGTTTCTTATATCTAAATAGTATTGATTTACTTTCTTTTCATCTAAAATAGTCTCTAAATCTTTATAGATATTTAATCTCTTTAGCTTTTTATCATTTAGTAAATCAACAGCAATTAAACCTGCTTTTTTACCAAAATCATCAAGCCTTACTACTCTTCCTCCAACTGCTACATCTCCTAAAAAAATTGAGTCTGTTACAAAAACTGGAAGTTTAGACTCTTTTATAAGTTCAGCAATTTGATTATGTTTATATAAGTTTCCTAAACTATCTTTATAAAATCTAATAAACAGTGCAACACTGTTTAAGGACTTTTTCTCTAATCTTTTTTTTAAATCACTTAAACTATTCTCTTTTAAATATATTAATTCATAGGATTTATCAAAAGTTCTAAAAAGCTCATCAATTAGTGGTTGTGTATGTTTTGCATTTAAACTATTGTCATTTATTACATATACTTTTTTAACAAGCGGATTTAATTTCTCTATTAATCTAAGATTTGCTTTTAAATCTCTTTTTTCAAGTAAAGCCCAAACTTTATTTTCTAAACCATATTTTATCAATCTTTGTTTATTAAAGTTTTCAATTCCAACAGTTAAGACTTTTTCATCTGTAAAGAACTGGTCATACTGTTCAACTATAAAATCATAAGCAAATCTATCAAGGGTTATTACTAAGTCATATTTTCTATTTTGTAGTTGTACTTTATAAAGCTTTTTTAAACTTTCATAATACTCTTTTGAAGTGATACGTTTAGAGTCCATATACCAAATATTTACGTCAATATCTTTTTTTGTATAAAAGACTTTTTCTAATCCATCTACTATATTATCACTCCAATTATAACCTTTATGATAAGAGTTGATAATTAATATTGAATTATTGGCAAATAAGTAAATAGGAAAAAAGATAAATAATATAAATATGTTTTTCATAAATATATTATAGTATCTTTTTTCAAATAGCATCATAAATGATACTATTTAATTTTTATAAAATAAAGAATCCTAAAAGAACTAAGGCTGCTAAATATATAGCACCAAAAATTAAACCTAATTTCCACCAAGTGGCTTGAGAAATATATCCTGCTCCATACCAAATTGGTGATGGTCCTGTTGCATATGGAGTTAAAATACC
>JASMTK010000111.1:0-29228 GCA_041694355.1 Arcobacteraceae bacterium | reverse complement strand
CAATTTCAGTAGTAATTACGTTATTAGGCTGAGGATCTATATTACCAAAATATTTTGCTGATGGCAGAGGCACGCTGTTTTCCAGCGGAGTAGAACAGTCTTTATACTTAAATGGTCCCATTTCAAGCTGTCAATAACTTTAGAAAATGTCACCCTAAATAAGATTTAATTATCGTGAGAAAATGTCACTTTATTTGATAAAAAACTTATGGGTGAAAAAAAGTTTAGTTATTTCGTTTGGCTAGTCAAGGGTAAAGTGAACGAGCAAGGCTCGCCCTTGACTAGCCTGCACTTTATAACTAAAAATATGGTTACACCCATAACTTTTTTACAGAGAAAGCAAGGAGGAAGCTAAGCATATTTTCGCAGAAAAATATCTTGTAATATAGCTAAAATTTCTTGATCACTTTCTTCAAAGGTAACTTTTTTCCATTTAGTATGACCATATTTGAAATAGTGATCATCAGAAGGTTTATAAACTTTTTTTGCTTTATTTTGAGTATTTTTATTTGATTTTTTCTTTGGTTTTATAAATGGAATAACGTCATAAACAATATTTTTGTATTCAGCTTTTACACCAAATACAGGACTAATTAAAACAGTAACCTTTTTTCTTGCAGGTATAGGTGCTAGCTGCCCGTTATAAACAACTTGAAAATGCTTGTTGTAGAAAGAGAAAACGGAGCCACTGTCAACAGTTCTTATTTGCTTGACACATAAAATATGATCAATGCATATGTTTTCCGGTATTTGCCGATAGGCAGATTCTGTATTAGCAGGCTCAACAGCAAATTTTTGATTAAACTTATTAATATACTCAACAAGAAAAGCATTGGCATCTTCTATAGTTTTGATTCCTGCGATTTTAAATTCAACAGGCAATCTGCTTTGCAAAGTATCCCAAAGTCTTTCTATACGTCCTTTTGCTTGAGGAGAACGAGCAGGAATCAATGTAATACCTAATTCATTCATTGCTCTGCCAAATTGAGTATCATTAACAATTTTTCCTTCAAGTTGCTCTTCAATAGATAGTTTATCTGCCTTTGGAGAGCGAAAAATTGAATGTCTATCGGCATAAATACTTAATGGGATACCATGATTTTTAAGAATCTGTCTAGTAACTTCAAAATAACCATGAAGGCATTCATTTTTGCAAAGATATAAACCTACAATTTTGCCTGTAGCATCATCAATGGCTCCGTGTAGTGAAAATTTTTCATTACCTCCAAACCATTCAAATGGAGTTGCATCCATTTGGATTAAAGAACCTTCTTGAGCTCTACGCTTGCGACGATGGTGATTTTTTGGCTTACGTCTTTTCTTTGGACTTTTAATACCTGCTTTTGTTAATATTGAATAAAGAGCACTATAACTAATTTTAATATTTTCATGAGTTTCTATAAGCTCTTTAAAGTGTAAAAAATTAGCATCTTTATATTTATCACTTTTTTTTAGAGCAATAATTTGATTTTTAACTTCATCAGAGATGGCATGAGAAGGTTTTCGACCAGTATTTTTATGAATTAAAAACGCCGCGCCTTCTTCTTTCACTCCTTTTTTGAGGCGTATTATTTGGCGTTTACTTAAATTTAATCTTTCTGCTGCTTCCTTTATGGTCAGTTTACCTTCAATAGCCATACTGATAATGTTATACCTATTTAATTGTTTTTGACTCATTAGATAACGCACCTCTTTTTTCATATTTTTATTTTACATTTAAATGTGACATTTTCTAAAAATAATTACAAGGTGACATTATCATAAAATAATCACAAAAAAATAAAATAGCACTTGACAAATTGGTTCTCGTTTACTATAATATAATTCGTCGCCAAAAAGCGACATTAGAAAATGGTCTTTGAAAACTGAACAGTGTAAGGGAAAAAACCAGCTTGTAGTTGGTAGCATGTAGCTTGTGGTATTTAGGGTCTTGACCCTATAGTAATGCTGAGCATGAGCTACGAACTACGAACTGACCACAGATTAAACTTCGAAGATTTTTATTTAAGAGTTTGATCCTGGCTCAGGATGAACGCTGGCGGCGTGCCTAACACATGCAAGTCGAGCGGACCAATGCTCATTTCAGCTTTGCTGATTTGAGCAACGGTTAGCGGCGGACGTGTGAGTAACGCGTGGGCAACCTGCCCTGTGCAGGGGGATAACACAGCGAAAGCTGTGCTAATACCCCATAAGACTACGCTATCGCATGATAGAGTAGCCAAAGCTTTAGCGGCACAGGATGGGCCCGCGTCTGATTAGCTAGTTGGTGGGGTAACGGCCTACCAAGGCGACGATCAGTAGCCGACCTGAGAGGGTGATCGGCCACACTGGAACTGAGACACGGTCCAGACTCCTACGGGAGGCAGCAGTGGGGAATATTGCACAATGGGGGAAACCCTGATGCAGCAACGCCGCGTGGAGGATGACACATTTCGGTGCGTAAACTCCTTTTATATAGGAAGATAATGACGGTACTATATGAATAAGCGCCGGCTAACTCCGTGCCAGCAGCCGCGGTAATACGGAGGGCGCAAGCGTTACTCGGAATCACTGGGCGTAAAGAGCGTGTAGGCGGATAGATAAGTTGGGAGTGAAATCCTATGGCTCAACCATAGAACTGCTTCCAAAACTGTCTATCTAGAGTATGGGAGAGGTAGATGGAATTTCTGGTGTAGGGGTAAAATCCGTAGAGATCAGAAGGAATACCGATTGCGAAGGCGATCTACTGGAACATAACTGACGCTGAGACGCGAAAGCGTGGGGAGCAAACAGGATTAGATACCCTGGTAGTCCACGCCCTAAACGATGTACACTAGTTGTTGTGAGGCTCGACCTTGCAGTAATGCAGTTAACACATTAAGTGTACCGCCTGGGGAGTACGGTCGCAAGATTAAAACTCAAAGGAATAGACGGGGACCCGCACAAGCGGTGGAGCATGTGGTTTAATTCGACGATACGCGAAGAACCTTACCTGGACTTGACATAGTAAGAACATTTTAGAGATAGAATGGTGTCTGCTTGCAGAAGCTTATATACAGGTGCTGCACGGCTGTCGTCAGCTCGTGTCGTGAGATGTTGGGTTAAGTCCCGCAACGAGCGCAACCCTCGTCGTTAGTTGCTAACAGTTCGGCTGAGAACTCTAACGAGACTGCCTGGGTAACCAGGAGGAAGGTGAGGACGACGTCAAGTCATCATGGCCCTTACGTCCAGGGCTACACACGTGCTACAATGGGGTATACAAAGAGCAGCGATACGGTGACGTGGAGCAAATCTTCAAAATACCTCCCAGTTCGGATAGTAGTCTGCAACTCGACTACTTGAAGTTGGAATCGCTAGTAATCGTAGATCAGCAATGCTACGGTGAATACGTTCCCGGGTCTTGTACTCACCGCCCGTCACACCATGGGAGTTGAACTCATTCGAAGCGGGGATGCTAAGAAAGCTACCTTCCACAGTGGATTCAGCGACTGGGGTGAAGTCGTAACAAGGTAACCGTAGGAGAACCTGCGGTTGGATCACCTCCTTTCAGAGAAATAGATGATTAGATTCGATTCTAATCATCAAGAAAGAAAAAGAAGACGAGAAAAAAAGCGTTATTTGTAATTCGGTTTATAAAGATTATTTAAATAAATAGTTAAAAATAGGGGGCCTATAGCTCAGCTGGCTAGAGCGCTCGACTGATAATCGTGAGGTCCCAGGTTCAAGTCCTGGTAGGCCCACCATTTAAATAGTCTTATAAAAATTAATTTTATAAATAAAGAACTATAATCTAAAAAGAGTATTTTTTAGAAGAAAAAATGGGGAATTAGCTCAGCTGGGAGAGCGCCTGCCTTGCACGCAGGAGGTCAGCGGTTCGATCCCGCTATTCTCCACCATTTTAAAACTAAATATAAGTTCAAATAAAAGTTTGAATTTATATTTGGTTTTAAAAGACCAAAAATGTAGTATTTTAAATAATTTTATTATTTAAGATAAGACAAGATATTTAAAAACATAATGTTAGAAGAAGTAAAGGCAATTTTACAACTATAAGATTGAATGTAGAAGTAAAATACATTTAATAAGATAGTAGCCAAGGAATATAATAGATCCAAAAAAATAAAAAAGCTATTAAGGGCTAATGGTGGATGCCTAGACTGTAAGAGGCGATGAAGGACGTACTAAGCTGCGATAAGCTTTGGGGAGCCGCTAAGAGGCATTGATCCAGAGATTTCCGAATGGGACAACCCAATATATAGAGATATATATTATCCCGAAAGGGAGGCGAACTAGGGGAAGTGAAACATCTCAGTACCCTAAGGAAGAGAAATCAAAAGAGATTCTGTTAGTAGCGGCGAGCGAACGCGGAAGAGGGCAAACCCTATGCTTGCATAGGGGGTTGAAGGACCATAATATGAGACTAAAGATAATAGTAGAAATAGTTGGAAAGCTATAGCAAAGAAGGTGACACTCCTGTAAACGAAATTATCAATAGCTCTAATGGTATCCTGAGTAGGTCGGAACACGTGATATTTTGACTGAATCCGGGGGGACCACCCTCCAACCCTAAATACTACTTACAGATCGATAGTGAACAAGTACCGTGAGGGAAAGGTGAAAAGTACTCCAGTGAGGAGAGTGAAATAGAACCTGAAACCATTAGCTTACAATCATTCGGAGCCCTATGATTTATCAGGGTGACGGACTGCCTTTTGCATAATGAGCCTGCGAGTTGTGGTATCTGGCGAGGTTAAGCCAAGTGTGAAGCCGTAGCGAAAGCGAGTCTTAAAAGGGCGAAAAAGGGCACCCATTAGAAGCTTGCTTCTAATGGGACCCGATATAGTCAGATGCTGCAGACCCGAAACGAAGTGATCTATCCATGAGCAGGTTGAAGCTGGTGTAAGAGCCAGTGGAGGACCGAACCGGTGGGCGTTGAAAAGTCCTCGGATGACTTGTGGATAGGGGTGAAAGGCCAATCAAACTTCGTGATAGCTGGTTCTCTCCGAAATATATTTAGGTATAGCCTTGTGTAGTAGCATATAGGGGTAGAGCACTGAATGGGCTAGGGCTGCTTACCGCGGTACCAAACCCTATCAAACTATGAATACTATATGTGTAATCACAGGAGTCAGGCGTAGGGTGATAAAATCCTATGTCGAGAGGGGAACAACCCAGACTAACAGCTAAGGTCCCAAAGTTACATCTAAGTGGAAAACGATGTGGAATTACTGAGACAACCAGGAGGTTGGCTTAGAAGCAGCCATCCTTTAAAGAAAGCGTAACAGCTCACTGGTCTAGTGACTCTGCGCGGAAAATATAACGGGGCTAAGATGTACACCGAAGCTTTAGACTCTGTTTACAGAGTGGTAGGAGAGCGTTCTATTCAGCGTAGAAGGTATACCGACGAGGAGTACTGGAGCGGATAGAAGTGAGCATGCAGGCATGAGTAGCGATAATTAAGGTGAGAATCCTTAACGCCGAAAACCCAAGGTTTCCTACACGATGCTCGTCATTGTAGGGTTAGTCGGGTCCTAAGTCGAGTCCGAAAGGGGTAGACGATGGCAAATTGGTTAATATTCCAATACCAACAAATAAGCGCGATGTGGGGACGCATAGAGTTAATCGAGCTAGCTGATGGAATAGCTAGTCTAAGGACGTAGGATGTAGTTTAGGCAAATCCGGACTACAAGAATCCGAGATCTGAAAGGCTCTTGACACTCTTCGGAGGAGATAGAGAATCGATGATACTGTCGTGCCAAGAAAAGCCACTAAGTATATTATTTGTTGCCCGTACCGTAAACCGACACAGGTAGGTGGGATGAGTATTCTAAGGCGCGTGGAAGAACCCTGGTTAAGGAACTCTGCAAGTTAGCACCGTATCTTCGGTATAAGGTGTGCCTACTTTGGTATAGGGATTAACTCCCAAAAGCTAAAGAGGTTGCAACAAAGAGTCCCTCCCGACTGTTTACCAAAAACACAGCACTTTGCTAACACGTAAGTGGATGTATAAGGTGTGACGCCTGCCCGGTGCTCGAAGGTTAATTGATGATGTTAGCGTAAGCGAAGCATTTGATTGAAGCCCGAGTAAACGGCGGCCGTAACTATAACGGTCCTAAGGTAGCGAAATTCCTTGTCGGTTAAATACCGACCTGCATGAATGGCGTAACGAGATGGGAGCTGTCTCAACCAGGGATCCAGTGAAATTGTAGTGGAGGTGAAAATTCCTCCTACCCGCGGAAAGACGGAAAGACCCCGTGGACCTTTACTACAGCTTGACACTGTAGCTTGGATATTTTTGTGCAGGATAGGTGGGAGGCTTTGATTACTAGACGCCAGTAGAGTATGAGCCATTCTTGAGATACCACCCTTAAATATTTGAGTTACTAACTTGGTACAATCAACTTGTATGAGGACAATGTCTGGTAGGTAGTTTGACTGGGGCGGTCGCCTCCTAAAGAGTAACGGAGGCTTACAAAGGTTAGTTCATGGCGGATGGAAATCGCCAGCTGAGTATAATGGCATAAACTAGCTTGACTGTGAGACATACAAGTCGAACAGAGACGAAAGTCGGTCATAGTGATCCGGTGGTTCTGTGTGGAAGGGCCATCGCTCAAAGGATAAAAGGTACCCCGGGGATAACAGGCTGATCTCCCCCAAGAGCTCACATCGACGGGGAGGTTTGGCACCTCGATGTCGGCTCATCGCATCCTGGGGCTGGAGCAGGTCCCAAGGGTATGGCTGTTCGCCATTTAAAGCGGTACGCGAGCTGGGTTCAGAACGTCGTGAGACAGTTCGGTCCCTATCTTCCGTGGGCGTAGGAAAGTTGAGGAGATTTGTCCCTAGTACGAGAGGACCGGGATGAACGTACCACTAGTGTACCAATTGTTCTGCCAAGGGCATCGTTGGGTAGCTATGTACGGATGTGATAAGAGCTGAAAGCATCTAAGCTCGAAGCCAACTCTAAGATGAACTTTCCCTGAAGATCCCTCAAAGACTATGAGGTTGATAGGCTAGATGTGTAAGCGTTGTAAGACGTTTAGCTGACTAGTACTAATAGATCGTTTGGCTTTTTTTTATAATTTCTTGGTTTACTATCTTATTAAGTGTATAACCTTTATTTCTTCTAACATTAAAGTTGAGTATAGAGTAAACTAAAGCAGTTTATTTTATACTCAACTTGCTGGTGGCTATAGAGAAGTGGAAATACCCGGCTCCATTCCGAACCCGGAAGTCAAGCGCTTCATCGCTGATAATACTGCAGGTTTCACTTGTGGAAACGTAGGCCGCTGCCAGCTCTTGAGTATTGTTTCTCAAAAAGATCTTATCTTTTTAAGGCACTTATTTATTTGAAGCCAAACCTTGTTTAACTCCCTGAAGTTATCCGTGGTTTGGCTTTTTTTTAGCTCTCTTTTTTAACGCTTTTTTATTTTAAAGTTTCAATTATCTTTTTACCACATACTAGTTTTCTTTCATCTGTTTTAAAATCACTTTTCCCTTTATTATCTTCAATAAAGATATCAAAATTCATCTTTTTCATAGTAAATAATCTACACTTATTCTTCTTAAATAGAAATATCATTTTACCATTACAATCACTTTTAAACTCTTGTTTTGATTTAAATCTATTTAATCCTATAGTTCTTTGTTTTTTTGTATTTACTATACAGTATCCATCTTTTGTTATTTTATTGGGCTTTAATGAGGCAAAGGAGTTATTAGATTGTAATATTATAAAAAGTATAGTTGCAGTAAGTTTTGTATGCATTATTTGTAGTTATTGAACTTTATATTTAGTCTATGACATATTTTTATACCGTAAAGGTAGATTATCCAAGATATATAGATCCAAAAGAAGGTAAAAAGTAGTGTTGCTAGTGAGCCATAAATCGTTGTATACGTCTTATTATAGATTACATAGTATACAAATAGGTTTTTTGTAATTGAAAGGCTTATTAGGGTTACTAGTGATGAAATAATTACTGCTTTCTCATTAAGTTTTCTGTTTACTGTGTATTTAAATAGAGTATAAAATATCAACCATGAAAACAGATATGATAAGCTACTTGTTATAAACGTATTTTCATATAAAGCTGTAATTACATTTATTGCTGTAAAAATTATTGGTAAAAGCATTAAATAAAGAGAGTAGAATATAAAAGAGAAGTGAATTGATTTTCTTTTTGATTTATGTATTTTATTTACAATATATTCATAATCTTTGAAGAACATAATAAAAACAAATAGCATATATATTATTCCAAGCCAACCTAGTTTACTTGAGTTTGAAATATAGTCCTTTAGGTTTTCAACTATATCCTGTGAGTGTGTTGGGTTAATAATATTTAGTATGTAGTTTGTAAAAATATTAATGTAAGTATTAAACTCTTCAAAGGTAGAAACAATAGCAATAAATAAAGCTATAATAGGTAAAATTGAGAAAATAGTAAAAAAGCTTAGTGAAGCTGCATAGTATGTTGTATCATCATTAAAAAATGAATCAAGTCCATCTATTAAGCTTCTAACTAGGCTTTTTTTATTATTACTCATTTTTTTAGAATTTTACAATCCCATCTTAAATGGATTTAGAATGTTATTAGGATCGAAAGCTTTCTTTATACTTTTGAATAAATCAATTTCTGCTTGATTGAAAGCAACATTCATAAATGGCGCTTTAGATAAACCAATACCATGTTCACCACTTAATGTTCCACCCATATCTACAACAAATTTAAAGATTTCCTCAATGGCTTTATGTCCATCTTCCATCTCTTTTTCATTTGTTTTATCTTTAACCATTACATTTACATGAATATTACCATCACCTGCATGACCAAAACAAGGAACGTTAAAGCCATATTTTTCACCAATTTTGTAAATTCCATCTAATGCTTCTGGAAGTTTACTTCTTGGAACTGAGATGTCTTCATTTAGTTTTTTTGTACCATAGATTGCCGTTGCTGGACTTGCATTTCTTCTTGCAAACCATAAGTCATTTCCATGTTGTTTATCTTTTGCTATTATAAATTCTGTTGAACCAAATTTTGCAAATGACTCTTTTAATGTTTCAAGTTGTGAATCTATTTCAGCTTGAGAACTTCCATCAACATCTCCAACTAAAATACCACCTGCATTTTCAGGTAACTCAATGTTTGGAAATTTTTGTTTTAAGGCTTTGATAACTAATGCATCTAAAAACTCCATTGCAACTGGATTTGCACCACTTGCTAATGATTTGAATACTGCGTTCATAGCTTTATTTACATCAGGGAAAACACCCATATATGTTTGGCTAAATTTTGGTTTAGGTATTAGTTTTAATGTGATTTCTGTAATAACTGCTAATGTTCCCTCGCTAGCAATTAAAATACCAGCTGTGTTATAGCCTGCAACATCTTTAATTGTTTTTTTCCCAGCTGCTATTATTTCACCGTTTGGAAGTACCGCTCTTAAAGCAACTACATAGTCTTTTGTAATTCCATATTTTGCAGCTCTCATCCCACCAGCATTTTCACTTACATTTCCTCCAAGAGTAGAGTAGTTCTCACTAGCTGGATCTGGTGGATAAAAAAGTCCAACTTCTTCTACTGCTTTTTGAAAATCCATATTGATAAGTCCTGGTTGAACTACCCCCACCATATTTTCCATATCAATCTCTAATAATTTGTTCATATGTCTTTCAAGTGATAAAATAATACCTCCGTTTGAAGGAAGTGCACCACCTGTAAAGCCTGAACCCGCACCTCTTGGTACAATAACAATTTTATTTTCATTACAATATTTTAAAATTTTTGATATATCTTGTTCGTCTCTTGGAAAAACAACTGCATCAGGCTCAAACCTCTCTTTTGTTGCATCATAACAATATGCTATTAGGTGAGCTTTATCTGCTTTTACGTTTTCATTTCCAACTATTGACTTAAAAAAGTCTATATGTTTTTCATCTATCATTTTACAGTCCTATTAAACCTTTGTAGTAATCATAATAGTTACTAGTGTTAGTTTCAGTAGTTTCGTTATCTTTTGATCTATCTTCTTCATCAAGTAAGAAATCAAATACTGATAAGTATTCTTTTACACTGTTTTCTATACTATCTAAACTAAAATCAAAATCTAAATCAAAACTACCTCCTTCAATATTTTCAACTCTTGTATAAAATGGAAGTTGAGAATCTAAAGAGTTATAATCAATATTGTAGTTTGTTAGTACTTTAAAGTTTTTAGCATCTAATACATAAACTTTATCTCTTAATACAATAAAAATACTTCTTAAATTCTGTTTTCTCGCAAAATCTTGAATAGACTTTTGTGTCGGTAAAGCTTTTTCATCAATTTTTAATTGTGCTGCATATAAATCTGAATGTAGGAAATTATTATATCTAAAACCATCTCTTACTATTTTAAAGGCTTCTTGATTAGGAGCAATTAATAAAGAAGATTTATACATATAGTTTAAAGCTAAAATATCACCTTTTTGAACACCTCTTTTTGATGTAGGAATTGCTTTTTGCTTTAAGTCATTAAAGTTTGTAAACTTAACAACTGATTGCTTTTCATTTGAGCTTATAACTTCTGCATTTGCAACTATAAGTCTCTTATTTTTATCAACTATATGAATCACAACACCTGTTTGACCTACAATTAAATTACCTACGTTTATTGTTGATTTATTATCATCTAAATTATCAATTTTAAAACCTAATGCTCTAAATGATAATTTTTTAGTATCAGAGGTTTTATTAACTTTTTTAACTTCTTTTTTGATATTTTCATTTGTTAATAAATATTTATAGCTAAAAGAGTTTTGGTTTGTATCAATTTGTATATCTAAAACTCTCCAACCCTTTTCTCTCATATCTTTGATAGAGTATTCACCTGCACATAAACCACCATCTAGTTTTGTTGTTTCAATAGTTGATGGAGTATTCCACTTATCTTTAACACAAATAGTTGTTTGTGCGTGAGCTGAGATTAAAGATAGAGATACAACAGTAGCTGCAATTTTTATATTTTTTAAAAGTCTATTCATAAATTTATCCTAGTTTGAGTTAGCTTGTAATTCTTGTAATTTTTTCTTTACTTCTTCCACATGAACTATTTCAAACTTTTCACCTTTTACTGTTTTCTTTTTTCTTACGTTTACTTTTTCCCATACTGCTGCAATATTCCATTCAGGGTCTATAATAAAAGTGCTTCTTACAACACCCATGTTTTCTCTACCCATAAATTTTTTAAGTTGCCATACACCATAGTCCTCACACATTTTTTTATCCACATCTGCTAAAAGAGTGATTGATAACTCTTTTTTTTCTATGAATCTTCTATGTTTTGCAGTATCATCAGGGCTTACACCTAAGATTACTGCATCTAAGTCGTCAAAATCTGGTTGTTGTTCTGTAAAATCACAAGCTTGTGTTGTACAACCAGGAGTCATATCTTTTGGATAAAAGTATAAAACAATCCATTTACCTTTTAAATCCCTTGAACAAATCTCTACATCATCTTGATTTAATGCACAAAATTCAGGTGCTTTGCTTCCTATTTCTAACATAATAATCCTTTCTATTTTATTGCTATAAATGTGGTGAAATTTACCCATTTAAATAGTGTTTCACAATGTGAAAAACCAGCATCTTTTATCATCTGTTTGTTTTCTTCTTCTGTATACGGTATTAAGACATTTTCTAATGCTTCTCTTTTCTGTGCTATTTCAAACTCTGAATATCCTTGCGATTTTTTAAACTCGTAATATTCATCAATAAATTGTTTATTTAGTTTAGCATCTTTAGATATTATCTTTTCACTAAAGATAAATATACCTTCATCTTTTAATGAATCAAATATTTTTTTAACAAGTTTTTCTCTTTGAAGAGGTCTAATAAATTGTAATGTATAGTTTGAAAGTATCAGTTTTGCATTATCATAGGAAATGTCATGTAGATCTGCATTTTTTAAATCAATATTAACACCAAATGCTTTAGCTTTTTTTGATGCTCTATTTATCATAGCTTCTGAGTTATCTATTCCTACTAGATTTAAAGGCTTATCAAATGCTTTTGATAACTCTATTAAAGTTGAAGCTGTTGAACACCCTAAGTCATAGATAGTATCACCTTCTTCTAAATAGTTACAAGCAAAGTTTATTGATAATCTTTGCATCTCTTTATAAAAAGGCACTGATCTGTTTAACATATCATCAAATACTGATGCAACATCTTCATCAAACTCAAACTGTTTTGTTATTGATTTTTCAAATACTTTATCTACCATAGAGATATTTTATCGAAATTATTATTAATATAGATAAAATATTTTTTTATTTTAGTTAAAAAATTGTTTTGCTTTTTCTATATCTAAATGAATCTGCTCTTTAAGCTTTTCAAAGTTTTCAAACTTTTGATTATCTCTAATTTTGTCAAAAAACTTAATTTGTATAGTTGAATCATCAACTCTTTGTAAATCTTTGTTTAATATATGTGTCTCAATAGCAAAACTTCCATCTGTTGTAACTCTATGTCCTAAAAAAGAGATAGAGTCATAAGAGGTATTATCTAAGATAGTCTTAGTTATGTAAACTCCCTCTTTAGGTATTAAAAACTCTTGAACGTTTAAGTTTATAGTTGGTACAAAACTTTTACTTCCTAAGCCTTGACCCTTTATATGCTTTCCATATATCTTATACTCTTTAGCAAGAAGTTTATTTGCAGTTTTTATATCACCTTTTTTCAAGTATTCTCTAATAATTCTTGAATGTACAGGTATTTCTTGTAATTTTATCTCATCAATAACTACAACTTCACCTTTAAAAATATCTCTTAAATCTTTTACACAGTATTTTCTGTTTTTTCCAAAACAAAAATCAAAGCCTACTACAATTTTATTCAGATTTGGAAACTCGTTTTTAAGTAAATCAATAAACTCTAAACCATCTAAATGCTTTATGCTATTTAATTCATAATAGAAAATAGGGTACTTACAGTACTCTTGTCTGTATCTTTTAGGTGTTAAATTTGCATAACCTGATTCAATAGATATTATTGCACCATCTTTATCAAGGTTTTTAAAAAGTTTTTGGTGAGCATAATGCATTCCATCAAATCCTCCAATTGCAATAGAGGTGATAGTTTCTTTATTTACTAAAATAGAAGAGCTCTTCTTCATTTCCATCTTTTCCTTGTATTTTACTTTTTGCATTAAAAACTAAGTTCCAATTTAGAAGTTGGGTTTCATCTATAAATCTTTCTCTTGCTTTTAATATAGCTTGCTTATCTTTAACCACACCTTTTTTATCTCTTTTAACATTTGTTCCAACTTCAAACTGAGGTTTAAATAAGATGATTATCTTATCTTTTGATAATCTTTGAATATCATCTAGAATATTTAGAATTGAGATAAAAGAAACATCACAAGTAACAATATCAAATGCACTATTTGTACGAAAGTCTCTTATATCAGTATTCTCAAAAAAAGATATTTTACTATCATCTTTTATTTTCTCATGTAATTGATTAGAACCAACATCAACGCAGGTAACATTTAAGATATTATTTTCAAGTAAAATTTGTGTAAAGCCACCAGTGCTACTTCCAATATCAAGTGCAGTTTTTCCCTCTAAATTAATACCTTTAATCTCTTCTAAAAAATGTTTTAATTTATAAGCAGCACGACTTACATAAAACTGTTCTTCTAGTATTTTAATAGTATTTGAATCATTAACATCAAAAGAGGGTTTATTTATTATTTTGCAATCAACTTTTATTTTATTTGCTTTTATAAGTTCACTAGCTTTATTTCTGCTTTGAATTTGAAAATTTTCTTTTAAGTACTGGTCTAATCTCATTTTGGAATTATAGTTAAATTTACATCAAAGACTACTTTATATATACTCCGTGTTAAAAATTAGTAATATTTAGGAGATATATGAAGTTTGTTGTAGATGAATTTAGTGAAACTTTTGAAGAGAAAAAATCTAAATTTATTGCTTTTTTAGTTCCTTATAATAAGTTTGATGAGTTAATGACTAGATTAAGGCAAGAGCATCCTAAAGCTAGACATTATGTTTATGCATATAGATATTTAAATGAATTTAGTCAAATTGTAGAAAATAGTAGTGATGATGGAGAGCCTAAGGGTACTTCAGGTAAACCAAGTTTAAATGTATTAGCAGGTGCTGGTATAATAAATAGTGCTGTTATTATTGTTCGATATTTTGGAGGGGTTAAACTAGGTACTGGTGGTTTAGTAAGAGCATACGGTGCTAGCGTGAATAAGGTGTTAGAGGTAGCTAAACTTTATGAGTATAAGGATAATATCAAAGCGTATATTGAGTGTGACTACAATCAGTTTTCAAAAGTAGAGTATCTTTTGAATCAGGAATCTATAGAGATTGTTAATAAGGAGTTTACAACATCTGTAAAAGTTGAGATTAAATTAACAAAGCAAGAGTATGAAAAAATTAAAGAAATATTACCTTTAGATGTAAATATATACAAATAATAAGTTTATATATAATATAATAATCATAAAATTTATCAAAGGTTATTATGAGACTTATTTATCTACTTTTACCATTTATTTGTATCTATGCATTTTCTAAACCTATAGATATAAATTTGAAAAACCTAAATATCAATGAGTTAATTGAAATTGCATCAGAGATTAATGGTGTAGCTATTATGAATACTTATGAATTAAATCAAAAAGTTGATTTTTATTCAAATTCTAAATTAGATAAAAGCAAACTTCTAAATATTTTAGCTCTGTCTTTACAAGCAAACGGTTATGAACTAAATAGTAAAGAGGGAATTTATTTTGTAAGTAAAAAACTACAAGAGAGTAAAAAGGTTAAAAAAACAAAAGCAGTCAAACCTAAACTTGATACAAAAATTATAAAGATTAAAAACTTTGATGTTCTTAAACTCAAAAAAATTATTAGTAATAATATGAAAAGTTATGATAAAAATTTTAAAATTGAAGCAAGCGAAAAATTGAACTTATTAATTATAACTTCAAATAAAAAGGTTTTAAAAAGAGTAGAAAAAGTAATCACTCAACTTGATAAAGAGAAAGTTCAAGTTTTTGTAAAAGCTAGCTTTATCGAACTTAATAATAAGTTAGTAAATGAGTTTGGTTTTAGGTATGGTTTATTTGGGCTAAATAATAGTTCTGATTTCATCTCTCTTTTTTCTACTAAATTAAATAGTGGTCAAAATATCAGCTCTTTAGCAAGTAATTTAAACCTAAATATAAGTAATCTAACTTCTAATCTTGCTTTAGGAGCAACAATCACACTTTTAAACAAAACAGGAGTAGCTAGCATAATCTCTCAGCCTTCAATATTAGCCTTGAATAATCAAACCTCTTCAATATATGTTGGGGAAACAGTCTCTATAAAAACCTCTTCAAAGTTAAGTGATGGAGGAGCTAGAAGTGAAAACTTTAAAAGAGAAGATGTGGGACTTAGTTTAAAAGTGAAACCAAGAGTTATTAATGAAAATAGAGTTATTTTAGATATAAAAGCAGTATCTGAAGATTTGAAAGATTTGGATAACACTACAGGAAGTGCTATAACAACCAAAAAAGAGGTTAAAACTGTCTCTATAGTAAGTAATGGTGAGCCAATAGTTCTTGGTGGGTTAATTCAAAATAAAAAAGAGAGTGTAAATGAAAAAGTACCAGGTTTAGGTGATGTTCCTATGTTAGGTGAATTATTTAAAAATAGATATAATCTAACAAGTGGTAAAAGTCTGATTTTAGTAGTTACTCCATATATTATTCCTAAAAACAGAGATGTTACTTTTATTAGAGAAGAGTTATCAAAATTAGATTTATTGAAAAATAAGTATGTGCAGAGTATGACTATTAAAACAGATGATAAGAGATTAAAATCTACAAATAGTCATCAAAAAAGAGTTAATGAAATTTTAGGGTATGACTAAGACTCTACATAAAACATAAGTTTATCTTGAATCTCTAAAGTTGATGGTTTAATATTTTGATTATTAGTGATTTTGTTACAATCACCACATAGAACTACTAAGTTCTCTATATTATAACCTCCACCACTTTTTATACTTTTTACAAAATCAATTTGAGCTTCATTTAGTTTTATTACTTGTCCACATCTATTACATCTTTGATTATCTCTATTCCAAGCAAGTTCTCTTCTAGCTTTCCAGTCACTAGGCTTTTGTTCTGCAGATTTTGATTTTTCTTCATATCCTGTCCAAAGTTTATCTTTTGAAACAGTACCCTGAGTCATTTTATCATATTCAAATTTTAAAAACTGTTCAATTAAACTTTCAACAATCAATGTTTCTCTAACTCTAATATCTTTTTCTTCTTTAGTCTTTTCAACGATTGAATAATTTATAGGAATAAAAGGGTGATTTTGACTCATATGAAGCTTTATATCACTTAAAAAGTTTTTGATATCACCCTTTTTATATACTAATGAAATAAGTTTTTCTCTGTAGATATAAAGTGGTACAATAGCTGCAATTAGTATCAAAGATAATATAATAAACTTTATATCTAAATTCATAATGTAGCCTTTAAATTATTTCTGGGTTTACAACATGTTTATCCAAGGTTTTCTTAACCTCTTCATGTTGACCTGAGGCAAGTTTTTGAACCTCATTTATATGTAATACTGGTAAAGCTATCTCTCTACCACACTGTTTTTCTAATAGCTTTCTATTATAATCAAAAATATAGAAATCTTCTTGATTATCAACTACTAAAAAGTCAGCAGAATTATCAAATGCGTCTAAAATAATTTTAGATGCTAAATAGTATGTTAATTTTGGATTAACATGAAAACTATTTTTTGCCAAATCAACATTATCTGCTTCTATTTTAAGTAGTTTACCATTTAATCTATTAAGGAAATCTATATATAAGTTGTTTTTTTCATTTGAAGAGTAATATACGTAATTGAAATCTTTAAAGTCATGTTTAATCTCAATATCATTATCAAAATCTTTAAAGTCAATTATCAATGTATTTTTTACTCTAAAATTTTGATTCTCAACCTCTTTATAGCAGTTTAGTGCATTTTGTATAAGTTTTATTCGTTTTTCATAATCATCATTAAAGTTTAAAAATTTTCTTTTAGAACTACTGTAGTATGAAGCACCTATTTCTAATGAAGAAAGAGTTTTTAAAATTTTATTTTTTATATCATCATTTGAGTTATCCATAAGCTTTGAAGCTAAAATCAAAACTGCATCACCTATGTAGTCTCTATTGAATTTTAATGAATCAGAAGCATAATAGTAAGGTTTTAGTTCTTCATACTCTTCTTTTAAATTATCATCTAAAAACTCATCTAATAAACTTATTTTATCTTTAAAATCTTTTTCATCTATTATAAGATCATATGACGCTCTAGCTATTGAGATTGGTTCTATTCTTAAATCTGTTTCATTCTCTTTTAAAAATTCACCTATAGTATTTGAGGCTTTTGCATATAAATTGTTTACAACAATATCAAAGTTTTCATCTTTAATATACTTGAACTCTTCTTTGTTATTTAATGTATTAAGTAAATCTAACATAGTAGTATTTTTATCAACATCTAAAAAATGTTTTGTGTAATATGGTAAATAGTCAGAATCTTTGTCAAATCTAAATAAAGAAATTTCTAGTTTCATAATAGTCTTATCACCTTTTTTGTAGTTAAAGTTGATTTTATTTGATTTTAACTTAAAAAAATGATAAGAACATATTTTTTTAGCTTAATATTATAAAAGGTGTCCTATTCTGTAAACCTTTTTACATCTGCACCTATTTTTCTAAGCTTAATTTCAAGGTTTTCATAACCTCTATCTAAATGATAAATTCTATGGATATCAGTTTCACCTTTAGCTACTAATGCTGCTAAGACTAAAGCTGAAGAGGCTCTTAAGTCAGTTGCCATAACATCTGTACCATTTAATGTTTGACTGTTTCCATTTATTGTTGCAATATTTCCATTTAAATGTATATCTGCACCAAGTCTTAATAACTCACTTACATGCATAAATCTATTTTCAAACAGTCTTTCATCAATTGTACTAACTCCATTTGCTTGTGTAGCTAGAGCCATAAATTGAGCTTGCATATCTGTTGGGAAACCTGGATATTCACTTGTAATAATATTTACTGGTTTAATTTCATCTGTTGGAAGTATTGTGACACTTGACTCTTCTTGTATTATCTCAAAATTCATCTCTTCAAGTTTTGATATAATAGCTTCTAAATGTAAAGGTATAACTTTATTTAATTTTAATTTACTATTTGTAATAGCAGCAGCACAAAGATAAGTTCCTGCTTCAATTCTATCTGGAATAATACTAAAATCTTTAAAATCAAGTAGTTCTTTATTTGTTCCTTCAATCTCTAATTTTGAAGATCCAACACCTTTTATCTCAACTCCTGCATTCATCAAAATTTCACATAATTGTTCTATCTCAGGCTCTTTTGCTGCATTTATAATAGTGGTTTTCCCATTAGCTAAAGCTGCTGCCATTAAGATATTTTCTGTTCCACCAACAGTTACTTTGTCAAATACTATTTTTGCACCATTTAATCCCTCTGGTGCTGAAGCTTGAATATAACCATGTTTTATCTCAATTTTTGCACCCATTTGCTCTAAAGCTTTTAGGTGTAAATCAACAGGTCTTTGTCCAATTGCACATCCTCCTGGAAGTGAAACTTCACATTGACCAAATCTTGCAAGTAGTGGACCTAAAACTAAGATTGATGCTCTCATAGTCTTAACAATATCATAAGTTGCTGTTGTTTTATCAATTGTTGAGGTATTTATTTTCACAAAAGATGACTCTTTTTCAAAAGTACCACCAAGTTTTTTTATAAGTTTTAAAAATGTATTAATATCAACTACATTTGGCATATTTGAGATTGATATTTCGTTTTTTGCTAAAATAGTAGAAGCTATTAAAGGAAGAGCTGCATTTTTTGCACCTGATATTTCCACTTCACCATTTATTTTATTATTACCTTTGATTTTTAAATATTCCATACTTTTCCTACATTTTAATGACAATTTAAAATGGATAATATCGAAAAAAAGATTAAACCTAGAAGTCAATAAACATCTTTTAATATTAATAGCAATACAATTGCGATTTTAAAAGGTTAAAAATGGAATATGATGTTAAATTAGGAATAAAATATATGCTTTTTGCAGCTTTACTATTTGCTTTAATGGGGGCTAGTGCAAAGCAATTAAGTGACTCTATGAGTTCAATTGAAGTAGTTTTTTTTAGAAATGTCTTTGGAGTAGTTTTAATCTTATTATCAATATATAGAAGTCCACTAAATCAAATAGGTGGAAAAGCTTGGCTTCTTATTTTTAGAGGTATGGCTGGTTTTATTGCATTGCTTTTCTTCTTTTATAATATTTCAGAAATTTCACTAGCAGAAGCAATGACATTTTCAAAAACATCTGCAATATTTACAGCAATATTTGCTTATATCTTTGTAAAAGAGAGATTGGGCTTTAAAGGTTGGACGGGTGTATTTGTAGGATTCATTGGTATTTTATTTATTACAAAATTTGATGGTTCTAATTTAGATAAAACTGACTACTTAGGTATATTATGTGGTGTTGGTGCTGGTTTGGCATATACATCTATTAGAGAGCTTAGAAAATATTATGACAATAGGGCAATAGTTCTTTCATTTATGACAATAGGTACAATTGGTCCATTAATACTTCTAATAATAGGTGAATTCTATACAAATGAGAGTTTAGACTTTCTTTTTGCACCATTTGTTATGCCTAAAGGTGATGATTGGTTATTTATTATTTTATTGGGAATTTTTGCAACATACGCTCAAATATATATGACAAAAGCCTATTCAAGTGCGAAAGCAGGGATTATTGGTACTATTGGATATAGTAATATTGCATTTTCAATTCTATTAGGAATTTTATTAGGGGATAGTTTCCCTGATATTTGGATTTCTTTTGGTATACTGCTTATTGTAGTAAGTGGAATTTTAGTTTCATCTAAAAAGGATTAGTTATGGATACATTTTTATTATATATAGAAGTTTTTTTACTTATATTTTTTATTATTATAACAGCGTGGTATGTACATGATAAATATGTTCAAAGAGATCATCAATTATTAGTTAATTATCCAATTATTGGTAGATTAAGATATTTACTTGAAGAGGCTAGAGAGCCTTTTAGACAGTATTTTGGAGATGAGAAATTTTATGAGTCAAAAGATAAACTAGATTGGGTTTATAAAGCATCTAATGATGGTCCAAATTATGCTTCATTCTCTCCATCTCAACCTTTACCAAAACCAAAATTTATGATAAGACATGCAAATATTGTTTTAAATGAAGATGAGGTTGATAAGGATTTTGAGGTAGTTTTTGGAGCAAAAAGAAAAAAACCATATATTTCAAGAACAATAATTGCAAGAAGTGCTATGAGTGATGGTTCTATTTCTCCTGAGGGAACTAGAGCTTTTGTAAGAGGTGCTCATATGGGAGGTTTCCCTATAAACTCTGGTGAGGGTGGAGTTACATCTAACTTTTTTGTAACACATAAAGATTACAAAGAAGACTATATGGATATAGTTCATGGGACATCAATCTCTAAAAAGATAAAAGATGTAGTTGACTTCTTTTTCAATGGTGCAATGGCAGCAGATGTTTACAGAAAGTTAGTATTTAAATCAAACCCTGAAGCTGAAACGTATGTATTTGATTTGAAGTCTCAACTATTTCATAGGGTAAATTGGAATGCACCTTTAGAGAATTTTCCAGAGGATGTACCTAAAGATATGCCTGATATTATCTTACAATTAAGTTCAGGATTATACGGTGCTAGGGATAAAGATGGTAATTTTGATCCAGATAGATACCAAAAAACTATGAGATTTTGTAGAATGACAGAGATTAAAATAGCTCAAGGTGCGAAGCAAACAGGTGGTAAATTAGCTGCTCATAAAGTAACTCCTGCAATTGCTTATTATAGAAATGTAAGACCTCATACTGATGTTTTCTCTCCAAATAGATTTCCTTATGCGAAAACGATTGAAGAGTTATTTGACTTTATTGGTAGATTACAAGAGTTATCAGATAAACCAGTTGGTGTAAAAATAGTTATTTCAGATATTGAAAATATTGAACCATATGCAAAAGAGATAAAAAGAAGAATCGATGCTGGTGATACAAGGTATCCTGACTTTATCTCAATAGATGGTGGTTCAGGTGGTAGTGCTACTGCACCAATTGAGATGATGGAAAGAGTAGGTTTAAATATTAGAGATTCAATCTACTTAGCAAATAAAGTATTAGAAGAGTTTGGTGTAAGAGATCATGTAAAATTAGTAGCTAGTGGTAAGGTTTTAACGCCTGATGATATTATTATCATTATGTCTTTAGGTGCAGACTTTATACAAATTGCTAGAGGTTTTATGATGAGTGCTGGTTGTATTAGAGCTAGGTATTGTTCTGGTACTACAGGTCATGATTGTCCTGTTGGGCTTGCTACTCAAAATAAAGATAAAAGAAAAAAATATTTTGTTTATAAGCAAGCTAAAAAAGTTAGAAATTATCACAATAATTTACTTAAAAGTGTAAGAGGAATGCTTGCAATTATGGGATTAAAGAATATTAATCAATTAAATAAACATAGAATACTTTTCTTAGATAAAGATTCAAGAGTTCATGATAATATTGACCATGTATTTAAAAGAAGACTTGATATTGGAAAAGATAAGGATGATGATTACCATCACGATAAAACTAGTGCAAGCTAATAAAAAATAGAGTAGCTTTATGATATTATATTGCTATAAATTAAAAATTTTTAAAGGAACTAGATGAAAATTTTAACTGGACCTTGTGTATTAGAGGACAGAGATACTGTAATGAGAATTGCAGAGAAGTTAAAACCTTTAAGTGAAGATAAAAGAGTAGAGTTTTATTTTAAAGCCTCTTTTGATAAAGCAAATAGAACAAGTCTTGATTCATATAGAGGACCTGGATTAGATGAGGGATTAAAGCTTTTTCAAGAGGTTAAAGAGCAGTTTGGTTATAAACTTGTGACTGATATACATGAATCAAATCAGGCTGCACCAGCTGGGGAGGTTTTAGATATTCTGCAAATACCAGCTTTTTTATGTAGACAAACTGATTTATTAGTAGCTGCTGCAAAAACTGATTGTAAAATAAATATCAAAAAAGGACAGTTTTTAGCTGCTGGAAGCATGAAACATCCTGTTGAGAAGATACTTAAAACAAGAGGTGTAGAAGAGGTTAATTATAAAAATTCAGACGAAAATGGAGTATGGCTTTGTGAAAGAGGAAATACTTTTGGGTATGGAGCCTTAGTTGTTGATATGAAGAACCTTATTGCTATGAGAGAGTATGCTCCTGTTATTTTTGATGCAACTCATTCTGCACAAGTACCAAGTACAGGTGGTACAACAGGTGGAAATTCTGCTGTTGTACCATCTTTAGCAAAAGCAGCAGCAGCTGTTGGTGTGGATGGATTTTTCTTTGAAACACATACAGACCCAAGTGTTGCTTTAAGTGATGGACCAAATATGGTACAAGTTGATGAACTTTACAAGGTTATAGAAGACATCTTCGCAATAAAAGAAGTACTAGGAAACTAATCCTAGGCTTTAACTTATATTAGATATAATCACAAAATAAATATAAATTTGGAGAAATTATGAATATTATTGAGGGTAAATTAAGATTAAATGGTGATGAAAAAGTTGCTATTATCAATGGAAGATTTAATCACATTATTACTGATAGATTAGTTGAGGGTGCAAAGGATGCATTTATAAGACATGGTGGAAAAGAAGAGAACTTAGATCTTATGTTAGTTCCAGGTGCATTTGAGATTCCATTTGCATTAGAAAAAGCTTTAGCTAGTGGAAAATACGATGCAGTTTGTTGTGTTGGAGCAGTTATTAGAGGCTCAACTCCTCATTTTGACTATATTTCTGCAGAAGCTACAAAAGGAATTGCAACAGTTGCTTTAAAATATGGAAAAGCTGTATCAAATGGTGTTTTAACAACTGATACATTAGAGCAAGCAATAGAAAGAGCTGGTTCTAAAGTGGGTAATAAAGGTGCTGAAGCAATGGCTACAATCATTGAAATGCTTGATCTATACAATGAGATGGAGAAGTAAATTTGGCAACTAGAACACAAGCAAGAGAATCAGTTATAGGTTTATTATATGCTTATGACTTAGGAAATGAAGGTATTGCAAAATTTGTTGATGAGATTTTAGAAGATAAAAAAATAAGAAACAAACAAAAAGAGTTTGCTTTAAAACTTTTTAATGGAACTATTGAAAATATTGACACTATTGATGAACAAATAAGCTCACACTTAAAGCAAGGTACAATTAGTGATATTGGATCTGTAGAAAAATCTATTTTAAGGCTTGCAGTATTTGAAATTGTTATCGATAGCTTAGATAAAGCAATTGTGATTAATGAAGCTATTGAATTATCAAAAAGATTAGCAAGTGATGGTGCACCAAAGTTTATAAATGGTGTATTAGATAAAGTTAAAAAGGCTTCATAATGCCATCTAAAGATATGAAATTATGTGTATCTTTAGACTTGCCAACTGCTAAAGAAAATCTAGAGTTAGTTAAACAAATTAAAGATTATGATATTTGGTTAAAAGTAGGGTTTAGATCTTATATAAGAGATGGAAAACCATTTTTAGAAGAGTTAAAGACACTAAATAAAAACTTCAAAATCTTTTTGGATTTAAAGCTATATGATATTCCTAATACTATGGCAGATGCAGCTTATGAAATTGCAAACTTTGGAATTGTTGATATGTTTAATGTACATGCAAGTGCTGGTAAAGAAGCTATGAATACTGTTATGAAAAGAATAGAAAATATTCCAAATAAGCCTTTAGTATTAGCAGTTACTGCTTTAACATCATTTGATAATGCTTCATTTAAAGAGATTTATAATGAAGATATAGAAACAAAAGCTGTGAAACTAGCAAAAGACACATATGATTCAAAAGTTGATGGGGTAGTATGTTCAACTTTTGAAAGTCAAAATATTAAAGATATGACTTCAGATAATTTTATTACATTATGTCCAGGCATTAGACCATTTGGAGAAGATGCAGGAGATCAAAAAAGAGTTGCAACAGTACAAATAGCTAAGAATAATAGTGTGGACTTTATAGTAGTTGGTAGACCAATTTATAAAGCACAAGATCCAAAAAATGTAGTAGAAAAAATATTAAATCAACTTTAATATCAAAATAATATTATAAAAATATTGTATTTGAAAAAGATTTGAAAAAAAACCACTTAAACTACTAAAAATTAAGTATGTTTTAAGTGGTAGGTTATTATAATTCTCGTCCAAATTTGTTAACGCAAATTTAATTTCACACGGAGAAATGGGTGAGTGGCTGAAACCACATCCCTGCTAAGGATGCGTACTGGCAACGGTACCGAGGGTTCGAATCCCTCTTTCTCCGCCACGTGGGTCCATAGCTCAGCTGGTTAGAGCACTCGGCTCATAACCGAGTGGCCGAAGGTTCGAGTCCTTCTGGACCCACCACTATTGCGGGAGTAGCTCAGTTGGCTAGAGCCTCTGCCTTCCAAGCAGATTGTCGCGAGTTCGAGTCTCGTCTCCCGCTCCACTTATAAGTAGAATTGGTAAAGCTATTTATATTTTATTTTTAATTTACCATAAGCGGGAGTAGCTCAGTTGGCTAGAGCCTCTGCCTTCCAAGCAGATTGTCGCGAGTTCGAGTCTCGTCTCCCGCTCCACTTTTATAACGCGGAATAGAGCAGTCAGGTAGCTCGTCGGGCTCATAACCCGAAGGTCGATGGTTCAAATCCATCTTCCGCAACCAATTTAGAGTGTCAAGGTAGCTCAGCTGGCTAGAGCGCTGGTCTCATAAGCCGGAGGTCGAGAGTTCAAGTCTCTCTCTTGACACCATGAGTTCAAAACTATAAGTTTTGACAACTTAACTATATTTATTTGGTGCTGGTGTAGCTCAGTTGGCTAGAGCAGCTGATTTGTAATCAGCAGGTCGGGGGTTCGAGTCCCTTCACCAGCTCCATTTTTACTTAAATTATAATGTTTGGGGTATCGCCAAGTGGTAAGGCAACGGTTTTTGGTATCGTTATTCGGGGGTTCGAATCCCTCTACCCCATCCACTTATAACACCACTACAAACAAAAATCCTTTTTAATTAAAACAAAAATTAACATCCATTCAATACGCACATAAAAGCTATTAAAGCCTTAATATGTATAACTTCATACATACTACAATTAGAAGAATATAGATGATTTAACTATTTCTTTAAAATCCCATGTATCAATGTTAATAAAACAAAACTAGGAAATAAATAAGCAATACTATGAGGATTACCATAAGTAAAATAACATAAATATGTTTCGTTTAAATTTCAGTTAAACAGTTGACAACAGTCTATAATGTTTCTTGAAAACAATAATGATGAATATTATTTGCATTGTAAATGTTACATATAAAACATATCTAATGTTATTGATTTTACATTTTAAATGTAAAGGTTAAGACTTGTTTAAGTTAAATTATTTCATAATTGATGTGTTTAAATTACATAACAAATGATTGGAGATTTAAAATCGAAACCAGTACTAAAAAACTTACTGTAAAAAATGTTTACAAGGTTTTTGGTGATGAACCTAAAAAAGCTTTGAAACTATTAGATGAAGGTGTCTCAAAAGAGAAGATCTTTGAAAACACAGGAATGACTGTCGGAGTACAAGATGCAAGCTTTGAGATAAACGAAGGTGAAATTTTCGTTATTATGGGACTTTCGGGTTCAGGAAAATCTACTTTAGTAAGACTTTTAAACAGACTTATAGAACCAACTTCAGGAAATATAATCATAGGTGATACTGATATTACAAACTTAAGCGATAAAGAACTTATTGATATTAGAAGAGAAAAAATATCAATGGTATTTCAATCGTTTGCATTAATGCCACATATGAATATTATTGACAATGCTTCATTTGGATTAGAGTTAAGTGGAGTACCAAGAGAACAAAGGTATGAAAAGGCACGAAAAGCTTTAAAACAAGTTGGATTAGCACAACACGAATTATCATATCCTGATGAATTAAGTGGTGGTATGCAACAAAGAGTTGGTTTAGCAAGAGCATTAGCTAACGATCCAGAGATAATGTTAATGGATGAGGCTTTCTCTGCACTTGACCCTTTAATTAGAACAGAAATGCAAGATGAACTTTTAACTTTACAAAGTGAAGAGCAAAGAACTATTGTATTTATTTCTCACGATTTAGATGAGGCAATTAGAATTGGTGATAGAATTGCAATTATGGAAAATGGTGTTATTTCTCAAATTGGTACACCAGAAGATATTATAAACAATCCTGCAAATGATTATGTAAGATCATTCTTTAAAGGTGTTGATGTGACTTCAGTATTAAGTGCATCACATATTGTAAATAAGAATAGATCAACTGTTATAAACAAAGATAGTACAGGTATTAAATCTGCACTGCAAATAATTAGTGACTATGATGAGGACTATGCGTATTTCCTTGAAAAAAATGGAAAGTATATTGGAGTTCTTACTTTAGAGTCATTAAAAGAGCAACAAAAAAGTGGTGGAACTATTCACGATGCTGTAATTAAGCAAGACTCTATTCATGAAGATCAACAAATCTCAGATTTTATTTCTGATATCGCAAAACATGAGTTCCCAACTGCTGTTACTACTGAAGAGGGTAAATATAAAGGAACAATCTCAAAAGGTAGATTATTAAAAGTATTTGATGAAGGAGTTGATAATGAGTAGTGATCCATGGGGAAACGCTTCAACTGCATAGGACCAAAAAGAGTCTTCAGTAAATTGGACAAATGAAGCTGCAAATGCTCCTGTTGATGAGCCAGTTGAGTTTAATATTTTAGATCCTTTCAAAGAAGCATTAATTCCTTTTGATGATTGGACAAATAGTGCAATTGATTCAATTGTAACAAATTTTAGAGATGTATTTTTAGTAGCAAAAGTTCCTATTGATATAGTTTTAAAAGCAATTGAGAGTTTTTTACTTTTCTTAAATCCATATGTTGTGATTCTATTTTTTGTATTAATGGCATTACAGTTTGCTACTAAAAAGTTAGCTATTGGAACACTAATTTCATTTTTTATTATTGGTTTTATTGGAGCATGGGAAGAGTCTATGATTACCTTAGCTTTAGTTCTAACTGCTGTATTTTTCTCCATATTAATAGGTCTACCTATGGGAATTTGGAGTGCCAAAAGTGATACAGTTGATAGAACAATAAGACCAATACTAGATGCAATGCAGACAACTCCTGCCTTTGTTTACTTAATTCCTATTGTAATGCTATTTGGTATTGGTAATGTACCAGGCGTTATTGTTACAATCATCTTTGCTCTACCACCTTTAATTAGATTAACAAATTTAGGTATTAGACAAGTTCCTGAAGATTTAATTGAGGCATCAAGATCATTTGGTGCAAGTAGTAAGCAGATGTTGTTTAGAGTACAAATACCAGTTGCTATGCCTACTATTATGGCGGGAATTAACCAAACATTAATGTTAGCATTATCAATGGTTGTAATTGCCTCAATGATTGCAGTTGGTGGATTAGGTCAAATGGTACTAAGAGGTATTGGTAGACTTGATGTTGGTTTAGCAGCTGTTGGTGGATTGGGTATTGTATTACTTGCTGTAATACTAGATAGACTTACTCAATCAATGGGAAAAAAAGATAAAAGTGACAAAACTAAATGGTTTCAAAAAGGGCCAGTTGGTTTTGTGTATAGATTAACTAAAAAATAAGGAGAGTTTATGAGTTTAAAAAAACTATTAATGACAGGAGTTGCTTCAGCAGTTCTATCATCATCACTATTTGGGGCGAAATTAACTGCTATTAAGACAACGATTGCAGAAGAGGCATTTCAAATGCATATTGTTTCAGAAGTTTTAAAGAAAATGGGACATGAAGTTGAAATCACAAATGATATTAACTATGATATCGCATATCAAACATTAGCAAATAATGCAGATGGTGAGAGTATTCACTTTTTAACTTCAGCTTGGTTTCCATTACATGATTCTAAGTATGAAGCAGTAAAAGATAAAGTTAAAAAGTTTCAAGGTAACTTTGTTGCTAATTGTGCGCAGGGTTATTTAGTTGATAAAAAGACTGCTCAAAAGTATGATATTAAGTATATCAATGATTTAAAAGATCCAAAGATTGCTAAATTATTTGATTTAGATGATAATGGAAAAGCAGACTTAGCTGGTTGTAATGCTGGATGGGGATGTGAAAAAGTTATTGAACACCAGTTAGATGCATATAATTTAAGAAATACAATTCAACACAATCAAGGTGAGTATTCGGCTGTAATTGCAGATACAATTGCTAATTATAAAAGTGGTAAGCCAGTTTTATATTATACATGGACTCCATACTGGGTTTCTGGTAAATTAGTTCCAGGTAAAGATGTTGTTTTCTTACAAGTAACTCACTCAGCAAATCCAAACACTGATTCTACTAAGTTACCAAATGGTGCGGATTATGGATTTAATGTAAATAACCAAGAGATTGTTGCAAGTAAAAATGTTACTAAACATAAAGATATTGAAAGATTATTTGAAATTATTAAAGTTGATGTAAATGATATTTCTGGTCAAAATATGTTAATGGCTAATGGTCAAAATAAAGAAAAAGATATTAAAAGACATGTTAAATTATGGTTAGACCAAAACTCTGATCAAGTTGATGCATGGATTAAAGAAGCAAAAGCTGCAAAATAGATTTAAATCTTAAAACAGGGCTTTAAAAGCCTTGTTTTCTACACTATCTTAATTTATACTAATACAAGTAAAAAACAAAATCAAACTTAATTTAAAGGGAAATAATGAGTAATATTCCTAATACCATGAATGCAGTTATATTAAAGTCAAATGGTGATTATGACCAGTTAGAGTATGTAAATGATTTTCAAACTCCAAAACCAAAAAGCAATGAAGTTTTAGTACAGGTTAAAGCAGCAGCTGTTAACAATACGGACATAAATACTAGAGTGGGATGGTACTCAAAAAATAACAACTCCAGTGATGATGCAGCTTGGACAGGTAAAGGTCTTCCTTTTCCTCTTATTCAAGGTATAGATGTATGTGGTGTTATTGTGGAAGTGGGAAGTGATGTTGATAAGAA
>JASMTK010000110.1:0-10449 GCA_041694355.1 Arcobacteraceae bacterium | reverse complement strand
GACAATGGTGGTAATATAACTCCAATAACGATAACAGATAATAGTTCATATGGTATAAATATTCCAGGGGTATATGCAGGAGAAACAGTTAAGTTCAAAATTGGAACAGGTTCATTACAAACAGTTGATTTATCTAATGTTAGTGCAGGTGGTTCTATTAATTATGAAATTGTAGAAGCAAACACACCACCAACACTATCATCAATTCAAGATTGGAATTTAGATTTAGGTTCTCACATGGACATTACATTATCTACAAGTGATACAGATGGAGACAGTGTAACCCTAACAGTATCGAGTGATAAAAGTATAGTATCAACTTCACTTTCAGGTAATACACTTACAATCACAGGAAATGGAACAGGTACAGCTACTATCACAGTTACACCAAATGACGGTACCGTAGATGGAACACCACAAACATTTACAGTAACAGTAGGTGATAGTTCTACAGGTGGAAGTACAATAGACCAAGCTATGACACCACCAAACCCAAATGATGATGGTAGTTTAGATAACTCATCTATACCTACACCTCCTCAAATACCAAGTATTTAATACCAAAATTTAAATACCTAGCATAAAGAAGCCTGGAAACCCCAGGCTTCTTTTATATACACAAATATCCAAAACTCAAGTATCAACCGTTTTATGCTATAATACGCATATGGCAAAAATAATTGTATTTATAAAAATAATATTTTCAATTAAAAAGCATACAAGAGAAATAAAGGATTTATAATGAGTACAATAGCTTTAGTAATATTAGTAATAGCGATTGGCGTTGTTTTTTATTATGGTTTTAGTCAATTAACAACAATTGAATAAACCAAGTTGACTTTATAAATAATGCATGGAAGATATTATTTTTGACTGCAGGATAACCCAAACATCCTGGAACCTGTAATTCATTCCAGGGTTTTTTATTTTCTTAAATCCTCTATGATCTCTTTTTTTAGTCCTGTAAGTGCTGCTATTGTATCGTCATCTATACCTTTTTTGATACAGTTTTGAGCTATATTTAGTTTTTCTTTTTCAATCCCTTTTTCAATCCCTTTTTCAATCCCTTTTTTCTCTGCTGTTCTTAGAGCATTTATCTCATCAAATGCTTTTAAGGACATATAGTCATACACCTCTAGCTCTTTTTTATTCCAATTACATTGTGAAACTATGTCAAAGGCTTCTTTAAACTCAGTGATATTGTTGTACTTTTGAGGAACCATCTCTAAATCATCTGCATATTTTATAAAATAGATCCATTTATCAAGGATAGTTTCTATCTCATCTATATCTTTTGTAAACTTTGGCAGTTCTATAAAGCTAAACTCAAAGTCATCTAAATCTTGGGTATTTGTTTGTTGATTAACAATAAGATGTCTTGAGACATACTCTTTATTTTCAAAGATATTAAAGTTAAGTATTCCTATAAAGTAGACTTTTTTTAGTTTAGCATAGTCATTTCCTTTAGGAAGTTGTTCTACATAGGCTTTTGAGGTATAGAAAAGACTTCTTTTATGAAAGTCACCTAAGTCTTTATTTTGCATCTCTACAATAAATTGATCACCTCTTTTATTAGTAGCTTTTATATCTAGTATTGTCTCTTTTAGTTCTGGTATTTTTGGTATTTGATAGGAGTTTGCCAAGGATACATCAACTATTTGTAGCTCATCTTTAAAATCTAAAACAGAGTTTAAAAAAGATATCAAAATATTTTTATGATTCTCATTGCCAAATATTTTCTTAAAAGCTAAATCATTAGTAGGGTCTGCAAATCTCATCAAAAATCCTTTTGTATATTTTAAAGTAATTATAACATTTTATGACTAAAGTTCGCTGTTGCTAAATATGGAACCTGGAAGTTCTTCCAGGCCAAAGCAAAACTTCTCTTGACTTTAAAGTTTTATTTCTATATAATTGTAACATTGAGATTCACAAAAGACTTTGAAAGAGATTGATTACCTCTTGATTTTGTCACAGAAAAAAGGCAAGGACTAACATCCTTGCCTTTTTTTATGCTTGCGGGTAGCGTAGCAAGATAACTGGGTGGGAGTGATAATAAAAGGAGTCATAGGTGAATCTCAAAGTGATGGTAATACTGCTATTGCTTATAGTTTTTATAACTAAAGCATACTAGTCAAGCAGAACAAAGGAAACTAATCACTTCCTTTGTCACCATCACCCCTCCAAAACACACCATTAAACTTTTTATGATATAATAATTTATAGCAAAAATAGATGAGATAAAAGAGATATTAAATACCTTAAGAATAGCAATAATCGCACTTAGCATAAGCTTTGTAGCTGTAATTTACTATAGCATCAACAAACTATCTGAGGAATAAAGGATTTATGATGAGTACTATAGCTTTAGTAGTATTAGTAATAGCAATTAGCATTGTTTTTTATTATGGGTTTAGTCAACTAACGACTATAGAAGAGTAAACTTTTTATTTTGATACAATATATTAATAATTTTTAATCAAGCATATACACGAATTTGATACTACATTGTTTATCAAATCTATTTTTCAAGATGCTATTATTTTAAATATTATTTGATATAATATAATAATTTTTAATCAATACAAAAGGTTAAACAATGACAACAATAGATGAAAAAGAGATATTAGAAATAGAAAAAATAAAATTAGAGATAAAAGATTTTGAAAAAAGATACCAAAAAGAGCAAGAAAGATTAAATCTTGAAATGAAAAAAACTGTATATGAAGGATGGAAATTGGCATTTTATGGAGTAGCAGTAGGAGCAGGAGCCACCTTTGCAATAGCAAAAACCCTACAACTAATGGGTGCAGGATAACCCAAAATACCCTCCCTCTCATCTTCCAAAACGCAACTTCAGCCCAGTCACAGTATCTATTATCAAATTTATATTATTAACCTTTTTGTGATATAATAGTTGTATAAAAACCCCATAAACCAAGGTAAAAGATGAGCTTAAAAAAACTACCAATAGGAATACAAACATTTATTGAAATCAGAAGTGCTGATTATATATTTAGATAAATAGTAAGAGATACTAAAAATTATTTGAAGGATTAAAGTATGAATGATTTGAATAAAAGATTAAAAAAAGTTTTTGAAAAAGAAGCAGAAATAGAAAAAGTAAGAAAAAAGCTTGATATAAAAATGAATAAAAATTTTCAAAGAAAAGTAAATATTGCTTTTGAGCTTTATACAAATTTTTTAAACTTAAACAAAGAATTTTATAAGAATTCAGAATATTTTAGAATACATATTGATTCAGGATATTTTTTAGCAGAAGAACTAAAATTTGCTACTAAATATGATAATTTTATAGCCTTTAATCATAAAAGTATTCATAGACAAAATCAAAGTGTTAGTGTTTATTTGAATTTAAAGCGTGATGATTATGACAGTAACTCTGCAGTAATTGATAAAAATCAATACAATGAGTTATTAAAAGAGTTTCCAATAAAAATAAGAGTTTAATTAGGTTTTCTAAACTTCAAGATACTGTTAGAAAAAAGCTTATAAAAATAGTTTTTCTTTATATGAAGAAAAGATAGATTAAAAAAGGTGAGGTTAACCCCACACCTTCAAAAAGCTATTTATACTAGTTTTTCCTTAGAGATTACAACTCCATCATTATCAGCATAAACATAATCACCCTGTTTGAAAGTCAATCCCTCAAAACTTAGTGGTTCACCTCTTGATGAGTTTGTCTCTTCAAAGTTTCTTAGTGGACAAGTCCCTAGAGCAAATAGTCCTACATTTATATTTTTAGTTTCATCTGTATCTCTTACATAACCATTTAGGATTATAGCTTGCCAGTTATTTTTCGCTGCGAAAGCCATAAGTTTATCACCAACTACTCCATAAAACTCTTGAGCATTATCAACTACAACGATTTTACCCTCACCATCTTCATCTCTTAACATTTCTAATAATCTATAATTGCTTTTATCTAATTTAACAGTTTCAATTTGTCCATAAAATCTTTTTAATCCCCCAAAGTTTTTGAATTTTGGGCTTAATATTTGTAACTCTTTGTCTTTGTTTTCATCACATAAATCTGCTGTGTGTATATTCATTTATTCTCCTTAGTATCTGCTTTCCATTGTAATCATATAGAAAAAGAGTGTATGAAAAATGTATAAACATTAATTTTAGTTTAAATTTATAAATTAATTTAATAAAATAAGTAAAAAAGTAACATTTAAATGGAATAAAGATATAATATATAAAAAATAAAGGATTTTAATGATTGAGATGGATATAGCTTTAACAACGCCAGCACTACTATTTCCAGCTATTTCATTGTTGTTACTTGCATATACAAGTAGGTTTTTAACTACTGCTCAACTTATTAGAGGTCTTAGTGCAAATGCTAGAAGTGGAAAAGTACCAAAAGCATCAAAGCAAATAAAAAACCTAAAAAAAAGAGTTGATTTAATAAAGCTAATGCAATTATTAGGAGTATTATCTTTACTTCTTTGTACTTTTTCTATGTTTTTGCTTTTTATCCAGTTGAAACTAATAGGGAATATAGTATTTGGTATTAGTTTACTTTTGATGTGTGCTTCACTTATAACTGCGATTTTTGAAATCACTATTTCAACTATTGCCATTGAGTTTGAGTTGGATGGTATCAAAAAATATTCAAAAAAGTATTCAAAAAATAAACAAAATAGCGAAGTTCAAGATGAAGAGTATGATGAAGAAGACTAATCTTTCAATGCTTGAGATTTATGAGTATTTCAAGGAAGAGTTAGAAGAGAATCACAGTATTCAATTAGAGGTTTTAAATCCTGATTTTGGACTTGATTTATATTGTGGAGAGACAGTATATTTAGATAATACAAAATACATCTACAGATCATACAAGTCTTACACAGATTTAGCAGAAATATTTGGTTGTAAACTACTTACTCCTAAGATAGTATCAAAGTATACTGTACTTTTAGAGTTTAGAAAGCTTGAGGATAAGCAAAGTTTTCATAGTAAATCTTATGATGATACAAAAGAGAAATATGGAGTAAACTCAAGTTTTTTTAAAATCTCTAAAAATGAAGAGCCAAGCTTTTTACACTATTATAAACAAGCATTAGAAAACACAAAGATAATAGAAAAAAGAAAAATACTAAACCTTGGTATAAATAAAGGTGATGAATTTGAACTAATAAAAGATATTTTACCCTATGAAAATATCTTAGAAAAAGAGTTTACAGGAGTTGATTTTAGTAAAAGTGTTATCAAGTATGCAAAAAAAAGATTTAATACCTCAAATTTCACTTTTCATAATCATGATATTAATGCATTAGAGCAATTAAACCTTGGAAAGTTTGATTTAATTATTTCAATTGGTACATTACAAAGTAGCTCTTTAAACTTTAAAGAAGTGTTTATGTCACTTATTCAAAATCATTTAGAAGATAGTGGTAGCATAATACTAGGTTTTCCTAACTGTAGATGGAAAAATTATGAAATGATATATGGTGCAAAGGTTCCAAACTACTCTTTTAGTGAGCAATCGCTTTTATACAAAGATGTATACTTTTGTAAGAAATATTTACAACAAAAGAAGTTTAGAGTAACAATAACGGGTAAAAACTACATTTTTTTGACAGCAACCTCAATAAAAAAATAAAAATGTTTCTTTTTTGCTATTTTTTTATGTTACAATTTTTTATAAATTTATAATAAAGGAGCAGTTATGCCAACACAACACATTGAAATAAAAAAATTTAAATTAGCTCATACTACAAATGATATTCTAAAAATTGAACATGTAGAGAAACCTTATGGTGAATATAGTAGCCCAGTTGTAAATATTGCTATTTACTCACATGGGAAAGAGAAAACTTCTGAAGTTGATATTCCTTATGAGAATATCCCTGAATTCTTTAAAGCATTAAATGAATCAATTGCTAAATGTGATTCAATCCCAAGAAATGAACCTCACGCAGAACTTAATGCAAGTGTTGGAGGAGGAGAGTAAGCTTCTTTATTAACTCTTTTTGGATATAATCTTTTTAAAAATTATATCCTAGGAGTTAACTTGTTGACAAAATCAAATTTGATTTTATTTGCTTTTATAGTTGCTACTGTGGCAACTTTAGGTAGTCTTTTTTTCTCAGTTGTTATGAACTTCGTACCTTGTAATATGTGCTGGTACCAAAGAATATTTATGTATCCCCTTGTATTAATATTTCTAACAAATTTACTATATCCAGATGATAAAGTTTTAAAGTATTCACTGCCTTTAGTACTTATAGGATTATTGCTTTCTATTTATCACAATCTTTTAATGTTTGGTATTATTCCAGAAAGTGCAGTTCCATGTGCTCAAGGGGTTGCTTGTTCTACAGAGTATATTAGTTGGTTAGGTTTTATCACTATTCCTTTTTTATCTTTTGTAGCATTTTCTTTAATTTTTATCGCATTATATTTTTATAAAAGAGTAAATAAGTAGAGTAAAGTATCACTAAAATGTGATGCGTTACTTTAAGTTTTATAAACTAAAAAAATTAAGAATAATCTATGTATACTATATAGTTAATACATATTGATAAAGGAAGTAGGAATGTCATTTTTTGATAATATTAAAGAGTTTTTTAAATTAGCAGGGCAAAATAATTATAATTTAGCAGAGGTATACTCTTTAAACCCAAGTGCAATTTACAGTGTAGGATTAGTAGTCTTAATTCTTCTTTTTATAGCTTACTATTTTGTAAGAAGAAGTATTAAAACTTCATTAGCTTTAAAGTTAGTATCTCAAGTGCAAAACTCAAAGGACTTAGAAGAGTATAATCAAAAGTTAAAAAAACTTGCGCAGGAACTTCCAAAAAGGGGAATAAAAGTTGCAGAAAGTATTAATCTACAAAAAGATGATATTCTAAAATATGAGCTAGAATTAGTAAAAGATCTTGAAATAAATGAAAAAATATCAAGGTTTAAGCAGATTGCTTCTTTATATAAAGAGATTGCTCTTAACTCAAAAAAATATGCACTACATGAATTAACAAAATATTATGAGGATAAATCCCAAAAGCTTTTAGAAGAGGAGTTGACAAATGAGATTAAATCATATATAGATAGTTTAATTGTAGATGAAACAGAAGTTGAAAATGTAAATGCAATAGTTAAGTATGCCAATGAAGCTTCAAATAAAAAAGAGATTATTGAGTATTTAAACAACAGAATTAACTCATATAGTTACTCTCACAATTTGGAGCTATTTAAATTTGTTAAAAAGCTTACAAAAGATGATTCAAAAGAGGTTTATGATAACTGTACTAAAAAATTAGAAGAGACACTTACTTCTCAAACAAAGCCTATCTCTGATGTTATCTTAAAATATATGCTTAAAAATGACTATAAACAAGAGGTTTATAGCTATATATCAAATATTGAAGATAAAGTAGTTTTAAAAGATTTATATTTTAATATGTTTGGAAAGTGTGATGATATTGATGTGGATTTAGCTTTTGTAGCAAATGATACAAAAATTGATGTGGATTATGCATTTTATATAGATTGTCAACTTACAGATAATTGGAGAGATTTAAGCTTTATTAAGCATGTTATGAATTCTTCTAGAGTTTTAGAGACAATAGGACATGTTAGTTATAGATCAGTTCTTGAAAGAATTGAAAAGTTAGAAAATGAAGAAGAAAATAATAAAGCTGCAGCTAAAGCATTAGAGATAGCAAGAAGAGCTGAAAGTATAGCTTTAGAAGCAAAAAGTATAGCAAGGCAAAAATAAATATGATAGATATATCTACAGTATTAATAATAGTATTATTAATTGGGGCTTTTATTATTTTGATAAAACGATATAATAGTGTAGATGAGTATGAAGTAAAGCCAAGCCCTGTAAAAAAAGAAGAGGTTATACAAGCATACGAACAAGAAGTAAAAGAGTTGCTTCAAAGTTATAAAGATGATGAAGCAAAACTTTTAGAAGAGAAAAAAAGATTGATAAAAAGAATAAATAATGAGTTGAAAATGAACTTATTTTTTGATGATGAAGAGGCAAAAGAGGTCATAAATAGACTTTTAAAAATTAGTTAGTTATTATATTTAACTAGCTAATAATTAAAAAGTGAGCAAGTATGAAAAAAAGATATACTTATATAGCTGTGCTTATTGTATCAGTTATCTTTACATTTTATTTTACAAGTAATTACTTTCATGATGATTATATAAAAATAGAAAAGAATCAAAACCATAAAAATATAGTAAATTTATTAGGACAACTTGAGAAGACTTTTTTAAGTATAAATTCAATTTTAGTTGATTATGCTAATTGGGATCAAACTTATAAGTTTCTTGAAAATAGAAACCAAGAGTATATCTATGATAACTTTAGAGACTCAAGCGGTACTTTAGAAGATTTAAATATCAACTTTATGATTTTTACTACACTAAATGATAAAATGGTTTTTTCAAAGCATTTTAATACTACACAGAATAAAAAGAGTTTAGACTCTCTTGCTATAGAAAAGTTTAGAGGCAAAAAATCAAAAAAAGGTTTTATTTTATATAAAGAGAGACTATTTTTTGTAGCAAAGACAGGTATAACAAATAGTGATGCAACAAAAGATATAAATGGTTTTATGTATATAGGAAAAGTATTAGATAGTAACTATCTAAAAAATTTAGATGTAAATTTTGAAAAAATACAAATCGTTGACAAAAGTGAAAGTTTAGATATAGCAGTTGATTATAGCTTATACACAAAAAAAATAAATGCTGATTTAAAAAAGATTATAGATTTAGAAAAAAACAGTATTATAAACTATATTGATATACTTGATAGTGACAAAAATAAGCTTATTAGAATCGAAGCTATTGGAAAAATGAACTTTTATAAACAAAGTAGAACTACTGTATTAGTATTCTCATTATTAATAAGTTTACTAGTATCTATAATTGTAATTCTTCTTTTTAGACAAAATGAAAGACTTAGTAAAAAAGTCTATGAAAAGACTTTAAAGCTTCAAGAAAGTGAAGCACTTTTGATTGAACAATCAAGAATGGCAGCAATGGGTGAAATGATAGCAAATATTGCTCATCAATTAAAACAGCCTCTTAGTATTATATCTACTATCTCAAGCTCAGTTGTATTTGAAAAGAAAATGAATATGTATGATGATAGTAAAACATATAAGTATATGGAAGAGATATTAAACTCTGCAAACCATTTATCTGATACTATAGATGATTTTAGAGACTTTTTTAAACCAAAAAAAGAGATTGTTTACATAAATTCAAATAGTATAGTTGAAAAGAGTTTAAGTCTTACAAAGGCTCAATTTCATAATAGAAATATAAAAGTTATAAAAGATTTGAAAGACTGTGAACTTAAACTATATGACAATCAACTATTGCACGTATTTTTAAATATCTTAAATAATGCAAAAGATGAGTTATTAAAAGTAGAAGATCAAGAAAAAAGATTACTTTTTATATCAAACAAAGTATCAGTAAATAGTATCTCTTTTTATATATACGATAGTGCAGGTGGAATTAAAGAAGAGATTTTAGATAATGTTTTCAAGCCATACTTCACAACAAAAGAGAAAGAGAATGGAACAGGAATAGGTCTTTATATGTCTAAAAAGATAGTTGAAGATAGGTTAAGTGGTGTGTTATTGGTATCAAACAAAAGTTTTGATTATGAGGGTTCAAGTTATAAAGGTGCATGTTTTAAGATAAAAATACCAAAGAGTTTATGATATTTATAATTCATTAATAAACATCATATATAATTTTAAAAATTTAAAAAGTAGGGAGATTATGAAAAAAAGTTTTTTAACAATTGGTTTAATTACAACACTTTTTTTATTTAGTGGGTGTGATTCAAGTGATTCTATAGATGAAAACCTAGTAGCAAAGACTAAGTCTAAAGAAGACATTAGTAAAAACTTTGATTCAAAGCAGTTTTCATTACAAAGAGTAAATGGCGAAACTATAGATTTAGAAACAACACTTACAGGTCTTGATTTTAAAGACTATAAAGGAAAAGTTGTTTTAGTTGATGTGTTTGCTACTTGGTGTCCACCTTGTGTAAAAGGTATCCCTGATATGAATAGGTTAAAGCAGAAATACAAAGGTGAGTTTGAGATAGTTTCTGTTTTGTTTGAAAAAGATAAATCAAAAGAAGAGATAGAAAAGTTTATAAAAAAACACAACATCCAATATCCTGTAACTATTGGTGAAGAAAACTTTAGATTTACTGATGATTTAGGTGATGTTTCAAAAGTTCCTGAGTATTATTTATATGATAAAGAGGGTAATTATATTAGGAAATTTGTTGGAGAAACAGATAAGACATTATTTGAAAGATATATAGATAAAGCTTTAGCTAAGTAATTATCTATATGCTTTCTAAAAGCTTTTCTAACTCTTCTAATTTGTTTATAAAGTAGTTTGCTTTAGAAAAGTCATGGGTTTTAGTAAAGT
>JASMTK010000109.1:0-61815 GCA_041694355.1 Arcobacteraceae bacterium | reverse complement strand
GTAAGTTATACTGTGTAACAATAATAATAACTTAATTAGCCAAACTTATTGTGAAATAGGGACGGAAAGCCACGGGTCTTGTGTGAAGATAGCCGGGTTGCATTTATATTTAACTTGCAACTACACTACTTCATTATTATTTTATTATTAGGAGATTGATATGTTAGAATTCTTAAAAAGAAGACTGAAAAATGAAAAAGGTGCAATGGATAAAATCCTTGTAACACTACTTTTAGTAATCGTTGGTGTAGGTGCTGTTGTTGGTCTTAACACATGGGTAGGTGATGAAACTACAAATGTAAAAGATGCTGCAACATCTAAAATTGAGTCAGTTACTAGTGATACAACTTCTGAATAATATTCAGAATTTTTCCCCTCTAAAGGGGGAACTATGTTCTTAATAAGCTTTTATATATTTTCTATTCTTTTATCTTACACAGATTATAAATATTATTTAGTACCGAATAATATTTTACTAGCATTTGCTATTTTACTTTTTGTATTTGGATTTATTGAATCAAAAATATATATAAGCTCTATTATTCTATCTTTAGCAGTTTTGTTTTTTTTTATTGTATTAATGCTTATAAAGAAAGATTGGTTTATAGGTGGAGGTGATATAAAATATTTGATGATAGTAGCTTTATATTTAGATGTGGTACTATTCTCATATTTTCTTATACTTACAGGAGTATTACAAACACTATTTTTATTATATAATCAACTTGTAAAGAAAAAAGATATGGCACCTATGGTTCCTATTATGTTTCTATCAGTTGTTATGATTGATTTATCAAATTTATATTGGGGTTTTTATGACATTAGATGAATATGAACAAAAAGTTGAACTAAATAAACAAAATCTTTCTATTACAAGTCAAATTGAAGAGTTTATTGAACTGTTTAATGATATTGCAGATTTGAGCTTTTCATCATACTATAAATATGATTATGAATACAATGACTTTTTTTATAAATTTACTTTAGATAAAAGTGGTAAAAGAGTTGAAAAACCAGAACACAATAGAACTTATAAAATGTTATTGCGAGATAAGAGTATTGTATTTGGTTATATAGAAGTATATGAAAAGATAAAATCAACTCCAATTTTAAAAAAACTATTATCAAAAATTAGAAAATATCTAAGCTATCAAAGAGATTTAGAAAAGAAGCTTTTAGGAGCAGATATATCATTTAATATCTATATCTTCCATGATGAAGAGTTTGATATGTTTGCAAAAAATTTAAATGATGGTTTAAATGGTTTGTTTAATGTAGATGTAACAGTCTCAACTAGCGTTAATAAATACAAGTCCATTCTTCGTAATAAAGACACAAAACATATAATGATTTTTATTGTAAATGATGAAAGACTTTTACAAGAGAATGCAAACTTACTTAAAAACTTAAATGAATTAGTAATTGTTGTAGGACCAAATGAACATAAACTCTCAATTTTCTGCGGAAGACTTGGAATACAAAACTATATTCCTATCACTCAGTTTAAAGCTGAAAATATAAAAGAGATTATCGTAAATACACGTAATAACATAATAAATAAAAATAAATATGGAAACAGAATTATAGCATTAAGTGGTATATCAGGTGGAATTGGAACTACAACAGTATCTATGAATATGGCAGATCTATTATCAAAAAGATTACCTGAGAAAAATATCTTATATATTGATTTATCTGTTACAAAAGCTATAAGTAATCTTTTTTTAGAAAAAAATCCTTTACCTCAAAAGACAATTGTAGATTTAGTTAATAGTAGTGAGTTTAATTTAGAAAGTAATTTAGAAAATGGTCTTGTAAAAATAAGAGAGAATTTCTATAGTGTGACTGGAATACAAAGACATATTGATAAAGAGTATATCGAAAAAGACATCTTTATAGAGAAACTTTTAGAGTATATCTCTTCATCAAGTGATTATTTTAACTTTATAATAATTGATTTGGGTTCAGCAGATGCTTCAAATATAAAAACAACAATCTATGACATTGTAAATGAAATATGGCTTTTAACAGAGATGAATCTTCCTCATATTTCAAAGGTGAAAACTTTTTACTCTTTAATGAAAAGAGCAGGATTAAAAGAAAAGATATCTTTTATTGTAAATAGATTTGATTCTGAAAATGCAATATCAGTAAATGACGTATCTTCAATATTAAATATGGCGAGTGGAGATAAAATACAGTTTGATAAATATAAAATACCAAATGATTATCAAACACTAGGGAAGTGTTGGAATTATTGTGAGTTGGCAAGTCAAAAAGCACAAAATTCTGTTTTTATAGAGAAATTAGAGGATGTTTTAATAAAAAAAGAGTTTTATGAAAGTTCTGAAAATACTAAAAATACAAATTTTTTTAAAAGATTATTTCAAAAGAGTAAATAATGAAAAACTTAAGAGATTTAATTGAAGACCAAGAAAAAACTATAACATTTAAAGAAGATACTCAAATAGATGAGAGTATTAATCAAGCAGTAAAGACAAAAGAGAAGATAAATAAAGTTAAAAGACAAGTTGGCAACTCAGAGTTAGTCTTTCCTGAACTATATACAAATAAAGATTTATATGAACTTGCTTTGAAAGTTAATGATAGCTTTTTGCTAAATTTAAAATCTGATCAAAAAATTACAAGAGAGAACTTAGAAGAGGTATTACCTGAGTTTATTAAAAGTTTCAATAGTGATACAAAACTTCTGTCAAAAGAGACTTTAGAAGATATAAAAACAATGATTATAAATAATATATTAGGATATAGTCATATCTCTACAATTTTTCAAATCGCAAAAGACGGACTTAATGACGTAATTATAAATACAAAAGATTATGTTGATATTATTTATAAAGGTAGAACAGAACAAACACCTTTTACTTTTAGAAGTGAAGAGGAGTTAAGAAAAGTTATTGATAAAATGCTAGCAGAAAACAATAGAAAGATTGATGAAGCACACCCAATTATATCAAGTAAATTAAATGATGGTTCAAGGGTAGAAGTACAAATTCCTCCAATTGCAGCAAATGGTGGTTCTTGTGTGACAATTAGAAAGTTTAATGAAATACCTCTTCTATTAGAAATGCTAATAGATAGCGGACAGATTGATATGAAAATGGCTTATTTCTTAGTAAAAGCAGCTAAAGGAAAGTGTAATATTATTGTTTCAGGTGGTACTTCAAGTGGTAAAACAACTTTCTTAAATGCTATGACAAGATTTGTTGATGGCAATGAGCAATTGATGGTTATTGAAGATACAAAAGAGATGCAACCTCAAATGCCTTGTCACTCTATTAGGCAGTATGAAGCTAGAATGGCAAACGAAGAGGGTAAAGGAGCTATAACACTTGATTATCTATTACGTTCTGCACTTAGATCAAGTCCTAGAAGAATTGTAGTTGGTGAGTGTAGAGGACCTGAAATTGTTGTAATGTTAAATGCTATGAATACAGGTCACCCTGGTTCAATGACAACAGTTCATGCTGATAATACTAAAGAGGCATTAGTTAGAATTGAAAATATGTATTTAGAGGCAAGACCAAGTGCAAATATTAATTTTATTAGAACGCAAATGGTATCAGCTGTTGATTTGATAATTCAACTAGTTAGATTTCCAGATGGAACAAGAAAATTAGTAGCAATATCAGAGATTGAAAGAAGAATGGAGGATAATGGAGTAGTTTCATTAAATGATATTTTTCAATTTAGACGTGATAAAAGTGATATGAAAAAAACAAAAGGTGAGTTTCAACTCCTTTCTACTCCTTCTAGAACAATTGAGCAAATGAATATGTTTGGAGTTGATATAGATAAAAGAGTATTTGATCCAAATTTTGAAATGCCAAAATCTATGTTAATTGAAGCATTAGAACAAGATTTACCATCTGTTATGTGTGGATGGAAAGATGAGTTTTTAGAAGTATTTTTACAAAGAGACCCAAGTCTTTTCCATAAATGGCCTCATTTTCAAAAGATGAGACAGGAGTAACTAATGAGTTTAGAGGTTTTATTATTTATTCTAATTGTACCACTTTTAGCAGTTGTATTGATTTTCTTTTTATTTGATTTTTATTTAAAAACAAATAAGCAAAGAATTATAATCAATACATTAGTAAACACAAATAATAAAATTCTAAATAAAAATAAAGTTGAAAATGAGTTTGAAAAGAACAATATCTTAGTAAGAAAACTCAGATATGCAGGCTTTACTGCAGCAGGTAGTGAATTTGTTTTCATTGTTATCTCTATTTTATTTGCTTTAATGATTGGTTCTTTTGTTTTCTTTGTTACAAAATCAAAGATTATTTTTATTTTTACTTCTTTTATTTTTCTTTTCTTGCCATATTTGATTTTAACTAAAATTATTAAGGTTAGAGAAGAAGAGTTTAACTTTGCATTAAAAGAGATTATTGATAAAGTAACAAGTATGATGAGAAGTGGGGTTGGTTTTGAACAGGCACTTAAAAAATCGATTATAACTTCAAAATCAGATTTAGCAAAGAAAATATTAGGAATTTATGTAAATGAAAAATCAGTAATTGGTGAAGATAAATGTTTTGAAAAAATGTTTTCACTAATTGAGTCAAGAGAGTTAAGAATATTTTATTTAACAATTTCAATAGGTAAAAAATCTGGGGGTAAATTTTCAAATACCTTAGAGAAGTTAAGAAAAGCATTACATGACCAAGGAGAGATAAAACAAGAGATAGTCTCTTCCACAAAAGAGATTAAAGTGGGAACTTATATGATAATTGCATTGATACTGTTTACATATATTATGATGAATAATGCTTTAGAAAATGCTTTAAATGCACACTTTTTTGGAAGTTCTACTGGTAAGTTACAAATGTTTTTTATAGTTTTATGGATTACATTTGGATTATTTATAAATAGTTTATTAACAAAGATAAAATGATGAGTAATACACTTCTTTTAATTATATTGTTACCTTTACTTATTACTTTTTGTGTAATAGTAGCTGTGATATTCTTACAACAAAGAAAGCAACAAAAAAATATTGTACTTTTATCAAAATTAGATAATAAGGCTATTATAGAAGAACAACATAAAAAAGAGAATAACAATAATAATCTAAATATGAAGTTGATACAAGCAGGAATTACATATAAGGAGTACAATGAGGCAAGACTACTTTTTGCACTAATTGGAATTATTGTAATAGCTGTCCTTCCATTTTTTGTATCACCTTTAATAGCTTCAGTAGTTGTACTTGCTGGTTTAATATGTATTGTTTTTGGAGGAAAAATATATCTAAATATCGCAAAAGCAGAGAGAATTGAAAAAATAAATAGAGATTTAGGTGTTTTCCTAGATTTAGTTAATGTTATTTTAGAAGCTGGAGGTAGTTTAAAAAATGCTTTTTTTGAAGTATCAAGAAGAGCAAAAGGTATTATTGATCCTGAGTTATTAAAAGAAGTAAGTATTTTAGAGTATGAAATGACAAATTACTCTACAAAGATTGCCTATGATAATTTAAAAAATAGAGTTGACAGTAGAGAGTTAGATAAGATTATTGATTTTTTGATTTTAAGTGAGGAAACAGGAATAGGAGTGAAAAATATTTTTGCAATGCAATCTGATGAGATGAGAAAAGATCGTTTCTATAAGATAAAAGGAAAGGTTAATACTTTAAATATGTATTTAATGTTAGTAATTTTTCTTTTTGTTTTACCAGCTTTTGCTGCATTTATAGTATTTCCTATAATGGGTGGAACATTGACAATGGGAGTTTAATATGAGGAATAAAAATGCAATTAAATAGACAAATAATAATTATATTAGTCCTTACATCTTTGCTAATCTCTGCAATTGCTACTGCATTTTATTTTTATAATAAAAATAAAAAAGTTTTAAAAAGTAATAATGAGTTAGTAACAATATATGTGGCTAAGGATGATATAAAAAAGAATACCTTGATTACTGTTGAGCATATGGGAAAAACAAAAATAGCAAAAAAGTTTTTACTCAATACTCCTTTAAATAAAAAAGAGATTTTAGGTAAGTACACTAAAGAGACAATTTATAAAAATGAAATGTTTTTAAAACAAAAGTTAAATACTAAAATCGAAGAAGAGAAATCAAAGGTTTTAGATTTTTCAAAGAGTAGTTACAATATGAGGTTTGATCTGTTTAACAACCCTAATTACTCAATTGTTCAAGGTGACTATATTAATATTATATCTGTTTTCCCAAAGGGTGAACCAAATAGACAGGGTAAATATAAAGATTTTGAGGTTCAGTTTGTAGCAAATAATATCAAGGTCTTAGGTTTCTTAAGAGATGGTATGACTGAATCTTATAGTATAACTAAACAAAAGGTTAAAAAGCTTAGAAATAAAAAACTTATTGAAGAGGTTATTGATGTAAAATCAGATGAGCTTATCTTGGATATTGAGTCTAATAAGTTACTTAGATTGATAAAAGATTACAATAAAGGTAATCAACTTTGGATGGTAAAAACAAAAGAGTCAATACAGGTAAAAACTATAGATGAAATGAATAAAAGAGAGAAAAAAGAGTTTGTTACTACAAACACACAAAAGAAGCATCAAGTTTCAAAGAAACCAGTATATAAGTTATATAAACCTACAACTTATACATATAAGAAAAGAGCAGTTATTGACTATACAAATGATTCAAAAAATAAAAAAGTTAAAAACGTTATAGTTAAAAAACATCCAAAACAATTATGTAAAACTGGGCAAAAAAGTTATTTAGTAGGAACATCTAGTAGATTTCACATAAGAAATGCTCCCTCATTAAAATCAAGTTATAAAAAAGTTTTAAATAATAAGACTTTTATATCTTATAATCAAAAACAAGATGGTTGGTATCAAACTTGTGATGGGTTATATATAAGTGAAAAGGTTGTTAAAAAAGTATCAAACAGCTTTGTAAAAAGTAAACTAGGTCATATATAATGAAAAAAAATAGAAGTATGAAAAATGCATTTGTAGAGCAAATAATACTATGGATAGTAATATTTGTCTCATTTGTAGGTTTCTTATTTTTTGTTATTGATTACTCAAATGCACTAAAAGTAAAAGAAAATGCAGACTCAATAGCTCAATACACTTCTAGAATGGTAGCAATAGGAAAGCCTGAAGCTGACATAGTAGATGGAATAAACTCACTTAAAGGTGATTATGTAAATAGCATAGGTGTTGGTGACTTAAGTTGTAGTGAAGATTTAACTGTTACAAGTAGACAAGTGATTGTTAATGTATATACAACATTAAATAATAGTTTTATAACTGATGGAACTAACAATGTTCATTCTAAATCTGTTGTTTATAATGAAGTAAGTGAATATGAAAAAGAGTGTAACTTAACTCTAACATTAAATTAGGAGCAATTTATGAAAATTTTAGTTAAAAGTTTTCTTCTAACCTTAATATTATTCTTAGTATCACATGGAAATACACTAGTTAGTAAGAACCTATATGATAAAAATATTTCAATGAAAAAAGGTTCTTTCAAAGTATTTCAGTTTGAAAAAGTAATAAAAAACATAAAGGTCAGCAATAAAGACTTAATTGAAGTAGAGTTTGTAAATAATGAAAATAAACCCTTACAAACAATAAAGGTTTTTACTAAAGAGTTGGGATATGGAAATATACTAGTTACTTTTGAAGATACCACATCTTTACATATAAATGTAAATATTACACAAAATCTTGAAACTATTATCAATATTGCTAAGTATTTAAGTCCAAAGTTAAAAGTAGAACAAACAAATAAAAAAGTTATTTTATCTGGAAAAATACAAAATCAAAAAACTAAAGATAAGATATTAGATCTGTTTAAAAAGTCAGGAATAGATTTAAAAAATGATTTGGTAGATCTAACAGCACTTATAAACCCTGACAAAATGGTGAGAATAAAGCTTTATGCTGTAGAGATTAATAATGATAAAGGCTTAGATTTAAAAAATAATTGGATGTATAGCTTCCAAAACTACACTACTTCTTATGAGGGAACTAAAAAGACACTTTATTCTCAAAAAGAGAAATTAGCTGGCTATACTCCACAAGTAGCTGATTTAATAGAAAATTCAGTTAGTTTGACAGGAGGTTTAACAGCAGCTGCAAACTACTTAGGAAATGGTTTTAATACAGGGTTAGTGTTAAATTACTTATCTTCAAAAGGTGTAGCAAAAGTTATTGATGAAACAACACTTTTAACTCTTGAAAATAAAGAAGCTGATTTTTTAGCTGGTGGTACATTTAATATTAAGACACAAACAACAACAGCCCAAGGAGTTCCAGCAACTGAATTAAAAGAGATAAAGTATGGATTACAATTAAACATAAAAGCTAAGAATATTGTTGATGAAAAGTTTGTAAAACTTAATATTGTTACAAAATCAAGTGCTCCAGACTTCTCAGAGGTTGTTGATGGAATACCAAACATAACAGAAAAATCAATCACTACAAATGTTGTTGTTGCTAATAAATCAACAATTATTTTAGGTGGACTAGTAAATAGAGAGGATGCTACAAGTGTTGAGAAAATACCTTTACTAGGAGATATACCTATATTAGGTTTTTTATTTACAAGTAAAGCCTTTAAAGAGGGAAAAAGTGAACTAGCCTTTTTTATAACACCTGAAATAGTTGACCCAAAATTAAATAGTCAGGAAAAACTGTTTACTCAAAAAACAGAGTTTAAAAGTAAAGTTGATAAAACTTTTGAAGAAAAAACAAATGAAGAGAAAACACAAAAAGTAAAAAAACAGATAGAAAATAAACAAAATGATGTAAAAAGTTTGCATCAAAAAAGAGTTAATGAACTTTTAGGGTTGTAGCTAATTACTTGATTAGCTCAACCTTATTTCTTAGTTTTGTTCCTATTATTTTTAGGTCAAACTCAAAATTACTATAGTCATGATTTACTTTCTTAAAGCTTTCGCTAGGATTACTTTGAAACTCAACTTCAATAAACTTATTTATGATTAGATTTGTAGCTTCACTATTGCAATCAAAAAGAGCAATGTGCATTCTAACCCCTCGTAAGTCATAATCTTTTTCAAGATTTTTAAAAGATTGACTAATCTGTTTAGGATCATTGTTTTGTTCCATTTGTAAATCTTTTACTTTCGGAATACAAAGAGTATCATCTGTTGAAACCTTAAGTGAATCTTCATCATTTTTCAAAAAGTTATCTTCCACATAAAAGTCTTTTATTGCATTTTTAAAATGTGCCCATTTAGAGTTACCTGAATCAACACAAGCATCATTTGTATCTACTCCATAAAAGTTTACATAGTCTTCATCATCATATGTAGAGTGTCCTCTTAAATCAAAGGTCAAAACACTATTTTTTGTTAGGTGACTACTATCACAACCGTTTATTCCAAAAGGAGTAAGATTTGCTGTATTTGTTATATCATCACCTTCAACAATTCTAACTTTAGACTCTGCTTCTAATCCAAAGCTTGTTAAGTCTAAAAATTTATACCAAAATGTTTTATGTTCGTATGAAGGAAGGTTTACAGTTAAAGTATTAGGATCAGAAATAAAATCCCAAGTATAAACTAAGTTATCTTTTATCTCAAGTCCTAACTTAGTTTTTGATAGAATTGAATCTGCAATTTGTTCAGCTTCAAAAGTATCACTTTGTACATTTGAGTAGTATTTTGCAGCACTTAACGCAGCATTATTAGTTAAATTCTTTATCTTATAATATTTGTTTCTAGCCTCTTCATCATCTATTAAAGTTGTTGCCGTTATTATAAGTACTGCAAAAATTAAAAACCCTAAAAGTATTTGATCAATAAAAGCTTTTTTCATAGTTTATCCTATTTATTACTTTTAGAGTATAACATTTTATATGTATTATAAAGGTTATCTATTTGTTACTCTTCTCTTTATAATAGATAAACCCTAAACCTATAATTGCTACTGCTACTACTAATAAACCAAAGTATAAAAATTCTGTTTGCATTATTGTTCCTTTAGTTTCAAATTTGTTATTTTATATAATAACATTTATATGTATTAGTAGTAAAGTTTTAGATTGGATTAAATAATTAAAAAGTGTTAGAATATTAAGAAAAGTAACAAAAAAGTAAAAGATTTACTTTTACTTTTTTGAGAAGAAAAGATACTACTCTTCAACAGAAACTTGTACAGGTGTTGATTCCCAGATACCATGCTTAGTACAGTATCCGTGAGCAACTAAGTTAAGTTTTTTACCAGTTGGAATAACTGTGAAAGTAGTTGTATTATGAGCTTTAACATTTCCTAAAGTACCAGGAACGTATGAAGCTTTTGCTAATAATGTTTCACCATTATATAATGCAACTGATTCAATATAGTGATCAAAATCATCTGGGTGAGTATACTCGTTACCCATTTTAACAGTTACTTCAAAAGGCTCACCTTTTTTTGCAGTCTCAGCACAGTGGATAAACGGTGAGTGTCTATCAATTAAGTCTTTCTTTGCTTCTCTTTCTACTGTATCAATATCTACGTATTTATTAATCTTTGGCATTATTTTCTCCTAATAATTTAAATTGTGATTGTTATTATACAATAATTTCCTTAAAAGAAAATAGGATAAAAACTATCCTATTTAAAAAGTTTCCATTTTGTAACAAAAAATAGAACTATTTTGTTCTATTTTGCTATAATTCTTCTATGAATAAAGAGAACTATTTTATAAAACAGTTTCAAAAAAGTAAATATATTGGTGATGATGCTGCACTTATTAAAAACACTTGTTATAGTATGGATGCTTTTTTTGAAAATGTTCACTTTAAAAAAGAGTGGATGAGTTTAAAACAAATCGCATACAAATCAATGCTTGTAAATATCTCAGATGCAATTGTTATGAATGCTACTCCTAAATATGCCCTTTTAACTGTTGCTATTCCAAAAAACTATACAAAACAAGATTTACAAAAACTTGCAAAAGGGTTTAAGAAAGCGGCAAAAGAGTATGGGATTGAGATTATCGGTGGTGACACAATTGCCAATGAGAAGCTTGATATATCTATAACCATAATTTCCAAAACGGCTAATCCAATTTTTAGAAAAAATGCAAAAGTAGATGATTTAGTATGCTTTACAGGAGATTTAGGAACTTGTAAAAGAGATTTAGAAAAGCTATTTTCAGGCAAAAAAATTCATAAAAAATCAAAGTTTATAAAGCCAAGATTAAAAGCGAATTTTTTTTATGAAGCATCAAAATATATCAATAGTGCATTAGATATTTCAGACGGACTGACATTTGAGTTAGAGCGAATCTCAAATGCAAGTAGTGTAGGTTTTGAGTTTAATAAAACTCTTTCAAAAGATGAATTAGTATCAGGTGAAGAGTATGAGATACTTTTTACATTTGATAAAAAATACCAAAATGAAATTAAAGAAGTTGCTAAAAAAAATGGAGTAAAGCTTAATATATTTGCAAAGGTTGTAAAAGGCAAATACAAGGCTATTGACTCTAATCATCACTTCTAATATTAAGGATAATAATTGACAGAATTACAAAGATATTTAACACATTCAAAAATTGATGTTGTTTTTAAACAAAGCAAAGATGATTTCGTAGTAACAGAAATACCGTTGTATGAATTTTCAGGTGAGGGTGAGCACCTAATTTTAAAGATAAGAAAGAAAGATTTAACAACTTGGGATGCAATAAATGAAATAGCAAGGCATGTGGGTTGTAGAAGTAGAGATATAGGTTATGCAGGATTAAAAGACAAAAATGCAATGACAATTCAATCTATTTCATTATTTAAAAAATATGAAGAGAAATTAGCAGATTTTGAACATCCAAATATAAAGATTTTAGAAAAGACTTATCACAACAATAAAATAAAAACAGGACATTTAAAAGGAAATAGGTTTTTTATAAGATTAAAAAGAGTAAATCTTGTTGATGCAAAAAAGATAGAGCAAGTATTACAACATATTGTAAATTCAGGTATGCCAAACTATTATGGATTTCAAAGATTTGGAGTTGAAAAAAACAATTATGAAAAGGGTAAATTAATTGTTGAGGGTAAATTAAAAGAGAAAAGAAGAAACCTAAAACAGATGTATATAAATGCATACCAAAGTCATCAGTTTAATTTATGGTTATCAAAAAGAATTGAAATATCAAAGCTAATAGATGTCTTTGAACCAAAAGAGATTTATGAGAAACTTCAATTACCACTTGACGAAGTTAAAAATATGAAAAAGCAAAAACACCCTTTTAAAATAATTTCAGGTGATATGTTAAATCACTACCCTTATGGAAAAGCATTTATTATTGAAGATACGATAGAAGAGGCTGAAAAGTTTATTCAAAGAGATAGAGTACCAACAGGACTAATTGCAGGTAAAAGGGTTAGTAGAAGCGAAGGATTAGCTTATAGTATTGAACAACAGTTTGATGTGGATACAAATGAGACAGGCTCTAGAAGATTTGCATGGGTTTATCCAAGTGATGTTGAGGCTGATTATAAAGAAGAAAAAAATTGGATGGAACTAAGCTTCACTCTACCAAAAGGGTCTTATGCAACTGAGTTTATTGCTGAAATAATTCATTAGTTTATAAATAATGAATAAATTAATTAAGTTAAAATAGGTTAAACTTTAGTAACTGCATAAAAAGGAAATATAAATGAGATATGAAGAGTTGATTCATGAACTGTGTGATGTGATTAAACAGTCTGAAAATAACGCAACAAAAATCTATGAAAACCTTCAAAATATAGATGACACTACATCTTCTTTAAAACTTATGGAGCATGAAAAAGAGAAGATTAAAAATCAAGTCTCTGAAGCTATGGGGCAACTACAACATCAAGATTTATACAGACAAAGAATTGAAAAAGTAGTAAATTTTGTTTGTGAAAAAAATGATATTGATAAGAGTAAATATAACCTTGCAAATAGTGCAAAAAATATTGATAGTGATGAAAATTTAAGTGAAGATGAGCTTGAAGATCTAATCAAAAGTATGCAAGCTTAGATAAAAGAAGAGTTTATTCTCTTCTTTTACTTTTAATCTTTACAAGCATCTTCTTTTAGTTGGTTAAGATTACCAAATATTTTAAGTGTTGTAACTTCTACATTCTTAGCTTTATCATTTAATGTTTTATTATCTTCTTTATTTGAGTTTGAATCTACAAGTGATTGAAGATCATTTCTAAATTGATCAGTTAAGCTATGTAATTCATTCATAGTGTTTGTATTTAACTTCTTACCTGATTGCTCATGTTTTGTAAACCACTGTTTTAAAGTATTCTCTTCTTTTACTTGCCAGTTACTATAGCTTCCAAGTTTAGAGTAAGTCTCATCTTTTCTATTAAGTAAATCAACTTTTAATTCAGCTGTATCATATACTAAGTCAACATCACAAACTTTATTTAAAGACTCTTCTAAGAAAGATGCTCTTGAGGCTGCTGTTACTAATGAGTTAGACATATCTGAAATTTTCTCAGACATTCCAGAAATTTCACCAGCTACTTGAGCATTTTGCTGAGTTGCTCTATCTAGTGTATTAACAGCATCATTAATTTGAACGATACCTTTTTCTTGCTCTTTAGATGCAGTAGCAACTTCTTCTATTGTGATTGTAGTATCAGAGATATTAGTATTTAACTCTTTGTATCCCTCAATCATATCATCAGAAATCTTTTTACCCTCAGTACTTTTTAGATTTGCATCTTCAACTAAGTCTTTAATATCCTTTGCAGCCTCAGCACTTCTATTTGCTAAGTTTCTAACTTCTTGAGCAACTACTGCAAAACCTTTTCCTGCTTCACCAGCTGTAGAAGCTTCAACTGCTGCGTTTAAAGATAGTATGTTTGTTTGGAATGCAATTTGATCAATAACATCAATAGCTTCATTAATAGAGTTAACTTTATGGCTAATCTCATCCATAGCACTTGCTGTTTGGTTTGCTAAGGTTTCACCTTTTTTAGCCGAGCTAGTAACATTTTGTGCTAATTGAGACATTCTAACACTTGCTTGTGTATTTGATTGAATATTAGCAGTTATTTGTTCTAAGGCTGCTGCTGTCTCTTCAAGTGAAGCTGCTTGTCTATTTGACGAGTCTGATAGATTCTTTGAAGCTTCAGATAGAATTTTTGTATTCTCATTTAGTGAATCACCAGTATTCATAATCATAGCTAAAATCTCAGATGTATTATTTCCTACAAGTTTAATACCTGATGCTAAAGAACCTAAATCTCCATATATTCCCTTATCATCAATTTTATAATCAAACTTTGATTCAGAATATTTTCTTAGAGTTTCATTTATTTTATCCAGTGTCTCTTTTGTATGTTTAATCATGTCATTTAGTTGATTTTTTAGATTTTCAACATGTGGATTTGATGCGTTACTTTGTACTTGATATACAAAGAAACCACTTGCAGTTTTTTCTAAAATATCATTTGCTTCTTCAATAACTACAGCATCTTTTTTAAGGCCAGCTCTAACTTTATCCATATATGCATTAAATAAATCAGCAACTTCACCAACTTCATCATTTGATTGTACATCAAGTGTAATTGATGGGTCATTTGACTCAAGTAAGTTACTAAATCCTGTTTTTAAATCACCAATAGTATTAGTTGCTCTTTTTACAATAAAGAATACAAAACCAATAGTAATCCATCCTGTGATTGTTGCTACAACCAAAATATGAACTAATAAATCCCACACCTCTTGATCAGCTTCATCTAGTGAGAAAGTTAAGTCCATAACTCCAATTACATCGCCTTCTTGTTGGTTAGCATGACATAAAAGACAGTCTTGCGTGGCTACCATAGGCTTTATCATTCTTAAGCTGTGTCCTGTTTTTTCATTATCTGTTTCTAATAGTAACGGTTCTTTTGTGTCAAAAGCTTTTAAGATATTTGGATCAGTTGTAAACTTTGTATCTGAAGGGTAAAGTTCCATAAGTTTTTTACTTTTTGCAACTGTTAAGTCTTTTACACCTTTGATATTTCTTGCATCTTCTTCAGCTTGTTTAATAGTAGCTGGATCACCTGTGTTCATAGCATTTCTTAAGCTTTGAAACATTGCTGCATTTAGCATCTCTAAGTTTTCTTTAGTGTTTTGCAGGGTATTTCTACTAACCTCTTTTGTACTAAAGTAAACAATTGTTAGGGTACTAATAGTCAATAAAACTAGTAATGAAAAGATAATTTTATTACTAATCTTCTTTGTTATTAATTCAAACATACACTGGCCTTTAAGTTTAAGTCAAATTATTATATAATGAACTCTATTTAATAAATATTAAATATAACAATTTTTTTAACAAAGAGTAATAAAAAATGATTGTAGGCTTAGAAGGCAAAATAATAAAAAAAGAGCCAACATTTTTAAATGTGAATGTAAATGGCTTAATTTATGAAGTTTTTGTATCTGTAAATTGTAGTTCAAAAATCACATCAGATGACGTAAAACTTCAGACAACACACATAATCAGAGAGGATTCTCAAGCACTTTATGGTTTTTTAGATCCAAATGAAAAAAAGCTTTTTGATACAGTAATTAAGATAAATGGCGTAGGACCAAAGGTTGCACTTGCTATTTGTTCCACATTTACCCCTACCTCTTTCGCACAAATAGTTTCAGACAATGACGTTTCAATGTTGAAAAGAGTTCCGGGAATTGGTCCAAAGGGTGCAAGTAGAATTTTAGTAGAGTTATCTGGATTCATAATAGATGATTCTTCAAATCAAGACGATGCAGTTTCAGGTTCAAATGCAAGTTTAGAAGCATCATTAGCCTTAGAATCATTAGGGTTCAAAAAAGATGTAGTTGCAAAAATAATAAAAAAATGTGCTAGTACAAATACAAGTGATTTAGTAAAAGAAGCACTTAAAATGTTACAAAAATAGGTTCAAAGGAAATTGATGAAAATAGCAGTGGTTTTTGGTGGTATAAGTTATGAACATGAAATTTCAATAGTAAGTTCAATAGCCATGAAAGATGTATTAAAAGATGAGTTAGTTTATATCTTTTTAGATGAAAACAGAGAATTTTACCATATACCAACAGATATTATTAAATCTAAACTTTTTAGTTCAAAAGAGTACAAAAACTATGATAAGTTACAACTTGCTAAAAACGGTTTTTATAAAAAAGGTGGATTTCTTTCAAAAGACAGACCTTTAGAGTTTGATGTGGCATTAACATTAATGCATGGTGGTGATGGAGAAGATGGTGTTATTGCTTCACTATTTGAATTTTATAATATTCCATATTTAGCACCAAGAGTAGAGGCTTGTAGTGTAAGCTCAAATAAGTTTTTAACAAAAGGTTATGCAAAAGAGGTTGGAGTTAAGGTTATTGATTATAAATACTTTACTTGTAAAGAAGATGTTGAAGTAGAAGAGTATCCTGTGATTATAAAACCTGTTAAATTAGGAAGTTCTATTGGTGTTTCTATTGTAAAATCTAAAGAAGAGTTAGATTATGCTTTAGATGTTGCTTTTGAACTTGATAGCTCAATTATTGTAGAGCCATTTGTAGCTGGAATAAAAGAGTATAATCTAGCTGGAACAAAAATCAATAATGAGTTCAACTTCTCAATTATTGAAGAGCCACAAAAAGCTGATTTCTTAGATTTTGATAAGAAATATTTAGACTTTTCTAGAACATCAAAGGCAAAAGAAGCTAATTTGGATGAAGAAATGAAGAAAAAAATCAAAGATGCATTTAAGAAAGTTTATAACAATGTTTTTGAGGGATCAATTATAAGATGTGACTTTTTTGTAGTTGATGATGAGGTATACTTAAATGAGATAAACTCTATTCCTGGATCTATGGCAAACTATCTTTTTGATGATTTCGATAGTATGTTTAAGCAGTTATGTTTAAATCTTCCAAAGAAAAAACACATACCAATTACATACGATTATGTAAATAAGATTCAAGCAAGCAAGGGTAAGTAGTTTGGCCTCAAAAAAGATTAATATTGAAAATAGAAGTTTTGATATATCTTATGAGATTGTTAACCCAAGTGCAAAAAAAGATTTTGTAGTTTTACACGGTTGGGGTTCAAATAAAGAACTAATGAAAAATGCATTTAGTTCTTTTTTGGGTGAATATAGACATATTTATATTGATTTGCCAGGATTTGGAAAAAGTACAAATGACTATGAGTTAAGAACTGATGATTATTATCAAATAGTAAATGAGTTTCTAAAACAACTAAATAGTTCTAAAGATATTATTGCAGGTCACTCTTATGGAGGAAAGGTTGCTACTTTATTAAATCCAAAAAATCTAGTTTTATTAAGTAGTGCAGGAGTTTTAGAAGAGAAATCTTTTGATACAAAACTTAAGATTTTCATAGCAAAAACTTTTAATAAATTAGGTTTAAAAAAGTTTACTAAGATATTCAGAAGTGATGATGTTAATACAATGAGTGAAAATATGTATGCAACATTTAAAAATGTAGTAGATGAGGATTTTACTTCAAGTTTTTCTGCTTTTAAAAATAGTGCTTTAATCTTTTGGGGTGAAAAAGATACTGCAACTTCATTAAGTTCAGGTAAAAAAATAGCCTCTTTAATAGACAACTCAACTTTTATATCTTATGATGGTGACCATTACTTCTTTTTAAAATATGCAAAAGAAATTTGTGAGAGAATAGAAAATGCAGTACATTGAATACTTTAATATATTTACACACATATTGTTGATTATGAGTTTAGGTTGGTACTTAATAACCAATCTTCAATGGTATAATTATAGACTTGAAAGAGTTGTTTTAAAGCACCACAAATGGCAGTGGCATATCACTTACTTTGTTGCACCTATTGTACTTTTTTATATAATTCCCGATGTTTATTATGCTATTTATTTTTATTTACTATATTTAGTTAGTTTTGTTTTATGGAATAGAAAACTAGATAAACCACTTGTTTTAACATCAAGGGTTAAAAGATTTTTAGCTGTTCTTCTTTTAACTACATTTATTGTTATTGCATTGTGTTTAGCAGCTCCAAGTTGTAAAAGTCAGTTTATATTTGTACCTTTACTATTAGCTTATGGTATTTCATCTGTTTTAGAAAAAATATTTTTCTTATCATTTAAAAACAAAGCAAAACAAAGATATGAAAATGTAAGAGGTTTAAAAACTATAGCTATAACTGCCTCATTTGGAAAAACATCTATAAAAAACTTTTTGTATCACATCTTAAAAAACAAATATAAAACATATAAAACTCCAAGATCTGTAAATACTCTTGCAGGTATTGTTTTAGATGTAAATAAAGATTTACCAGATGATACGCAAGTTTATATTGCTGAAGCAGGTGCTAGACAAAAGGGTGATATTGAAGAAATAACTATGTTCTTAGAACCACACTTATGTATAGTTGGCTCTATTGGTGAGGCACATATTGAGTATTTTAAAACAATTGATAATATCATTCATACAAAAATGGAACTTTTAAAATCTCCAAGAATGGAAAGAGGTTTTGTTCATGAGTCAACACATATAAAAGATTATGACACTATTACAAAGTTTCCAAAAGGGCTTCATGTATCAAAAAGCAATTTAGATGGTATATGGTTTGATGTGGAGATAAATGGAACAATGCAGCATTTTCACGCACCAGTTTTAGGAGCATTTAATGCTATAAACTTAACAGCTGTAATTTTAGTAGCTCACCACTTAGGTATGAGTATTGATGAAATAAAACATACTCTAAAAGATTTACCACAAGTTGAACACAGACTTCAAAAAATTGAAGCAGGTGGAAAGATAATAGTTGATGACTCTTTTAATGGAAACTTAGAAGGAATGCTAGAGGGAATAAATATCTGTTCTTCTCATACAGGAAGAAAAGTTATAGTAACTCCTGGTTTAGTAGAGTCAACTGATGAGTCTAATATGCTTTTAGCTAGTGCTATTAATGAAAAGTTTGATTACGCAATAATTACAGGTGATTTAAACTCTGAATTATTGAGTTCAAATATTGATGAAGATAAAGTATTTATACTAAAAGATAAATCAAAGATGGAAGAGACATTAGCAAGTAAAACAATGTCTGGTGATTTAATCTTGTTTGCAAATGATGCACCTAATTTTATATAATCAAAGAACAACTTGTTGTTCTTAAATGAAAGTAACCCTTAGAAATTGGGACAATTTAAAAGGAATTTATATGGAACATTTGTATGCACCTTGGCGATACTCTTATGTAAGTGAAGAGAAAATTGATGGATGTATTTTTTGTCATATTTCTAAAAACTTAGATGAAGAAAAACATCAAGTTTTATTTTACGATGAGTATTGTTATGTGGTTATGAATAAGTTTCCATACTCTCCTGGTCATATGATGGTAATACCACATTTTCATACTGATAAAATTGAAGAGTTAGACGATGAGACTTGGTCTAAGATGAGTGTTAGAGTAAGACAAGGAGTTAGACTTCTAAAAGAGATTATGCCTTGTGAGGGTGTAAATATTGGTATGAATTTAGGAAAAGCAGCAGGTGCTGGAATAGAACAACACGTACATTATCATATGTTACCAAGATGGCTTGGTGATACTAACTTTATAAGCTCTATTGGTGGAAATAGAGTCTACCCTGCAAATTTTGATGAGATTTTTAACAAATTGAAAAATAATGCATCAAAATACTTTATATAAAATATAAATAATTCAAATTTTACTATAATAGTTATACATATATTTTAAATACTATTAAGGATTTATTATGAAAAGAGATGTAGTAATAATTGGTGGTGGTATTATAGGACTTATGAGTGCTTACTTTCTACATAAAGCAGGTAGAAAAGTAACTATTATAGATGAAAACAACATTACAAATAGCACTTCATTTGGGAATGCAGGTTTATTATCTGCATTTGATAAAGCTCCTTTAAGTCACCCAGGTATAATAAGTGAAACATTAAAAATGATGTTAAAAGGTGAGTCTCCTGTGGATATTCATCCAAAGTTTGACTATAAACTTTTTAGATGGCTTTTAAATTTTGCTAAAAATGCAAACCATGATAGATTAAAAAAGACTAGAATTCTTTTTGAAAAATATGGACAAAGAACTATTGATTTATATAAACAAATTCAACAAGAGAGTAGTTTAGACTTTGATTTTCATCATACAGGTATGCTTAGTGTTTTTACAGAACAAGAGAGTTATGATAAAAAACTACAAGAGTACAATTTTGAGGATTTTGATAGATTTGAAATTTTAAATAAAAATCAAATAAAAGATTATTTACCTTGTGGAAGTGAAGATATAAAAGGTGTAATTCATTTCAAAAGAAATGCCCATTTAGATCCAGCTAGAGTTATGCTTGAACTAAAAGATTATTTAAAAAAAGAGGGTGTAGAGTTTGTATTAAATGAAAAGATTTTAGATATGGAGTTTAGAAACAATAAGGTTCAATCAGTTAGTTCGAAATCAAATACATACGAAGCAGATACATTTATAATGTCTACAGGCTATCAAACTCTTTTAGCTCAAAGAAGAAAAAAAGAGTTGATGCAAACTCCTGCAAAAGGTTATAGTATCACTTTTAAAATGCCAGATGAGTTAAGACCAAAAGCAGGATGTTTATTCAACGACTTGTTTATTGTGATGACTCCTAGAAGAAATGATGTTAGATTAACTTCAAAGTTAGAGTTAGGATCAGATGATCCATCTGTAGTAAAAAAACAGATTGACAGTATTAAAGAGAACTTTAAAAAATATACAGTACCTTTTGAGATGGAAGATGAAAAACTATGGAGTGGTTTTAGACCATTAACACCAAATGATAGACCACTTTTTGGAAGAGATGATGAGTTTGATAACTTAGTTTATGCTATGGGACTTGGATGGTTAGGAATGACTTTTGCACCAAGTATTGCTAAGACACTAGAGAACCTTATCACAAATGATTTAAAAAATTATGAAGATAGTGATGTGCTTTTATTTTCTGGATTCTACCAAGGGTAGAGTCCAGAAAAATTGAGATTAGTTTCTTAGGTTTTGAGTATAAGCTTGAAGCTTATCTCTTGTATCTGAATCTTGGGTTTGTTCATTTACCTTATCCATCATATTAGCAAACGATGATAGTTTTGATTCGCTATTTGTACTACTTGTTGTTTCTTGTGTAATACTAAAAAGTGCAGCTGCAAAATTTGCATCACTAGATAAGTTTGTATCTTGAGTTTTTAAAACTTGTTCTTGTAGGTTTAGATTACTTAATCCATTATCCCCTAAAAAGTTACTAAACTCTTCATTGGAGATATTTCCACTTTTAAGCTCTTCAAAATTATATAAAAAGTCCTGTTGTAGTGCTTGTGTCTGAATATCTTCCTGCGCTACAGCATTTACAGTTACAACAGCTGCTTGTCCTATCTCACTTGGAGGAGAAATTTGATCTATGGGATCAGGTGTTTCAAATGTAGGACTTGAGGGTTGTACATTAAAATCTGCATAGTCAGGAATATCAACAGAGTAATCAACTGGTGAAATATTCATGATAAATCAACTCCCTTTTTTCTATATCTATATTATAAGATAAAAAAGTAAACCAATAGTATACATAAAAAAGAAATTTCATAAATAAAAACTTAAATTAAAGATTTAACTAAATATTTTAAACAATGATGAGATAAGATTGCATCATGATTGAATATGAAAGAAAAAATATACACTTTACAGGAAGAGCTAACCTTATTGAATTAGAAGAGTTAGAGAAGTATTTATTACAAAAGGGTGCATTTCTAGTAGATAGTATAGAAAAAGCAGAAATTGTTATAAAAGGTAAGTTTACACCTATTGTAATAGAAGAAGAGCTTTATGAGTTGTCTCAAACACAATTAGATATAGTTGAGATTAATGACCTTGAAGAAGAGTTCTCAAAAAATTTAGATATAGACTCTCTACTTCTTGCAATAAAAATATCAAATAACCAAAGTAGGCTTTTAAAACTTCTAAACAACGATTTTTTTGATGATGATGTTTTTGTAAAACTACTAAAGCTTTATGATTTTAAAGATGAAGGTATATTTGATACTGATGAAAACAGAGATGTATGTACAAAAATAGTTGAAAGATTTTGTAGTCTTGTAGAAACAAATCACAATATCCAATATGCACCAATAGGTGTGTACTATACAGCTTTAGAAACTACAAACTCTAAATTATTAGAAGTGATGTATAATATGCCTGAATTTAGTATTTCAGATAAAAATGCTCAAGAGGATCAACCTTTAAGTTTAAAGGAGGTTGTTGCACTAAATCCTAATAGTTCAAAAACTATGCACTTACAAATTATAAAAAACAGTAGAGTAAATGAATTAAAGTTTTTAGCTTTAAATGAAGCTATATCAAAAATGGTACAAAAAAAGCTTTTTGATAAAAATATTCAAGATGTGAATATCTCACTAATTAAAGCCTCAAACTATGAAAATGATATGATAGATAGTTTTGTGAATGATGAGGTATTAAGAAAAGAGCTTTTTAAAGTTATAAAGTTAGATGAGTTACTTTTTGAAAAGTTCTTTGAAGAGATTGATAATATCTCTTTAGTATATTTGTCTATGAATCCTACACTAGATGAAAATATGATTGAAAAGATTTTTACTAAAAAAGTTGAAAATGCAAATATTAATCTTCTAAGAAATAAGAACTGTCCTAAAAATAGAATAGATGAGTTTTTAGATAAAGATGATAAGATTTATAACATAGCAATAGCCCATAATGAAAATTTAGACGAGACTCTTTATAAGTTACTTTATGAAAAAGATGATTATGATATAAATCTTAGTTTAGCTTCAAATTTATCAACACCAAAGAATATATTAGTTAGTTTAAGTAAACAAGACAATAGGCCTATAAATGAGTTATTGTGTGCAAATGAAAGTACACCAATAAGTGTATTATTACAATTTCAATATGATGGTGGATTAAAAACTATTATCTCAAATAATGAATCATTTAGAGCCTTCACACGGAAAAATATAGGTATGTAATTATGAAAGCAACTGATTTAAAAAACTCTCTTTTATCTATGATAGATAGTAAAGTTCCTGTATTTATTTGGGGAAATCCAGGTGTTGGTAAATCTTCTTTGATAAAACAAATAGCAGAAGAAAAAAAGATAAACTTTATAGATTTAAGACTTAGTTTACTTGATCCTACAGATTTAAGGGGAATTCCATTTTTTGAAAATGATACTAAAACTGCTGTATGGGCAAAGCCAGAGTTCTTACCTAATACAGACTCAAAAGAAGAGGGGATACTTTTCTTAGATGAGATAAACTCAGCACCTCCTACAATACAAGCAGCTGCTTATCAACTTATACTTGATAGAAAAATAGGAGAGTATAAACTACCAGAAAATTACTCAATATTAGCAGCAGGAAATTATGAGTCAAACAAAGGTGTTACATATAAAATGCCAACACCCTTAGCAAACAGATTTGTTCATCTTGATTTTGATTTAGATTTTGATGAGTGGAAAAAGTGGGCATATAATCAAAATATTGATACAAGAATAGTATCTTTTTTAAGTTACAAACCTCAAAATCTATTTACTTTTGATGAAACTTCAAAGCAAAAATCATTTGCCACTCCTAGATCATGGTCTTTTGTTGATGAGATATTAAAATCAAATTTAAAAGTAGAACTTATGGAGGATGTGATAAGTGGAGCAATAGGCAAAGATAGTGCTGTTGAGTTTTTAAATTATTGTAAGGTTATGAAACAGTTACCAAATATAGATGAAATTTTATCTTCATCAAATGTTGAGGTTCCAGAAAATAACTCTGTACTTTATGCTTTATGTACAGGCTTGACTTATGCCTTGAAAAAAAATCCATCTATTGAAAATATCACAAATGTATTAGAGTACTCTTTAAAGTTACCAAATGAATTTAGTGTAATGCTAGTAAGAGATTTACAAAAAGAAAATATTGATGTTGAAAGTTCAACTTCATGGCAAACTTGGGCTAAGGCAAATAACTTTTTGATTGGATAGTGTATGAAAGAAAATAGTGTAGAAAGTAGAATTTCAAGAGTAAAATCAACTTTGATTTTAGAGCAACCATATTTTGGTTCTATAGCTTCTACCTTAAAGCCTATACAAAATGATGACTTGAAAACTTACCTATCAAAAGGTGAAAACTTTGAGTACAATGATGTATATATAAACTCTTTAGAGGATGAGGAACTTGCTTTTATACTTACAAATGCAAGTATGCATCAAGCTTTCTTACACGAATCAAGACGAAACCAAAGAATGCAATGGCTTTGGATCTTAGCAACAGATTATGCAATAAACTCTCTTCTTGTAAACAATGGATTAGAGCCACCAGATGAGATTAACTATGATGAAAGATTTGATGATATGAGTGCAGAGGCTATTTATGCCACACTAGAAAATGAAATTGACAATGATGAACATTCCCCACAACAAATATCACAAATAGATTATCAGGAAACAAAACTAGAAGATATCAACGATGATAAAATAAAAGATATGAATGGACAGCTTTTAAATAAAGCAAAACTACAAGGTGATTTACCACTTGGTATTGAAATACTTGTACCTAAGCTTAGTGAGGGAAAAATCTCTTGGAAAAATGAACTTTATAACTTTATAGAAGAGTCAGTAAGATTTGATTATCAGCTTGTACCGCCAAATAAAAGATTTATCTCTTATGGTATTGCATTACCTGCACTTAGTGGAACAAAAGTAAATATTGTTGTAGCTATTGATAGTTCAGGTTCTATTGATGGAAATCAATTATCAAGATTTTTAAGTGAAGTTGAGGCTATTATGAATAGTTTTGAAAACTTTGAAATCAATCTTATTATAGCAGATGCAAAAGTACAAGAACATCATGTACTTTATCCAGGAGATGAGTTGAACTATAATATAAAAGGTGGTGGAGGTACTAACTTTATAAATACATTTAAATATATTTATGAAAATATAGATGAGGTTAATTTACTTTTATATTTTACTGATGGTTTTGGAAAATTTCCAGATTTTGAACCAGATTATAATGTAGCGTGGGTATCTTCTGAAAAGATAGAAGTACCTTTTGGAAGTAACATAATCCTATATTAAACCTTAGTTCGCGATAAGGTTTAATACAGGTATTTTTGCATGTAAATGCATACCAACAACCATCATAACTAAAAAAGTCGTAAGTAAAAAACTTTGCTTAATTCCTTTTTTTACGTTATCCATATTATTCCCTAATGAATTTTTTCATTCATAGATTAAAATACGAAATTGCTAGTAATATACGCAATTGGGTAATCTTAAATCTAAGACCCGAAACTTTATTGCTTTCAAAAATTATTATAGGTTATTTCTCTTCAATATAACCTTAAATATGGTGTTATGCTATTTATAAAATAGTTTATTTATAAGTTATTAATAAAAATTATTGAAAACAACGACAAAAATATTCTATAAAGTAAAAGTTAACATAGTGTTAATAAGTGAAATGTTTCCATATTGTAATAGTCCCAATTTTTAAGCTTTACACTTAGGAGTAGCTTAAAAGTTATACTAAAAAGGATACTTTTTCCTTTTAAAAAGGAAATAAAAATATATTTTAAAACCCAAAAACCCCATAATACTTGACATTTAATAGTTTTTAAGTTATAATCCGCATCCACTAAATGTGGTTAGAGTGCTTTTATGGTACTTCTAACGAGTTCTTTAAAGGAAAATAGATGGAAAAAATCAGATTAAAGCTTAAAGCTTATGATCATAGAGTTTTAGACAGAAGTGTTGCTTCAATTGTTGAAGCCGTAAAAAGAACTGGTGCTGAGTTGAGAGGTCCAATTCCTCTTCCAACAAAAATCAGAAGATATACAGTTCTTAAAGGTCCTCACGTAAACAAGGATGCTAGAGAGCAGTTTGAAATCAGAGTTCACACAAGAATGATTGATATCATTGCAGCTACTCCTGATACAGTAGATTCACTAATGAAACTTGACTTAGCTCCTGAAGTTGATGTTGAAGTTAGATCTATGGGTCAAGAATAAGGAAGAAAGGGTAATAAATGGAATTTATCGTAGAAAAAATTGGTATGAGTAGAACTGTTTCAGTTCCTGCGACTCCTGTTACACTTTTAAAAGTTCTAGATACTAAAGTATGTGAAGTGAATGATGGTGTAGCGATTGTTTCTTATGCGTCTGGTAAGAAGATGAATAAAACAATTGAAGGTCAACAGAAAAAATATAATCTATCTAAAGAGTTTAACAAATTTGCAACTATTAATGTAGCAAATGCTGAAGCTGGTGACTTAGATGTATCTCCTTTATCTGAAGCAAAAGTTTTAAAAACAACTTTTAAAACAAAAGGTAGAGGTTTCCAAGGTGGAGTTAAGAGATGGAACTTTGCTGGTGGTAGAGATAGTCATGGACACAGAATGGGTAGAAGAACTGGTTCAATCGGTAATGCTGAGTGGCCAGGTAGAGTTATGCCAGGTAAGAAAATGCCAGGGCAATACGGAAATACAAATGTAAGTGTTAAAAATGATGTAGTTTCATTTGACGCTGAGACTGGAATTTTAGCTGTTAAAGGTTCAGTATCAGGACCAAATGGTGCATTAGGAAAAGTAAAGGTTGCTAAATGAGTAATGCAGTAGTATTAAACGAAAAATTTGAAAGTAATGGTGAGTTAGCATTACCAGCAAGTTATGAAGAGATCAACTCTCACAACTTATACTTATATGTTAAGTCATACTTATCGTCATTAAGAGCAAATACAGCTAGAGTTAAAAACAGATCTGAAGTAAGCGGTGGTGGTAAAAAACCTAAAGCTCAAAAAGGTTCTGGTGGTGCTAGATGGGGTTCTAAAAGATCTCCTTTATTTGTTGGTGGTGGACAAGTTTTTGGACCATCTGCAAGAAACTATAACCAAAAAGTTAACAAAAAACAAAAAGCTTTAGCATTAAGTTATGCTCTAAATGAACAAGCTAAAAATAACTCATTATTTGTAACTGATTCAGTAAGAGTTGAATCAGGTAAGACTAAAGACGCAGTTGCAGTTTTAAATAAATTAAACAAGAGAGATACTTTAATTGTAGTTGATACAATTGAAGAGAAGACTTATTTATCGTTTAGAAATATTAAAAACTGTTATATGGTTGAAAAGCAAGAAGTTAACGCTTATTTAATTTCTGCATTCCACTCAGTACTAATTGAAAAATCAGTATTTGATGCATTAACAAAAGAGGCTTAAGATGGCAGATATTACAGATATTAAAGCAATATTATATACAGAAAAGACAATCGAGCTTCAAGAAGATGGTGTAATCGTTGTTCAAACTAGTCCAAGAATGACTAAAAACGGTTTAAAAGAAGTATTTAAAGAGTATTTTGGTGTAACTCCATCAAAAGTAAATTCTTTAAGACAAAATGGTAAAGTTAAAAGATTTAGAGGAAGACCTGGTAAAAGACCAGATTTCAAAAAATTCTATGTTACATTACCAGAGGGCGCTGAAATAGCGAACCTATCAGCTTAAGGAGTATTAGAAGATGGCAATTAAAAGATTTAGACCAATAACTCCTGCAAGAAGATATATGTCAGTAATGGAGACTTCTGATATTACTTCTAAACCAACAGTTAGATCTTTACTTAAAAGAGTTAAAGCTTCAGCTGGTAGAAATAATAACGGTAGAATCACTTCAAGACATAAAGAAGCAGGTGCAAAAAAGTTATACAGAGTTATCGATTTCAAAAGAAATAAACTTAACGTAGAAGGTACAGTTACAACTGTTGAGTACGATCCATACAGAAACTGTAGAATTTGTTTAGTAACTTACGCTGATGGTGAGAAGAGATACATCTTACAACCAAGTGGTGTTAAAGTTGGTGACAAAGTTCAAGCTGCTGAATCTGGATTAGACATTATTTCAGGTAATGCTATGAGTTTAAAACACATTCCTGTAGGTACAATGGTTCACAACATTGAAATGAAACCAGGAAAAGGTGGACAATTAGCAAGATCTGCTGGTGGTTACGCACAAATTATGGGTAGAGAAGATAAGTATGTTATCTTAAGATTACCTTCTGGTGAAATGAGAAAAATCTTAGGTGTATGTTTCGCAACAATTGGTGTTGTAGGAAACGAAGATTACATCAATATGGTTGTTGGTAAAGCTGGTAGAACTAGACATATGGGTATTAGACCTCAAACAAGAGGTTCTGCAATGAACCCAATTGATCACCCACACGGTGGTGGTGAAGGTAAAACTAACTCTGGTAGACATCCTGTTACTCCATGGGGTATGCCAACTAAAGGTTATAAAACTAGAAAGAAAAAAGCTAGTGATAAACTAATCATTTCAAGAAGAAAGAAGTAAGGGTTTAAAAGATGGCAAGATCAATTAAAAAAGGTCCATTTATAGATGCACACCTAATGAAAAAAGTTTTAAAAGCTAATGAGGCAAATGATAGAAAACCAATTAAAACTTGGTCAAGAAGATCAGTTATTTTACCTGATATGATTGGTTTAACTTTAAATGTGCATAATGGAAGAAACTTTGTTCCTGTATTAATTACAGAGAACCACGTTGGATATAAATTAGGTGAATTTGCACCAACAAGAACATTCAAGGGTCATAAAGGCTCTGTACAGAAGAAGGCGTAATAATGGGTAAAGCAATATTAAAATTTATTAGACTTTCACCAATCAAAGCAAGATTAATTGCAAGAGAAGTTCAAGGTATGAATGCTGAGTATGCAATGGCATCTTTAGAATTTACTCCTAATAAAGCTGCTGGAATTATTTCAAAAGTAATTGCTTCTGCAGTTGCAAATGCTGGTTTAGAGCCAGAAGAAGCAGTTATTACATCTGCAAGAGTAGATAAAGGTCCAGTTCTTAAGAGATTTACTCCAAGAGCTAGAGGAAGTGCATCACCTAAGCACAAACCAACTGCACACATTATGATTGAAGTAGCAGCTGCTGATAAAGGAGATAAGTAATGGGTCAAAAAGTTAATCCAATAGGTCTAAGATTAGGTATTAATAGAAACTGGGATTCTAGATGGTTCCCAAAATTTGAAAATGTACCAGCAAACGTAGCTGAAGACGATAAAATTAGAAAGTTCATCAAAAAAGAGCTTTACTATGCAGGTGTTGCTCAAACTATCGTTGAAAGAACTGCTAAAAAAATTAGAGTTACTATTGTTGCTGCTAGACCTGGTATCATTATCGGTAAAAAAGGTGCAGATGTAGAGAAATTAAAAGTAAATCTTTCTAAATTAGTTGGAAAAGAGATTGCTGTTAATATTAAAGAGGAAAGAAAACCTCAAATCTCTGGGCAGTTAGCTGCTGAAAATGTTGCTCAACAATTAGAAAGAAGAGTTGCATTTAGAAGAGCTATGAAAAGAGTTATGCAAAATGCATTAAAATCTGGTGCAAAGGGTATTAAAGTTTCTGTATCAGGTAGACTTGGTGGAGCTGAAATGGCTAGAACTGAGTGGTACTTAGAGGGTAGAGTTCCTTTACATACATTAAGAGCTAAAATTGATTACGGATTCGCTGAAGCTCATACAACTTACGGTTGTATTGGTATTAAAGTTTGGATTTTCAAAGGTGAGATTCTTGCAAAAGGAATTCCAGCTGAAAGAACAGATGAGCCTAAGCAAAAGAGAAGACCAAGTAAGAGAAGAGGTAAGTAATTATGTTAATGCCTAAAAGAACTAAATATAGAAAACAGCAAAAAGGTAGAAACAGAGGTAAAGCTTTTAGAGGTACATCTTTAGCTTACGGTGATTTCGGAATTAAAGCTGTTGAACACGGAAGAATCGACTCAAGACAAATTGAGGCAGCAAGAATTGCTATGACAAGAGCAATTAAAAGAACTGGTAAAGTTTGGATTATGGTATTCCCAGACAAACCACTTACAGCTAAACCATTAGAAACAAGAATGGGTAAAGGTAAGGGTGCAATTGACAGATGGGTTATGAACGTAAAACCTGGAAGAATTTGTTTTGAGATGGCAGGTGTGAGCACAGAGTTAGCAAACAAAGCCTTAACTCTAGCACAACATAAACTACCATTTAAAACTAAAATTGTAAGTAGAGATATCGAAAATGAACTATACTGATTTAAAAGACAAAAGCCTAAATGAGCTACAAGAGTTATTAAAAGAGAAAAAGGTGCTTCTTTTTGAATTAAAAGCGAAGCTAAAAACAATGCAGTTAACAAATACAGCTGAATTAAAAGCGGCAAAGAAAGATATCGCTAGAATTCAAACAGCAATTACTGCAGCAAAAGCTAACTAAGGATCTAAAATATGACACATAAAAGAGAGATTCAAGGTGTAGTGGTAAAAAAATCTGGAGATAAAACTGCTTCTGTATTAGTTACAAGAAATGTTTTACACCCAAGATATCACAAAACTGTAAAAAGATTCAAGAAATACTTAATTCATGACGAAAAAAATGAATTAAAAGAGGGTGATAAAGTTATCGCTGTTGAGTGTAGACCTATTTCTAAGACAAAATCTTTTAGATTAAAAACTATTGTTGCTACAGGAGTTAAGTAATGATTCAAAGTTTTTCAAGATTAAATGTAGCTGATAATACAGGTGCAAAAGAGATTATGTGTATTAAGGTTCTTGGTGGATCTAAAAGAAGATATGCATCAGTTGGTGATGTGATTGTTGCTTCTGTTAAAAAAGCTTTACCAACAGGTAAAGTTAAAAAAGGTCAAGTTGTTAAAGCAGTTGTTGTAAGAACTCATAAAGAAGTTCAAAGAGAAAATGGTTCATTAATTAGATTCGACGATAACGCTGCTGTTATCTTAGATAATAAAAAAGAGCCAATTGGAACAAGAATCTTTGGACCTGTATCTAGAGAAGTTAGATATGCAGGATTTATGAAAATTGTTTCACTTGCTCCGGAGGTACTATAATTATGGCAGTTAAATTAAAAATCAAAAAAGGTGATACTGTAAAAGTTATTGCTGGTGACGATAAAAACAAAACAGGTGAAGTTTTACAAGTTTTACCAAAAGAGAACAAAGTAATCGTTAAAGATTGTAAAGTTGCTAAAAAAACTGTTAAGCCTGATCAAGAAAAGAACCCTGAGGGTGGTTTCGTAAATAAAGAAATGCCTATTGATGTTTCAAATGTAGTAAAAGTAGAAGGTGAGTAAGATGGCGGCAAGATTATTAGAAAAATACAATGCTGAGATTAAGCCAGCTTTAGAAGCTGAGTTCCCAAAGAACAAAATGTTAACTGCAAAAGTAGAAAAAGTAGTTATCTCTGTTGGGGCTGGTGAAGCTATGAAAGATTCAAAATTAATGCAAAGTATTGAAGATACTATCTCTTTAATTGCTGGTCAAAAAGCAGTTAGAGTTATTGCTAAAAAATCTGTAGCTGGTTTTAAAGTAAGAGAAGGTTACCCTGTAGGTGTTAAAGTTACACTTAGAGGTGAGAGAATGTATACATTCTTAGACAAACTTTGTTCTATTGCTTTACCAAGAGTAAAAGACTTTCAAGGTCTTAACAAGAATGGATTTGACGGAAGAGGAAACTTTAACTTTGGTTTAGATGAGCAGTTAATGTTCCCAGAAGTTGTTTATGATGATATCATTAAAACACACGGTATGAATATTTCAATTTCTACAAGTGCAGATAATGATGCTGAAGCATTTAGATTATTAGAGCTTGTTGGAATTCCATTTACTAAAGGAAGAGCGTAATGGCAAAGAAATCTATGGTTGCTAAAGCAAAGAGAACTCCTAAGTTCTCTTCAAGAGCATATACAAGATGTTCAGTGTGTGGAAGACCACACTCAGTATACAGAGATTTTGGTCTTTGTAGAGTTTGTTTAAGAAAAATGGCTAACGAAGGTTTATTACCTGGTGTTAGAAAAGCTAGTTGGTAGGGAGAAAATAAGCTATGATGAATGATATAATCGCAGATGCTTTAACTAGAATTAGAAATGCTGCACTTAGAAAATTAGAAGTTGCAACATTATTACACTCTAATACTGTTGTAGGTATTGTTGAAGTATTACAACAAAAAGAATACATCGAAGGTTACAAAGTAATCGACGGTGAGAATAATAAAAAATTTGTACAAGTTACATTAAAATATGATGATAATGATAACTCAGTAATTAATGAATTAAAAAGAGTTTCTAAACCAGGTAGAAGAGTTTATAAACATTTTGATGAATTAAAAAACTTTAAAAATGGATACGGTACAATCATTGTTACAACTAACAAAGGTGTTATTGCAAACGATGAAGCTTACGCTACTAAAGTAGGTGGCGAAGTACTGTGTACAGTATGGTAGGAGAGTGTAATGTCTAGAATTGGAAAAAGACCTATCACAATCCCTTCAGGGGTTGAAGTATCAGTTGATGGTACTGTTGTAAACGTTAAAAAAGGTAATAAATCTATTCCTGTTGAAACACACGGAAGAGTTACAGTAGAAGTTGCTGAAAACCAAGTTATCTTAGGTAGAATTGGTGATGAACAAGAGGCTGCAGCTTTCTGGGGTACATATAGAGCATTAATCAATAACGCTGTTGAAGGTTTAGATAAAGGTTTCCAAAAATCTTTAGAGATCAACGGTGTTGGTTACAGAGCTGCTGTTAAAGGTAAAGTTCTTGAATTACAATTAGGATACTCTCACCCAATTAATTTTGATATTCCTGAGGGATTAGAAATTACTGTTGAGAAGAATTTAATTCACGTAAAAGGTGCAGACAAACAACAAGTTGGTCAAGCTGCTGCAATTATTAGAGGCTATAGAAAACCAGAACCTTACAAAGGTAAAGGTGTTAAGTATACTGACGAAAATATCGTTAGAAAAGCCGGAAAAACTGCTAAGTAAGGTGTGAAGTAATGAGTAGAGCAAAAGAATTAGCAAAAAGAGATGCATTAAGAATAAAAAGAAAAAGAAGAGTAAGAGGTAAAATCTCTGGTACTGCAGAGAAACCAAGAGTTACTATCTTTAAATCGAATAAATATCTAAGTGCTCAAGCAATCAATGATGTTGATGGTGCTACTTTAGCAGCTGTTAGTTCACAAACAATGGGACTTAGCGTAAGTAAAGAAAATGCAGCTAAAGTTGCAGCACAATTTGCTGAGAACTTAAAAGCTGCTGGTATTGAAACAGTAGTTTATGATAGAAATGGATACCTTTATCATGGTGTTGTTGCAGCATTTGCTGAAGCACTAAGAGATAACGGTATTAAATTATAAGGGTTAATGATGGCAGTAAATAGAGAAGATTATCAAGAAGCAATCGTTAAAATTGGTAGAGTAACAAAAGTTGTAAAGGGTGGTAGAAGATTCAGATTTACAGCTTTAGTTGTTGTTGGTGATAAAAATGGATCAGTTGGATTTGGAACAGGTAAAGCAAAAGAGGTTCCAGATGCAATTAAAAAAGGATTAGACGATGCATTTAAATCTTTAGTAAACGTTAATATTCATGGTACAACTATCGCACACGATATTGAGCATAAATATAACTCATCTAAGATTTTATTAAAGCCAGCATCAGAGGGTACAGGACTTATCGCAGGTGGTGCGGCAAGACCAGTACTTGAGCTTTCTGGAGTTAAAGATATTATTGCAAAATCTTTAGGTTCAAACAATCCAAACAACCTTGTAAGAGCTACTGTTGAAGCTTTAGCAAGAATTAAAGGATAATTAGATGGCATTAAATAATTTACAACCAGCTATTGGAAGTACAAAAAACAGAAAAAGAGTTGGTAGAGGTCAAGGTTCAGGAATGGGTAAGACTTCTACTAGAGGTCACAAAGGTCAAAAAGCTAGATCTGGTTACAAAATCAAAAGAGGTTTTGAGGGTGGTCAAATGCCAATGCATAAAAGACTTCCTAAAACTGGATTCTATTCTGCAGCTGTAAAGCCTTACTCTATTAATGTTGATAGAGTTAAAAAAATTGCTGAGCTTGAAGAAATCACAGTTGAGTCTATCAAGTCAGTGTACAAATTATCTAAAAGCGTTGAAAAAGTTAAATTAATTGGATCATCAGCTAAAGATTTAGTATCTAAGATAAAAGACGAAAACGTTACAACTACTGGAAACTAATTATGAGTAAAGATCTAATAAATAAGATTCTTATTACATTAGGTTTTATTTTACTTTACAGGTTACTGGCTTACGTGCCAGTACCTGGAGTTAATATAGACGTAGTTAAAGAATTCTTCGATTCAAATTCAAATAATGCATTAGGTCTTGTAAATATGTTTAGTGGTAATGCAGTTGAAAGACTGTCTATTATCTCACTTGGAATTATGCCTTACATTACAGCTTCAATTATCATGGAATTGTTAGCAGCAACTTTCCCTGCACTTGGTAAAATGAAAAAAGAGAGAGATGGTATGCAAAAATATATGCAAATCATCAGATATACAACTATTGTTATTACACTGATTCAATCAGTTGGTGTATCAATGGGATTAAACTCTTTAACAGGACAAAGTGGACAAAGTGCTATTTCAATTGATATGAGTACATTCATTGCTGTATCTTCAATTTCTATGTTAACTGGTACAATGCTTCTTATGTGGATTGGTGAACAAATCACACAAAAAGGTATTGGTAATGGTATTTCATTAATCATCTTCGCTGGTATTGTTTCTGCAATTCCTGGAGCAATTGGTGGTACTGTTGATTTAGTTAATAATGGTCAAATGAGCTTCTTAACAGTAATTGCAATCTTAGTTGTTGTTTTAGCAACTGTAGGTGCAATTATCTATGTTGAGTTAGGTGAGAGAAGAGTTCCAGTGTCATATTCAAGAAAAGTAATGATGCAAAACCAAAATAAAAGAGTAATGAATTATATTCCAATTAAGGTTAACTTATCTGGTGTAATTCCTGCAATTTTTGCAAGTGCTATTTTGATGTTTCCAGCAACTGTATTACAGGGAAGTCAAAATGAATATTTATTAATAATTGCTGATTATTTAAGTCCTAGTTCATATACATTTAATATTTTTATGTTTTTATTTGTAGTATTCTTTGCATTCTTCTATGCATCGATCACATTTAATGCAAAAGATATTTCAGAGAACCTTAAAAAACAAGGTGGATTTATCCCAGGTGTTAGACCAGGAGCAAGTACAGCTAACTTCTTAAATGAAACAGCAAGTAGATTGACTTTCTGGGGTGCATTATACTTAGGTGCTATTTCAACTGTACCTTGGTTAATAGTAAAAGCAATGGGAGTTCCATTTTATTTTGGAGGTGTTGCAGTTTTAATTGTTGTTCAAGTAGCAATTGATACAATGAGAAAAATTGAAGCTCAACAATATACAAATAAATACGAAACATTAAGTGCGGTAGGATTATAAAACTCATGGCTATTCCATTAAGAAAACCAAACGAAATAGAAAAACTTCGAACAGCTGGACAAGCTGTTGCGAAGACTTTAAAACACTTAGAAGAAAACGTAAAAGCTGGTATGACTTTAAAAGAAGTTGATGCAATGGGTGAAAAGTGCTTAAGAGAATTAGGTGCAAGACCATCTTTCAAAGGTTTATACGGTTTTCCAGGTGCTATATGTACATCATTAAATGAAACAATAATCCATGGTATTCCAGATGACACTGTTTTAAAAGAAGGTGATATTCTAGGACTTGATTGTGGTTCTGAAATTGATGGATGGTATGGTGACGCTGCAATTACAATGCCTATTGGTCAAATATCAAAAGAAGATGAAGAGTTAATTGCTTGTTCAAAAGACGCTTTATATTTTGCTATTGATATTATAAAAGAGGGTATGAGATTTAAAGAGTTATCACAAGAAATTGAGAAGTTTATTGTTGATAGAGGGTACCAACCATTAGTTAGATTCTGTGGACACGGTATTGGTAAAAAACCGCATACAGAACCAGAAATTCCTAACTATTTAGAGACAGGAAGCGCAAAATCAGGTCCAAAAATCAAAAATGGTATGGTGTTTTGTCTAGAGCCTATGATTTGTCATAAAGATAGAAATCCAGTTATTTTAGAAAATGATTGGGATGTAGTATCTGCTGATGGATATAGAGGAAGTCATTATGAACACCAAGTTGCTGTTGTAGATGGTAAAGCAGTTATTTTAACTAAATTAGATGATGAATAATTTTAGGGAGAAAAAGTGGCAAAAAATGATGTAATAGTAATTGATGGTAAGGTTGTTGAAGCTTTACCAAATGCTATGTTTAGAGTTGAATTAGATAATGGTCATGTAGTTTTATGTCATATCTCAGGAAAGATGAGAATGCACTACATTAAAATTCTACCAGGAGATAAGGTAAAAGTTGAAATTACTCCTTACTCTTTAGATAAGGGTAGAATCACTCATAGATATAAATAAATATCTTAAAATAAGGAGTTTATCTCCTTATTTTTTCTTTCAATAGTTTTATACTCAAAACTATGAAGCCTACCAATTAATAGATTCGTGCGTTTTAAAAAGTTACTATCAATAAAGTTAAGCTTCATAACTTTAAATACTTTACAATATTATACCTTTTTTCAAATTAGAAATATATCATAAAAGTAAATTATTTATACAAACTTGAAATAATTGAGGCGTATTATATCAAATAAATAATTAACAAAGAGTTTTTTTTGTACAATAATGTATGACAAATTCAACAAAACAAAGATTACTTAAGCATTTAAACTTTTTAAAATCTATTGGCTATGACTTTCATGAGCCATTAAATCTTTTAACAAATGATGCAAATAATTTAAAATTACCAAATGATATTTTTAGTTTAAAAAACAGTGTTGAAAACTGTTATTTATGTGAACTTTCAAAAACAAGAAAAAAAACTGTTTTCGGGGATGGAAATATAAATTCAAATATAATGTTTATTGCTGATTATCCTGGTTCACTTGAAGATGAAACAGGTAGAGTTTTTGTTGGTAGAAGTGGTGAACTTTTGACTAAGATGATTGAAAATGTATTAAGTATAAAAAGAGAGGATACTTATTTGGCGAATATTGTTAAATGTAAGCCAAATGACACTTTATCAAACTCTTGTGCAAATTTATGTAAAGGGTACTTATTAAAACAAATTGAACTTATTAGACCTAAGATAATAGTAACTTTAGGTGAAACTGCATATAAGCATTTAACAGATGATGATAGTTCATTATCTAAAATTAGAGGGCAGAGTATTAATTATAAGGATATAGTTCTATTCCCTACATTTCACCCAAGTTTTCTTTTAAGGAATCCTTCTTTTAAAAAAGATGCATATATAGATATGTTAAAAATAAAAAATTTAATGGAGTCATAAATTGAAACAGATAGTTTTAGTATTAATAGCAACTATTTTTTTTACAGCCTGTTCTGTAAAGGAGCAAACAGTTGATTTAAAATTACCAAAAGAACAATCTAAAAAAGAAGAGCTTATAGAGATAAAAAAAGAGCCTGCTTTAGAGGATGAAGAACAAAGTGTTTTTATAGAAGAGAAACCAAAAGAGGAGATATTTTCTTTAGATCCTTTTGAAATAGTTGAAAACTATAATCCTTTATATAGTGATAAACCAAAATTCAAAGTTGCATTTGTGTTCCCCTCAAATTTAGTTGCATCATATGGTAAAACTTCAATTAATACAATCTTGGGATATTTATCTTATGTGAAGTCTAACTATGAATTAAAAGTTTATGATTCTAAAGTACAAGATAAACAGAGTTTAGAAAATATAATTGAACAAATAAAAAATGATGGTTTTGAAAAAGTTATAGCCTTGTATACTCCACAAGCTATAGAGACTTTACACACATTGGATACAGATGGATTAGAACTATATTTACCTTTGGGTAACTCAAATAGTTACACTCAGTTAAAAGAGAATTTTATCTATGGTTCAATCTCTTATGAAAAGCAGATGAAAAAGTTATTAGAGTATTCTAGTATAAATAACAGTATGTTCTATCAAGAGTCTTATATAGGAAATAGGTTAAAGAATATCTATGAAAACTTAGTTGAAAACACAATTCTTACTAAGAAAATAAAAAAAGAGAGAAACTACTTTAAGTGGATTGTAAATGACGAAAGATTAAATAACTCAACTTTAATGCTAAATACCTCTTTGGTTAAAACAGCACTTATTCTATCACAGTTAAGAGCTTATGAGATTGAGCCAAGTATTATATTATCTACACAGTTAAGTTTTAAGCCAAAACTTATATCATTAACTCAACCAAAAGATAGACAAAAGATTGTTTTTGCAAGCTCTATTGAAAGAGTTGATGATAGGCTTCAAGATATATTAAATACTTATGATGTAAATATAAATTATGATTGGGTTGCATATTCAGTTCTTGTAGGAGTAGATTATTTTTATGAGGGAACACAAAATAGTGTGATAAAAACAAAAATTGAAGATAATATTGTTGTATACGAACCAAAACTGTATAAAACTACTGGGTTTGGTTTTTCAAAGATTAAGTAAGATTTAGATAAAATCGCGCAGATTTAATTATATATGGAGTTTGAATTGAGAACACATTATTGTACAGAAGTAACTGAAAAAAACATTGGTGAGAAAGTTACTGTTGCAGGTTGGGTAAACAGTAGAAGAGATCACGGTGGAATTATATTTATTGATTTAAGAGACAAGGGTGGAATAGTTCAATTAGTAGCAGATCCAAAAGAGCTTGAAGTAGCAGAGAGTGTAAGAGATGAGTTTGTACTAATTGGAACAGGTACAGTTAGACAAAGAGGAGAGGGATTAGAAAACCCAAATCTTACAACTGGAAAAATTGAAATCGTATTAGATGAATTAACAATTGAAAATAGATCAAAACCAATGCCTTTTGATTTAAATGACGAAAAAGTAAATGACGAAATTAAACTTGAAAATAGATTTTTAGAGTTAAGATCAAATAAAATGTTTGATATCTTTAAATTAAGATCAAAAGCAACTATTCAAGTTAGAAATACATTAGATGAATTAGGTTTTTTAGATGTTGAAACTCCAATACTTACAAAATCAACTCCAGAGGGTGCTAGAGATTATTTAGTTCCATCAAGAGTTCATGGTGGAGAGTTTTATGCATTACCTCAGTCACCACAGTTATTTAAACAATTACTAATGGTATCTGGGTTTGATAGATATTTCCAAATTGCAAAATGTTTCAGAGATGAAGATTTAAGAGCAGATAGACAACCAGAGTTTACTCAAATAGATGTTGAAATGTCTTTTTGTAACCAAGATGACGTGATTGAAGTAGCTGAAAAATTAATTTATGATGTATTTACTGCTTGTGGAAAAGAAGTACCTAAAAAGTTCCCAAGAATGCCATATAGTGAAGCTATGGAAAAGTATGGTTCAGATAAACCAGATACAAGATTTGGTATGGAAATGGTAGATGTGATTGAGATTTTTGCAAACTCTACAAATGAGATTTTTGCTAATATTGCAAAAGATACAAAAAACAACAGAATTAAAGCTTTAAAATGTCCAAACGGGGATAATATATTCTCAAAAAGACAGATGAAAGGTTTTGAAGATTACGTAAGAAAGTTTGGAGCTAAAGGTTTAGGTTACTTCCAAATGAAAGAGGATGGATTAAAGGGACCTTTAACTAAGTTCTTTAGTGAAGAGGATTTAGAAGCAATCGTTAAAACAACTGAGTTAGAAGTTGGAGATGTTGTATTCTTTGGAGCTGGAGATAAAAAGACTGTATGGGATTACATGGGAAGATTCAGACTTTATCTTGCAGATCAAATGGATATTATTCCAGCTGATACTTATGAGTTCTTATGGGTTGTTGATTTCCCAATGTTTGAAATTGAAGATGGAAGAACAAAAGCATTACACCATCCATTTACAATGCCAAAAGATTTAGATAAAGAGAATATTGAAGATATTGAGTCTATTGCTTATGATATTGTACTAAATGGAGTAGAATTAGGTGGTGGAAGTATCAGAATTCATAAAGAAGAGATTCAATCAAAAGTATTTGAACTAATGGGTATTTCAGAAGAAGAGGCTCAAGAGAAGTTTGGATTCTTATTAAATGCACTACAATATGGAGCACCATCACACGGTGGTTTTGCTATGGGACTTGATAGAATGATTATGTTACTTGCAGGAACTGACTCTATTAGAGATGTTATTGCGTTCCCTAAAACTCAAAAAGCTCAATGTTTATTAACAGATGCACCAAGTGCAGTGGATAATGAACAATTAAAAGAGTTAAGTTTAAGAATTAGAAAAATAGAACAATAATTAAGGAAAGAAGTGTGAAAAAAGTAATACTATTACTTATTCTTCCACTTCTTTGTACTGCAAGAATTCAAGTGACAACATATATGCCACTTGAACAATTCTTTCTTGAAAAAATCGCTTCAACTTATATAATCACAAAAAATATTACAAAAGTTTACACCTCAGAGTTTAAAGAGTTAGTACAAGGGGATTTAGTAAGACTTTCAAGAACTAAAGCATATTTTCATTTTGGTTTAGAAGTGGAAAAGAAATATGCACAAGTCTTAACAAATATGAATCCTAATTTAAAAGTTTATGATTTATCTAAAGGTGTTGAAAAAATCGATGGAAATCCATATTTTTGGACTGATCCTTTAAGGTTAAGAAAGGTAGTTAATAATATCTATGAGGCTTTATTAGAGTTAAGCTATTACAATAAAGATATGTATATGCAAAATAGAGATAAACTACTAAAAGAAATTGATGATATCTTCTTAAAAGTTAGAGATAAACTCTATTCAAGTGAGATATATAATATTTTTGTATTTGATAAATACTGGCACTATTTTGCTAGAAGATACTCTTTAAACCTATATAATAGAAATAAAACTGTTTTGGAAGCAAAAGATATTGAAAAGACAAGAGAGTTTGTAGATTTAAATCAAATAAAAACAATACTTATAAAAGATGATAAAACTTTAGCTTATGCACTAGCTTTAAAAAAACATACAGAATTACCAATAAAAAAGCATAACATTTTTGATAGACTTTACTTTTTTAATTTGGAAAAACTATCAATAAAACTTTCAAAATAATATTTTCATAGCACTTTAGTATAAAATATATACAGTTTAAAAAATATATAGGCTCTGTTATATTGTATAATTTTTATATAATTATTTAGGAGTATTATCATGCCAAACAAACTGATTGATTATAAAGGTATTAGTATAAAAAAGGATTTATATCCCATTATAAAGCATATTGAAGATGTTGAAAAATATAGAGAAGAGTTAGGTAGGTTAAGTTCTTCTTGGGATATATTTGCATTATTAGGTCAGTTAGGTGATATTAATATTGATATAGGAAAAACAAAAGATAACTTTTTAAATTTAACTTCAACTTTATTAAATCATTTAAGTGACCAAACAATTAAAAAAGTAACTGCAGAGATGAAGTTTAAGTCACAAGTAGCTATTGATGTTGTTATTAGAAATTTATTTGAAAGAACAGCCGATATTGGTTTTTTAGCAACTGACGATGATATTAGACATTTTATTCAAAATTACGTATCAGATTACAATGAGGAAAGCCTTGCTTTAAAAAAAGATATTCAAAAAAGGTTTAAAGAGTATGTTGCTAAGTATTCAGTATATTTTGATATTGTTTTAGCAAACACAAATGGAAAGATTATTGCAAGACTTGATGATACCAATAAAATAGAAAAAATTGACTCAGGGTTTGTTCAAGAGGTTTTAAATACAAGTGAAGAGTATGTGGAAACTTTTAAACATCATGAGTTTGTTCCTCAGTACAAGAATACCTTGGTTTACTCATATAAAGTAAATAAAACAAATGATGAAAACTCTGAAAACCTAGGTGTATTGTGTTTATGTTTTAGGTTCACTGATGAGATGAAGGGGATTTTTAATAACTTAGTTGACTCAAGAAATAAAGAGGCACTTACAATACTTGATGAAGATGGTGCAGTAATCGCTTCAAGTGATAAAGAGTATATCCCACTTGGTTCTAAACTACCAATTGTATTGAATGAGGACTATAAGATTGTATCTTTTGCAGGTAGAGATTATATTGCAAAAACTTGTAAAACAAATGGTTATCAAGGTTTCTTTGGTCTAAAATGGTATGGGCATATTATGATTCCTTTAGAGCATGCTTTTTTAAGTGATGAATTAAATCCAATTGATGTGGATGATAGTATTATAGAATCAATGATGGAAAATGAGCAACATTTCTCAAAGGATTTAAGAGATGTATTTAACAAAAGTAGAAATATCCAAGATAATCTAAGTCGTGTAATTTGGAATGGTAATATTGCTCAAAGTAAATTAAATTCTACAAATAGGGGATTTTCAAAGTCACTACTAAATGAGATTGGTATCACAGGGGTTAAAGCAAACTCATCTTTAGAGAACCTAAATCAAACTATTATAAGTTCTATTTTAAAAGATACTGAGTTTTTATCATTTTTAGCAGTTGATATTATGGATAGAAACCTTTATGAAAGAGCAAATGACTGTAGATGGTGGGCATTGACTTCTTATTTTAGAGAAGCATTTGATGATATGAGCTCAATAAGTTATAAAAAAGATGAAATTACTTCAATTTTAAAGTATATTAATGATTTATATACAGTTTATACAAATTTATTAGTATTTGATAAAGATGGAAAAGTAATAGCTGTTTCAAATGAGAAAGAGGAGTATTTAGTAGGAAAGGTTTTAACACAAGAGTGGGTTAGTAATACTTTACAATTAAATGATACTTCAAAGTATTGTGTATCTAAGTTTGAAAAAACACCACTTTATGGAAATGAACCTACGTATATCTATTGTAGTGCAATTAGGTCTTTTAAAAATGAAAAGCAGATTAATGGAGGAATTGCTATTGTTTTTGATTCATCATTTCAGTTCCATGCGATGCTTGATGAAACTTTGCCAAAAGATTCAGATAAGAATAACCTTGAGGGTGTTTTTGCTCTTTTTACTAATAGAGATAAAAAAATCATCTCATCAACAAATGATGAGTTTATAGTAGATGATTACTTAGATATAGAAGATAAGTTTTTTGAGGTTGAAAATGGTGGAAAATATAGTGAAATTATAGAGTTTAAGGGCTCATACTATGCAGTTGGTGTGAGATGTTCTACAGGATATAGAGAGTATAAAAGTGTTATAGATGATTATAAAAATGATGTTATTTGTCTTGTCTTTATAAAAATAGGAAGTGTGGAAAATAGTAATAATGTTTTATCAAATAAAAATAATACCTTTACAAATCATCAAACTGAAGCAAAGAATTTAACTAGTGAAAGTATGGAGTTAGCAACTTTTAATATTGGCTCAAAATTCTTAGCAGTAGATGCAAAAAACGTTTTAGAATCAATCTCAAAAGATGAATTAGAAGAGTCTATAGAAATGGATAAGAATAATCCATTTAAAGGGATGGTTCTATATAAAGATAAATTAGTATCAGTCTTGGATATTAGAGATTTTATAAATGTTGATATTAGTGATGATGAACTTAATAATATCGTACTATTTGAGTATGATAAAGATAATGTTGAACATTGTGTTGGTATTTTAGTATCAACATTACAAAGTATTAGTGTTGTTGAAAAAGACTCTATTCAGCATATAGAAAATCACTTTTTAGGCTCGGGAACACTTGTAAGAAGTATTGTTGATATTACTGAAAACAATGAATCAAAAGTAGCAATGATTTTAGATATAAAAAAGATTGATGATAATCTAACAAAAAAAGTTTAAAATTTTATTGTCCTTTTAATTTCAATGAAACCATAAAACTATTTTGTAAATTTTAGAGTTAAATCCTTATAGTTTTTAAGGGTTTCCTCTAAGTTTTGTAAAAATACCTCAGGTGCATATACTAACAAATCTTGAATTGTATGGTATCTATCTTTTGGTATTTTTATTTTCGGAGATTTATCTTCACATACTATTGATTTGATGTACTCTTTTTCACTACTTGTGGCACTTTGTAAAATGTGTTTTAAATAAATCTTTCTAGCTCTACTACTATCATCAAAGAGTATTTGTTCGGGTATTTCTAAAACTTCTGCAATATATGGAATAAGTTCAATTTTTATTCCTATTCTACCATTTAAGTAGGCATATATAGATTTTTCAGATGGGATCTCAAAAGTACTATTTAATTTTGGTTCTAAATTTCTTAATTTAATAGAAAAATCTTTTTTAGACATTTTTTTTTCTTGTAAAATTAGATTAATTTTTTCAAAAACTTCCATATAAATCCTTTAATGTAGAATTCTATAAATATAATGGATATTATTTTTAGAATAATCACTAATTTATAGATTAATAATCTAGAAAATGATACAATTCCGAGAATTTAGCTTAAGGAAAAAGATATTGCTATTTAACTCCTACGAATTTATCTTCGCTTTTTTACCAATAACCTTTTTAATTTACTTCTACTTAAATAGTAAACGATTAATAATAGGAGCAAAAGGTTTTTTGGTTTTTGCAAGTTTGTTTTTTTACTCTTGGTGGAATGTGTTTTATCTCCCTATAATACTTACTAGTATGCTTTTTAATTATGTAGTAGGAAATATTTTAAGTAAAGACAATAAGAGCAAAAGAACCAAAATTAATTTTAGTAAAAAAAGTATTTTGATTTTTGGAATAGTAGCAAACTTATCACTTCTTGGGTATTTTAAATATGCAGATTTTTTTATAGAAAATTTCAATTTAATAAGTGGCTTAAATATAGAACCATTAAACTTATTATTGCCACTTGCTATTTCATTTTTTACTTTCCAACAAATAGCATATTTAGTAGATAGTTATAGAAATGAAACAAAAGAGTATGACTTTTTAAACTATGCACTTTTTGTAACTTTTTTCCCTCAACTTATTGCTGGTCCTATTGTGCATCATAAAGAGATGATGCCACAATTTGCTTCTAAATGGAACCTAGTTAAAAAATATAAAAATATAGCCTTAGGACTGTTTATCTTCTCAATAGGCTTATTTAAAAAAGTAGTAATAGCTGATACCTTTGCAGTATGGGCAACTGCTGGTTTTGATACGGCAACAACGCTGAATTTTTTTGAGGCTTGGGCAACATCACTATCATATACTTTTCAACTGTACTTTGACTTTAGTGGCTATACAGATATGGCAATAGGTATAGCACTTTTATTTAATATAAAACTTCCTATAAACTTTAATAGTCCTTATAAAGCTTTGGATATACAAGATTTTTGGAGAAGGTGGCATATCACTCTTTCTAGATTTTTAAGAGATTATGTATATATACCACTTGGTGGAAATAGAATCTCAAACTTTAGAACCTACACAAACTTAATAGCTACTTTTGTAATAGGTGGACTGTGGCATGGAGCAGGTTGGACATTTATTTTTTGGGGATTTCTTCATGGAATTGCACTTGCTATAAATAGAGCGTGGCAAAGCTTAGGATTTAGACTTCCTAAAGTAATAGCCTGGTTTATAACATTTAACTTTGTGAATATTGCTTGGGTATTCTTCCGTGCAAAAGAGTGGGATGATGCTATTAAGGTTTTAAGTTCTATGTTTAGTTTGGATAATGTTGTGTTGCATGCAAAACTTGAAAACTCACTATCATTTTTACTTAATTATGGTGTTGAATTTGGTCCAATGTTTGGAGTGCAAGGCACATCTTATGTTGCAGTTTGGTTAATAGTATTCTTATTAATAGTTATATTTATAAAAAATTCAAATCAATTATCAAGTAATTTAAAACAAAATACTATTTATGCACTTGTAACTGCAATATTATTTGTAGTTTCTATTTATGATATGAATAAAATATCTGAATTTTTATATTTCAACTTTTAGGAAAACAAATGGCATATATTTCAAAATTATTTATATATATTTTTTCTTTAGCGATTGGCTTATATATATTTATATTAAGTGTTGACCCATATGATAAATATGGATTTAATTTTTGGAAATTAAAAACAAAAGCTGTAAATTCATATAGAGATAATAAATTTTATCAGATTGATAGTACAAAAATAAATTATGATTTATTTATTCTTGGAAGTAGTAGAGTTCAAGCTTTTAATCCAGAACTAATTGAAAAACATACTGGGTTAAAGACTTTTAACTATGGAGTGAACAATTCTAAACCTGAAGATTTATTAGCAATTACAAAACATATAATTGCTAAACAGAGTCCTAGAGTAATATTTTTACAATTAGATTTCTATAATTTAAATAAACATATACCAATGGATGGTAGATTAAGGACTTCACCATTAAAACAATACTTAGATGATAATGTAAAGAGTAAAATAAATAGCAATAAATTTTATTATTTTGAACAAAATTATACTACATTAATATCATTAAAAGATAGTATTACATTGATTATTAAGAATAAACTTGGAAAGACTGAAGTAACACATAAAGACAATGGTATGAAAGTTGGATATAAACCAAAAGAAAAGCCAAATTTAGCAGAACCTTATTTTAGAAATGAATATAAAAATTATGAGTTTGGAGAAAAAAGAATTAAATACTTTAATCAATTAAAGACTTTATGTGATAAAAATAATATTGATTTACTTGTGTCAATTTCTGCGATGAATAAAGAACATACATTAAGAATAGTAAAAGATGAATATTTATTTAAACAATTTTTAAACTTTAAAAGGATAGTAGTTAATATTTTTGAAAAACTATATGATTTTAATACTTTCGCCTCTTTCAAATATAATTATCCTTATTGGACCGATTCAGTACACCCATCAATAGAATTACCAAAAGTAATGAGTAGCAAAATATTTAATAGATATGGCTACTCAAATGAATATAATATTCCAAAAGACTTCGGAGTTTTAGTAACAAAAGAAAACATAGACCAACATTTAAAAAATTTAAAGAAACAAGTTGAAAACTATGATTTAAATAAAACTTTCTAAAGTCAATACTTATTTAAATCCTTATTAAAACTTAACATAGTACCTTTTAACAAAAAAGCCCAAACATCCAATGAGGTATCTTGTTTTTATAAAGTATAGTTCAACATAAAAATATTAAATGTTAAAGTGTACTTTTGGTTTTATGTCTTAAATTTTAAGACCATTATAGTACTTAATACAAGAAGTATAATACATATTTTATACAATATAAGCTATAATAAGAAATAAACTTCATATATAGGAACTATTTTGACTTTACAAGAAATTGGATTTGAGATAAAAAAACTACGAAAAGAAAAAAAGTGGACACAAGAAGATATGGAAGAGTATTCAGGTATCACAAAACGAACAATATCTAAAATAGAAAATGGTTTCATAGATGAAGTAGGAATAAGAAAAGTTGAAACCTTACTTGATTTGCTTGGAGTTGAATTTAGCTTACGAGCAAAGAAACGACCAAAAACATTAGAAGAGTTGCAAGATGAACGAAGATAATTTAAAAGTATATATCAATAAATCCCATAATGGAAATCTTAGTTTTGAAGATGAAAAATATGTATTTAATTATTTAGAAAATGCAAAAGATTTAGTTAGTCTTACTATGCCTTTAAGAGCTGCAAGTTGGGATAGTAAAAAACTACATCCAATTTTTCAAATGAATTTACCAGAGGGTGCATTAAAGGAGGCTATTGTAAATCATTTTGCAAAGATTTATACCATGAATGATATAAACATTTTAAAGCTAATAGGTCCTTATATGTTAGGTCGTGTAAAGTTTGAAAAGATTCTTGATGAAAAAGATACTTTACAGCTTGATGAGATAATTTCAAATACAAAGCAAAATCTTTTTGATGAACTTATGGACCGTTTTGCTATACGCTCAGGTGTTTCAGGAGTGCAACCTAAACTTCTTTTAAAAGCACACAATAAAACAACCATGAGGTTTGAACACTTTATAGTAAAATCATGGGAAAATGATTATCCAAATTTAGCACTAAATGAATACTTTTGTATGAAAGCCATACAAAAAGCAAACTTGCCTACACCAGAGTTTTATCTAAGCAGTGATTTGAAAATGTTTATTATGAAAAGATTTGATGTTTTAGAAGATGGTAGTTATTTAGGATTTGAAGATATGTGTGTTCTAACTGCACGAGGAACATCCCAAAAATATGATGGAAGTTATGAAGAGTGTACAAGAGTTATCAAAGATGTTATAGCTGCACAAAGAAGAAAAGAGTCTTTAAAAATATTTTTCAAAGCACTTGTGATGAATCATTTATTACAAAATGGAGATGGACATCTTAAAAACTATGGAATACTTTATAAAAATGATTTTGATGATAGTTATTTAGCTCCTATATATGATGTAATCACAACAACAGTGTATATAAAAAATGATATCCCAGCTCTAAGACTTAGTGATGGAAAACTTTGGTGGAAAGAAAAAACATATAAATCTTTTGCAAAACAAAGTTGTGGCTTATCAAATAAAGAGTATGAAACTATCTTAGATGAGTGTAAAAATGCAATTGTTCAAACCAAAAAAGAGATACAAGAGTATAAAAGTGATGATAAAAGTGTTTTAGTCTTTTTAGAACAGCTACAAAATCATTGGAAAGAAGATTTGAAATGATAATACTTACTACCAAATCTTCTAGGGCGTGCAAGAAATGCATAACGATAACTCTCAATAAGATTATATGCTATATCTGTTTTATCAATATATAATATTCCTTTATCGTTTTTAGATTATTATAATATTAAAACGAATATTTAATTTTACTAAAACAGATAGTTTTAATACAGCTAGAAGCTTTATAGTATAAGTTAATCCTTATTGTGGCAAAATACGAAAAAACAAATATATAAAGATGATACTACAATGAGTGATATAAATAAACCAAATAAATTTTTACCAACAACTAAAGAGGAAATGAAGCAAAGAGGTTGGGATGAACTAGATGTTGTCCTAATCACGGGAGATGCATATATAGACTCTCCTTTCATGGGAATTGCAGTTGTTGGAAGAATTTTAGAAGATATAGGATTAAGAGTTGGAATTATAGGGCAACCCAATGTTGATTCTGATGTTGATATCAAAAGATTAGGTGAACCAAAACTTTTTTGGGGTGTAAGTGGTGGAAGTATTGACTCTATGGTGTCAAACTATACTGCTACAAAAAAGTTTAGAAATTCAGATGATTATACTCCTGGTGGAAAAAATGATAAAAGACCAGATAGAGCTACTTTAGTTTATACAAACTTGATAAGAAGACATTTTAAAAACACAGTTCCTATTGTTCTTGGAGGAATTGAAGCAAGTCTTAGAAGATTAACTCACTATGACTACTGGACAAATAAGCTTAGAAAACCAATACTTTTTGATTCAAAAGCTGACTATATGATTTACGGTATGGGTGAACAAGCTATTATTGATTTAGGAAATACTTTAAGAGAAGGTGGAGATCCAAGAAATATTAGAGGACTTTGCTATATTTCAAAAGAAGCACCTACTGATGAAAAGTTCAAAGAGATACCATCACATCAAGAGTGTTTAGATGATAAAGAAAAATATATTGATCTTTTTAGAGATTTTTATGATAATAATGACCCTATATACTCAAAAGGACTTTATCAAAAAGTTGATACTAGATACCTAATCCAAAATCCACCAAGTGATCATATGGATGAAGATGAAATGGATAAAATAGCATCTTTTCCATATCAAAGAGATGCCCATCCATATCATAAAAAAGATGGAAAAGTTAAGTGTTTAGAGACTATCAAGTTTTCAATTATGACTCATCATGGATGTTGGGGAGAGTGTAACTTCTGTGCCATTGCTGCCCACCAAGGAAGAACTATACGAACAAGAAGTGAAAAGAACATCTTAGAAGAAGCAAAGTCATTTACTAAAATGAAAGACTTTAAAGGTATTATCTCTGATGTTGGTGGACCTACTGCTAATATGTACGGTTATGAGTGTAAAAAGAAAATGAAACTGGGAACTTGTGTAGATAATAAAAGATGTGTAGATGCAACAAGACTTTGTAGAACAATGAAAGTTGACCATAGTAGAAACATACAACTTCTAAAAGATATTAGAGAAATTCCAGGAATTAAAAAAGCTTTTGTAGCTTCTGGGGTTAGATATGATTTAATTACTGCTGATAAAAAACATGGGTATGAGTATCTAAAAGAGATGGTTGACCATCATATCTCAGGTCAAATGAAAGTTGCACCTGAACATACTAGTGATGAGGTTCTTCATCATATGGGAAAACCTGGGAAACAAACACTTATCGATTTTAAAAAGATGTATGATAGATTAAATAAACAATCAGGTAAAAAACAGTTCTTAACTTACTATTTAATTGCAGCTCATCCTGGGTGTGAAGAGAAGCATATGAAAGAGCTTAAGGATTTCACTACAAATGAACTTAAAATGAATCCAGAACAAGCACAAGTATTTACACCAACACCAGGTACTTATTCTGCTGTAATGTATTATACAGGTCTTGATCCATTTACAAAGAAAAAAATCTTCGTAGAAAAAGACCCAAGAAGAAAAGAGAAGCAAAAAGAGATTGTTATTCAAAAGCATAAGTTTAAACATAAAAAGAGGTCTACAAGCTCTGGAATGCAAGGTTAGTATTAATTTTAAGCATAAAAAAAGGGCCAACTAAATTTAGTTGACCCTTTTTTATTTATATAGTAGTTTATTATGAAAGTGCGTTTATCATATCAGATGTTACATCTTTAACATCTTTTGTTCCATCTAACTCTACAAATACACCCATATCAGTGTAGAAATCAATTAAAGGTGCAGTTTGAGCGTGGTATGACTCTAATCTACTTTTTACAGTTTCGGCATTATCATCTTTTCTAGTGATAAGTTCACCACCACAGTAATCACATTTACCATCTTCTTTTGAAGGGTTAAACTCTACATGGAAAGAGGCTCCACAAGAACCACATACTCTTCTTCCTGTAATTCTACCAACAATCAATTCATCTGGTACATTTAAAGAGATAACTTTATCTAAAGAGATACTCATATTTGCCATTAACTCTTTTAAAGCTTCAGCTTGAGCTATAGTTCTTGGAAAACCATCAAGAATAAAACCTTTTTTACAGTCATCTTGAGCTAATCTATCTTTTATAATACCAATGATAGTTGAATCAGGAACTAATTTACCCTCATCCATGAATTTTTTTGCTTCCATACCCATATCTGTTTTATCAGCAATTGCTGCTCTTAAAATATCACCTGTTGAGATTTGAGGAATATCATATTTTTCGATTAAAAACTTAGCTTGTGTTCCTTTACCAGCTCCTGGTGCACCAAATAACATTAAATTCATAGTCTATTATCCTTAGTTTTTTCGTATTGTATTAAAAAAGCATTTAATACTACATAAGGTATATATACTACATAAGGAATTTAAATGCTTTTTGATACAATTACACAATTTTAATTTAACCAAGGGTATAAATGAAAAAACTTTTTTTAATAATTGGTGCACCAGGAAGTGGGAAGACTACAGATGCCCAACTAATCGCAGAAAAACATGAGGATGTTACTCACTACTCTGCTGGTGGTATGTTTAGAGCAGAGGTTGCAAGTGGAAGTAAAAGAGGTGAACTAATAGACTCTTTTATCTCTAAAGGTTTAATTGTTCCTATTGATATTGCAATTGAAACAATTGTAGATGCAATTAAAAATGCTCCAACAAATGTAGTAATAATCGATGGTTATCCAAGATCAACTGAGCAAATGATAGAATTAGATAAATATTTAAAAAATGAATCACAAGTAGAACTATCAAGTGTTATTGAAATAGAAGTTTCTAAAGATACAGCTTTTAAAAGAGTTTTAGGAAGAGCAGCTGGTGATGAGGTTGTAAGAGATGATGACAATGAAGAGGTGTTTTTAAATAGAATGAATGTTTATACTGAGCCTTTAGCTTCAATTCAAGAGTTTTATAAAAAAAGAGATCTATATAAAATAATCTCGGGTGAGGGGACAATTCAAGAGATTGTAAACGAAATAGATGAATTCATACAATTAAAAATCTAATGGAAAAGAAGATAAACTTTTACTCAGTTATCATAGGAACTGAACTTCTAAATGGGCGTCGAAAAGATGCTCATTTCTCTTTTTTAAATCAAGAACTTTTAAAAAGAGGATGGGAACAAAAAGCCTCTTTTGTTATTGAAGATGATCCTAAATTTATGTTAGATATCTTTAATCTTATAAAAGCAGATGAAAACTCTGTAATGTTCTGTTTTGGTGGTATAGGCTCAACTCCAGATGATTATACAAGACAAGTAGCAGCAAAAGCCTTTACTAATGGAAAGATGGAATTCAACGAAGAGTCAAAGAAAAAAATAGAAACTAGATTTAAAGAAGAAGCATATCCTCATAGAATATATATGAGTTATTTACCTATAAATGCAAAACCACTTAAAAATGTAGTAAATGACATACCAGGATTTTATCTACAAGATAGATTCTTTTTTACTCCAGGATTTCCTTCTATGAGTCAAAGTATGGTTATAGAAGCACTTGATAAACTTTATCCTAAAAGTGATATAAGAAAATATAGAAGAGTTTTAACTGCTTCTTGTGGGGAAAATGATTTAATAGATAGTATGAAGAAAATGCCAAAACATCTTGAGTTAGCATCTTTACCTAAAATAATCGATGACAAAAGAAAAGTAGTAATCTCACTTGCTGGGTATGAAAAAAAAGAGGTAGATGAGTATTTTCAAATTTTTGTAAATTATTTAGAAGAGAATAGTGTAGAGTATATTTTTGAAGATATAAGTGTTTAGAGTTATTTTATAGGTTTAAGGTATTCTCCTACCTTAAAACCTTCATCTTTAGGATATTTACCTAAGTTATAATCTCTCCAGACTCTCATACAAAGCTTATTTCCCTTTTTATATTCATCTTTTGCAAAGACATGGGCTCTACCAAAGTTTGGAAATACTCCCTTACCACTTGCATACATATAAGCAATAAAGCAGTTAGCGTCATAGTATCTTTGTTTTGATGCTTTTTTAAAATAGTACATAGCTTTTTCATAATCAACTTCTGTAGTAATTCCAAATAAAAAAAGCTTCCCTAACATATTTTGTGATTTTGCAAAACCTTTATTTGCTGAGAATACAAAGTGATTATATGCTTTTGTTTTGTTATGGTATTTAGTAGTTTTTGATAAGTAGATTTTTCCTAAAGTATAGTAAGCCTTTAGGTTATTACGCTCTTTTGATAAAAGCAGTAAAGTAACACCCTTATCAATATCTTTTTTTACCTTTTCACCTTTTAAATACTTAATAGCTTCATCATAGTAGTTTGTATTATCTTTTCCAAAAATAGTAGTTGAAAGTATAAGAGTTAAAAAAATTATTTTTTTCATTCTATGATCTCTCTTTTTATGTAAGGACTAAGAGTAGTTACAATCTCATAAGTAATAGTATCATGAACTTTTGCTAATTTTGTTGCATCATCAAAGATACAAACCTCTTGTTTATCTGTATTTAATGATAAGCAGTCCATTGAGACTTTTCCTAAAACTTCATACCCCTCAGAGGTAGTATATTTTTTTCTTTCATTTAGTCTTAAAAAACCATCTCCATATCCAATATTATAAGTAGAAGCTATCATATTCTCTTTAGCTTTATATACTCCACCATAACCTACAGCTTGATTTTTTTTCAATTCTCTTGTGGCAACTTTAGTTGCCCAAAGTGATAAAACAGGTTTTAAAGGTGGAATATCTAAAGGTTTTACTGTATCAATATAACCATAAGTGGCTATCCCAACTCTTGCAAAATCATCATCAAAACTCTTCTTTCTAAACAGTGCTGCTGAGTTACAAGAATGGAACTTAGGAGTAGGTAAAAAAAGTTGTTCACATCTGTTTATTACTCTTCTTTTTATCTCTTGAAAATTTTTATCCTGCCAGAAGAATTCAGTGCTTAAAACATCGGCACTTCTATGGTGTGTGAACACACCTGTTATATTTATATTTTTTTCGCAAAGCCCATCAATACAACGCTCTAGGTCTTCCATAGCAATACCATTTCTATGCATACCTGTATCAACTTTTATATGTACATTTGTGTTTTTAGGTAATTCACTAATCTTTTCTAGGCTATTCAATGCTATGTGAAAAGAGGGTGAATAAGTATGGTAATCATCTTCAGTTAAGACTAAGATTTCATCAAAGTATTTTTCTATTTTTATAGCTTCATTTAAGTTTTTTACAACAGCTTTTTTTAGTCCATATTCATAAGCTAATGTGGCAACCTCTAATAAACCATGTCCATAAGCATTATCTTTTAAAACAACAGCAACTTTTTCTTTTCCACCTGCTTGTTTTGAGATAAGATTAAAGTTATGAAATAGGTTTGATTTGCTTAATAAGATTTTTGCCACTTCTTAATCCTCTTGCTCTTTAAAATAGTCTAATATAAGTTTCGCATCTTTTTCATTTACAACTGCTTTTAACTCTTCAAAGTTAGCTGTTTTGATTTTTTCAAACTCTCCAAAGTATAAAAGTAGTTTTTTTACTTTAGCTTCACCTATACCTTTTATTTGTAGAAGTGATATTTGTTTGTCCTCTTTTCTTTTTTGTTTTTTATGGAAATTAATAACAAACCTATGAGCCTCATCTCTTAATCTTTGCACAAAATGTAGTCTTTGATCACTTGGCTTTAACCTTAAACCTCTAATATCACCATCTTCATCTTTGTAGTGAACTATATCTTTAGCAGAACCTTTTGCTCTGTGGGCTTTTGCATCAACTTTTTCTTTTGCTATAGCAATTATATCAAGATTTGCTCCACTTGAGTTTACAATGTCATAAGCTAATTTAAGTAAAGTCTCTCCTCCGTCTATTACCCATAAATCAGGAGGTGAGCTTTTTTCAAAACTTTCAACTCTTCTTATTAGCATCTCTCTCATTTGAGAGTATTCATCTTTTGATTCAAGGTTATAGTGTCTAAACTCTTTTTTATTAAAGCCGTTTAACTCTTCACTCCATACTACCATCGCTCCAACTGTTGCTTGTCCCATCATATGAGAGTTGTCAAAGCTTTCTACTGTATAAGGAAGAGATTGAAGATTGAAAAGTTTTTTTAACTCATCATAAATTGTTGTTTGGTTTTTTGTATTATCAATTCGTAAAAGTTCATTACAGTTACTTAAGGCTGTTTCTACAAGACTTTTCTTTTTTCCTCTTTTAGGGTTTGAGATTGAAATATTTCTATCAAATCTATTTTTTAAAAACTCTTCAATCTCACTTTTATCTTCAAGCTCTTTAGCTACAATTATCTCTTTTGGTAAAAGAGGAATATCATTGTCGTAGTAGTTTATTATGGCTCTTTTGTATGCTTCACTTAAATCTATATCTTTATTATCTTCAAGAAAGTCTATTTTCATAAAGTCATGGGAAGAAGAGGCTATTCTTCCCTCTCTTATAAACATTCTTACAACAACAGCTTTTTTTGTTCCAGCTTTTATTGCAAATAGGTCTAACTCGTCAGTTGAAGCTAAATCAACAGTTGATTTTATTTGTGACTTTTCAATAGATTTTATTCTATCTCTTAATTTCATAGCCTCTTCAAATCTTAAATCCTCTGAGTATTGAACCATCTTTTCGTTTAGTCTATTTATAAGTTTTGTTTTATTGTAAATATAATCACAAGCTTCATCTACAATTTTTGCATAATCAGCTGTTGAGATTTTCCCCTCGCAAGGTGCATGACACTTTTTGATTTGATGGAAAAGGCAGGCTTTTTTATCTTTTATACAAGATTTTTTTTGTACTAAAGGTACAATCTCATAGATACTATCTAGCATATCTTTTGCTCCACTTGAGTACGGACCAAAGTATTTGATGTTTTTATTTTTAAATACTTTTCTTGTGATTTCAAGTCTTGGAAAAAGTTGCGCATAATCTATCATAATATAAGGATAGGTTTTATCATCTCTTAGAAGAATATTGTATTTTGGTTTTAGCTGTTTTATTAAAGAGTTCTCTAAAATTAGTGCATCATGTTCGTTTGGTGTTACAATCCATTGTAAAGAAACAGTCTCACTAATCATTTTAAAGATTCTAGGACTTAACTTCTCTGCTGGTTGAAGTGCTGGAGTAAATTTAAAGTAAGATTTAACTCTATTTTTTAGAACTTTCGCTTTTCCAATATATAAAAGGTGCCCATCTTTATCAAAATATTGATAGACACCTGAGTTTGTAGGTAATTGTTTTAATTTCTCTTCTAAATTCATTTTTGTATAATAGCTAAAAATTACTTTATAGCTTATAGATTAATCGCTTAAGCTAATAAACCATTTTTAACATTAGTGTAAGTCTCTTCACCACATAGTGTATTTACTATTTCTAAAGCAAATTTCATAGCAGTTCCAGGACCTCTTGACGTAATAACCTTACCATCAATTACAATATCATCATTTGGTAAGTGTCCTTCCTCTCTTATCTTTTGCTCAAAAGATGGGTAGCAAGTATAGTGTTTGTTTAAAACATCTGCTTCATTTAAAGCAAATGGTGCTGCACAAATTGCACCTATGTATTTGTTTTCATCTTTCATTGTTTTTAGAAACTCTTGCACCTTCTCATTTTCTGCTAGATTAAATGCATTTGGTAAACCACCAGGTAATACTATCATATCAAAGTTATTAATATCTACTTCATCTATTAAACAATCAGCTAAGAAGGTCATTTTATTTGCACCTACAGTCTCTTTTTGCTCAATTGCTGCTACTGTAACTTCAATACTGGCTCTTCGACAAACATCAACAATACTAACTGTTTCAATCTCCTCAAAACCTTCTGAAATTGGTACTAAAATTTTTGCCATAAAAACTCCTTTTAATGATAATTTATATAATAAGGCTGTATTTTTATTTTTTGACTTCCAACATTCTCTAAGCCTAAAATCTCTTTTGGTGTCATTATTGGTTTTTTATCAGTTTTATTAAAGATTTTAAAACCACCAATTGCTTTTTTTGCTTGTGAAACTGCGTATAAACTATTGTAAATTTTTACTTTAACCCCAGCACTTCCATGTCCATCTACATTGTAGATTAACTGGATATTGTCATAGTTTTTTACATCTTCTTTTTTTCTTAACATTCTTGGGTGGAACATATGAACTATAACTTTTTTCTTTTCAATTATATTATTTTCTACTAAATAGTTACTAATTAACTCTTGAGCTTCATTCAAGTGATTTCCAAAGATATGTCCTACGTATTTTCCAGGAGGGTATCTTCTATGTGTTGGGATTTTGAACTCTGGATCTATAGCAATATGTACATTTTTATATTTTAGATATTGAAGCAAAGGCATAACTGCTTCTTTTGGAGTTTTTGCACCTAATTGTACATCAAGAATTACTGCAAAACCTTCTTCTTCTGCTCTTTTGATATATTTTAGAACTGTACTTTTTCTCATACCTAGTAGATAATCATTTCTTCTTCCAGGGTCTTTTGTAGCTAAAGAGTGAATAATATGAAATGCTAATTTTACATCAAATTTATTATCTAACTCTTTTTGAAAATACTCTCTTTTCTTTTTCATTTTTAAAACTAATGTATCTATATTACTTTCGCCTAATACTCCTAATGCTTTTGCATTTGGTCGGCCATAGTATCCCACAAGAAGTTCATTTTTTTTGATTTGTTCGTCTGTTGATGAGGTTAAATTTGCCAAACTAGTTTGGGCAAATAAAGCTGTGGCTAAAATAAAAAGGCTAAGTATTTTGTTCATTATCTCTCTTTAAAACTGTTTTAAATTATTTGTGCAAGTATAATAAAATATTTTAAAATAAAATTTAAAAATTCTAATATAATTGATTTTACAGTAAAAACTTATTAATATTCATTAAAAAAGAGTTTTGATGCCAGGTAGATTAGCGATATTTGATGATATGTCATTTAAAAATGATGCAAGAGAGTTGATAAAAAATGATATGATTCAAAAGCTTACTGCTTCTTACAATATTCCACCAACTAAACCTATTCCTGCATTACTAAATAACGGAAACTATCTTTATACTCATTTTGGTTATTTGCCATCTTGGGCAAATTTAAAAAGCTCTATGAATATAAATGCTAGAAGTGAGAGTATTTTTGAAAAGAAAAGTTTTAGAGAATCTTATAGGTTTAGAAGATGTATTATTCCAATAAATGGTTTTTTTGAATGGGAAGTTGAAGACAAAGAGAAAATTCCATATTTTGTAAAAGATAGTACCTTAGACTATCTTGCAGTTGCTGGTATTTGGGATGAGTACTTTGAAACATCACTAAATATGAAGATAGTTACTGTAGCACTTATTACTTGTGATGCAAATGAAAAGTTAGGAAAAATACACCCAAGAATGCCTGTAGTATTAGATAAAAAAGATTTTTCAACGTGGCTTTATAGTGATGATTTAAAGCAGGTTAATAGTTTATTTAAGATTTATTCTAGTGAGAAGTTAGAACTTTATGAGGTTTCAAATGAGGTAAATAGAGTTGATTTTAATAGTGAAGTTTGTATCAAAAAGTTTCAAAAAGATAAAAAAGGACAACTATCACTTTTCTAAAGCTTTAAACCATAGTATCCAAAGGTTTGTACAGATTTTTTTGTAGCTTTGAAGTTTTTTCATATAAGATTTTTTGTACTTTTTCATATAAAGCTTTAACAAAAATTTTTCTTGTTTTTTTGTAAGTTTAAACTCTATACATAAAGAGGCTAAATCAAAAAATCTATCATTTATACAAGAAAACTCCCAATCTATAAAAAAAGCTTTATTATTTTGAAAGATGATATTATAAATATTTAAATCATGGTGACAAAGCACTAAATCTTTTTTTGATTTTTTTACTTTTTTTAACTCTTTTAATGACTCTGAGATAAGTGTCATATCCTCTTTAGTTTTCAACCTGTTTTTATATGATTTAAACTCTTTGTTTAAGTCATAAGGGATACTATGATAGTTTATCTTATGTAGCTTTTTTAAGCTTTTTACAATACTTTTTATATCTTTGTTTTTTAATTTACTTTTATGTTCTCCTAAAATAAAATCACATAATATAAACTCTTTATGAAAAATATATGGTTTAGCTGCAATTGCTTCTTTTGAAGCTTTTTTCTGAATTATATACTCATTTTTTCTATGGTTTATTTGATTATGAATATGTTTAAAGACTCTTAAGCAGTATATTTTATCTTCTGTATGAAGTTTATATATTTTATTGCAAACACCTTGATTTTTTAAAAGTTCAAGGTGCTTTATCTTTTTGTCTTCAAAAAAAGTATTTTTATGCAGTTTTTGTATATTCATACTCTCTTTTCCAGTTTAAAAATGCCACAAAGGCAAGGGCTGTATATATAGCAAAAAGTACAGATGTTAGGTTTAATCCTTTTTCAATATATATGTAGATTGAAATTACATCAATTACAATCCAATAAATCCAGTTTTCAAGCACTTTTTTAGCTAACATATATGTAGAGAAGATGGCAAAAACAGTAGTAAAAGAGTCAATATATGCAAAATCAGCACTTGTGTAGTTTGCCATAATATAGCCTAAGATAGTGGATATAAAAGTTAAAGCTGCAATAATTTTAAGGTTTTTTACAACTCCAAAAGAGGTTACTTTTAGTTCTTGATTTGTTAGTTTTCCTCCATATTTCCAAGAGTACCATCCATAAACTGCCATTATTAAATAGTAGACATTTAATACACTATCCATAAGTAGTGAAACATCAAAAAATATGATTGCATAAATTAAAGTAGAGAAAAATGCAGCAACCCAACACCAAAGGCTTTGTTTTACTGCTAATAGTAAGTAAGCAATAGACAATGACATGGCTATTGCTTCTAAGTAAGATATAACTTTTAAATACTCTATAATTGGTTGTATAAAATTTTCGATAATATTTCCTTTTTAAAATGGAAATATATCTAAAAAAATAGAAAAGTCTAATTATTTATTAGTTCAATTATCTTCTCTTCAATCTCACTTGGTTTAGTTGTAGGGGCATATCTATCTATAACTTTTCCATTTTTATCAACTAAAAACTTTGTAAAGTTCCATTTTATACTTTCACTTCCAAGTATTCCTGATGCTTGCTTTTTTAAATATGTATAAAGTGCAGATTCATTTTCTCCATTTACATCAATCTTCGCAAACATATCAAACTCAACTCCAAATGTTAATGTACAAAACTCTTTTATCTCTTCATTTGTTCCTGGTTCTTGGTTTGCAAATTGATTAGATGGGAAACCAAGTACCATAAAGTCTTTGTTTTTATACTTGTCGTATAATCTTTCTAATCCTTCGTATTGCGATGTAAAACCACATTTACTAGCAACATTAACAATTAATAAGACCTTGTCTTTATATTTTGAAAGACTAATTTCTTCATTGTTTATGTCTTTTACATTAAAATCATAGATACTCATAGTAGACTCCTTAGCAAATAAAAAAATAGCAGATAAAGCAAATATAATAAATGATTTTTTTATCATATAGTATTCCTTATTTTAATTTACTTATCTTAGTATAAATAAATGTTTTTTTGTATTTATTTTAAGTGTATTGATAGAAAAGTTTGAATTTAATTGTTATAAAAAATATACAATTAATTACAAGTATCTTGTAACTTAACTGTTATAATGTTGATATATAATTTCGAAAAAAAAGGATTCTTTATGGAAATTGTTTATCTTAGTTTTGCTTGTACAGTTTTTGTAGGTGTTATTACATATTTTATGATAAGCTTTTTTTCAAGAAGAAACTAAAAGAAATCTTTTAGATTAATTCTAGTTTTGTTAGCATATTTTCTAAGTTTGATTTATTTATAGGCTTTTTAATAAAACCCAACGCTCCATTCTCTTTTACTTTTGACATAGCTTGTTCTTGAATATCAGCACTTACAATTATGATTTTTGCATCATTGTCAAACTCTTTTATCTGTTTAGTAGCTTCAAAGCCATCTAAAACTGGCATTGTTAAATCCATAAAACATATATGAGGAGTGTGTTCTTTATATAATTCAACTGCTTCTTGCCCATTTGATGCTTCAAGAATTTCATCATCTTCTTTGATAAGTTGTTTTAAATTTTTGATTGTCATTTTTCTAGCGATTTTAGAATCGTCAATTACTAAGTATTTCATATATAAATAAACCTTGATTTTTGGAGATTATAACATAAAAATTAAAAGTTTAGATAAAGAAAGTATATATTTTGTAGATGGTCGGGGCGAGAGGATTCGAACCTCCGGCCCCCTGGTCCCAAACCAGGTGCGCTAACCAGACTGCGCTACGCCCCGAAATTTTGAGCGTGAATTATAATAAAAAAAACTTCTTTTGTCAAGGCTTGTTTCGAAGAATTAAAAAATATTTGTCTTTTCAATAAGTATATCTTTATTATTTACAAACCTTGAACATCTAAGTCCCTTAAGCTTTTTACATATCATTTGCCACTTTTTTGTATGTCCAGAGTTTTGTTTTGAAAAATCTTTAAAGATAAACATTATTGCATGAGCATATTCATGTGGTAATACGTCGTTTATCATATAAGAGGCATTTTCTTTAAATCTTTTCTTATTTAAATAGATATTTATAGAGCCATCTTTTGAGTAAACTGCCATTCCAAATCTTGAGGATTTCATTTTATCTGATACAATAATAGGAATATCTCTTGTAATATTAAAATGTAAATAAGCAAGTCTTTTTAAACTTGCCTCTTTTTGTTTTATCATATTTAAGGGCACCTCTAAAAATTAGTCAATTTTCATAAAAATTGCAAATATTCTTAAAATCACTGATGATGTATACTTTGTAATAAAGCGATAAAACCCTTTATATAAGGGCTTTTGTAGGACTTTTTAGCTAAAATATCTATATAA
>JASMTK010000108.1:0-10603 GCA_041694355.1 Arcobacteraceae bacterium | reverse complement strand
TGCAAATGTAAAAACAAGTGAAGGTAAGAAAGTATCAGATGAGATGATACAAGGGTATGAGACATTAGATAATCATATCAAAGAGACAATCCATATTATTGAAGATGTAAGTAGTTCATCAAAAGAGCAGATAACTGGGATTGAGCAGATAAATGATGCAGTAACAATGCTTGATAGAGTAACTCAAGAGAATGCTAATGAGGCTAATCATATTACAAATATTTCAAATGAAGTATCTCAAATGGCAAACTTATTAGTTAATGATGCACAAAATAAGAAGTTTTAGAAGAGGGATAAAAGATGGCAGCAGGACAAGAGACAGTATTAGATAATTACGCATTTTTAGTAAGTGAGACAGATGCAAAAGGGATAATAAGGTTTGCGAATAATGATTTTTGTAGTATAGCAGAGTATACTATTGATGAGTTAGTGGGGCAACCACATAGTATGGTAAGACATAAGGATATGCCAAAAAAAGCATTTAAATCATTGTGGGAGACAGTACAATCAGGACAGACATGGACAGGATATGTAAAGAATGCCACAAAATCTGGTGGGTATTATTGGGTATATGCTACAGTTTATCCATTTGAGTCTTGTGATGGTTCAAAGGGTTATATGTCTTGTAGAAGAAAGGCTAGTCCTCAAGAAATATCTGAAGCTGAAGCTTTATATGCCACTTGGCTTAAGGAAGAAGGAAGATAGTAAAATACTATCTGCCTTACATTTTTATACACTTAGAAAAGAACTTTTAATAAATCAAAGAAAATAAACATTTATTTATACTATATAGATATAATAGCCAAAAATATATTTGGAGAATTTTTATGGAACTTATGAACTGTCCTCAATGTGAACATGAAATTCGTCAAAGAATAGGAACTATCTGTCCAAACTGTGGCTATACAGTGAGGTACTTTGAAAACAAAAGTAATAGAAAACAGTATGGGAAATTCTTTGCACAATCACTGCTTATACCATTTTTTTCATTCACATTGATTTTGTTAACTTCAATGAATACTATAACATTTTATATTTCAATTCCTATAGTACTATTTCTTACATATTATAGTTGTCCTATTAGATATAAAAAGATGTTTTACACAACCTATGAAAGAGTACTTTTTGGTTCTATTTGGGGAGTTAGTAATATTTTGATTTTATTTATGATTTATAATTTGTTGGATGAAGTAAAATAAAAAAGAGTATTAAAGATAAGAGAAGTTTTACTTCTTATCTTTTAATCTCTTTTTCCACTCTTTTTCAAACTTTTTTCTTTTTATAAAAGATAAGTTTTCAATAAACAGATGTCCTTCTAAATGTTCCATTTCATGCTGCCAAGCAACACTTAAAAAACCTTCAGCTTCCATTGTTTGTTTGTTTCCATGTCTATCATAATACTCAACAACTATATGATCAGCTCTTTTAACATCTTCTGTAAATCCTGGTACACTTAAGCATCCCTCAGGAAACACTTGTTCACCATCTTTATGAGTAATAACTGGATTTACAGCTTCAATTAAGTCATCTCTATTTTGAACATCATTTTCATCAGGTAGACTAATAATCAAAACATTTAAAGGAATAGCAACTTGAATTGCGGCTAACCCTACACCATTTTGATCAATCATAGTATCATACATATCATCAAGAAGAGTGTGAAGTTCTTCATCGAACTTCACCACATCTTCTGACTTTTTTCGAAGTAATTTATTTGGATAAGTAATAACTTCTCTAATCATCTTCTTATCTTTTACTTGTGCTGTGAAATAACTTCGTCAACTAATCCATAGTTACAAGCTTCTTCTGCACTCATGAAATTATCTCTATCTGTATCTTTTTCTACAGTCTCTAAATCTTGCCCTGTTTGTTCAGAAATAATATGATTTAAAGTATCTTTCATTCTTTGAATCTCTTTTGCTTGAATCTGAATATCAGTTGCTTGACCTTGAGCACCACCTAATGGTTGATGAATCATAATTCTAGAGTTAGGTAAAGCAAATCTTTTACCCTTAACCCCAGATGATAATAAAAATGCACCCATTGATGCTGCTTGTCCTATACAAATAGTACAAACATCAGGTTTAATATAGTTCATAGTGTCATAAATAGACATACCACTTGTAATCACTCCACCTGGAGAGTTCACATAAAGATAAATATCTTTATCTGGATCTTCAGCCTCTAAAAATAGAAGTTGAGCAACAACAGTAGATGCTACTTGGTCATTAATCTCACCACTTAGCATAATAATTCTATCTTTTAGAAGTCTTGAATAAATATCGTAACTTCTTTCTCCTCTTCCACTTTTTTCAACTACGTATGGTATATAGCTCATTTAATTATCCTAATTGATTATTTTCCTAATTTTTCATCTAATAATTTAGAGATAACTCTCTCTTCAATCATAGACATTTTAATAGCTGGTAAGTAACCTGCTTCTTGGTACTGTTTTACAACATCTTGTGGGTTTTGACCCATTTGCATTGCTTCATAGTATAATACTTGAGTTACTTCTTGATCTGATACATCTACCTCTTCAGCTTTTGCTAAAGCATCTACAATAAATGTAGCTTTTACAGAGTTTTCAGCATCTTCTTTTAACTCTTCTCTTAACTCTTCAACTTTAGAAGCATCTTCTTGTAATGCTTTAATTTCATCTTCACTCATCTCTCTAACTTTGTTGTTTAAAGCGTGATTAACTTCTTGATCAACAACACTTTGAGGAAGTGCAAATTTAACATTTTCTAATAATTTTTCTAAATAAACTGGTTTTAACTCATCTCTATAGTAAACAGCTTTTGCTTCATTTTTCATTTGCTCTTTGATTTTCTCTTTTAAAGTATCAATAGTAGCTTCTTCTTCATTTGGTAACATTTTTTTAGCAAATTCGTCATTTAACTCTTCTGCAGCTTTTTCTTGAATTTCATGTAATGTTACTTTAAATGTAGCCTCTTTACCAGCTAATTCTTTTGATTGGTACTCTTCTGGGAATGTAACAACTACATCTTTTTCCTCTTCATACTTCATACCAATGATTTGTTCTTCAAATCCTGGGATAAATGATCCTGAACCAACTTGTAATGGATACTTCTCAGCTTTTCCACCTTCAAATGCAACACCATCAACAAACCCTTCAAAATCAATAACAGCATAGTCACCATCTCTAACCATTCTTTTTCTTTTGATTTTTGTAAGAGGTGCAGACTGTTTAGCCATCTCTTCTAATTTTGCATTGATCTCATCTTCAGAAACTTCTTTATCTTCAACTTCTGGAATTAGAGATTTGTAATCACCTAAATCAACATTTGGCTTAGCAGCTACTTTAATTTCAGCATCGATTGAACCATCATCATTTTTGTCAAACTTTGAAATACTTGGCTCACCAACTAAATCTTCATTTTTAATGTCTAATTCTTTTAAACCATCAGCTAATACTGTTCTAATTGCTTCACCCTCAGCATCTTCTCTTAACTTATCAGCATATCTTTGCTTTACTACTTTTACAGGAACTTTCCCTTTTCTGAAACCTTGAATATCAATAGTCTTAGCAGCTTGTTTAGCTAACTTGTCCACTTGAGATTCAATAGTATCTTTTTCTATTTTTGCAGAGATTACTGCATTTGCATCATCAACTCTTTGTGCATTAAATTCCATTAAATTTACTCCGATTGTTTTAATTTAAACATAGATTTTATCTAAAAATTACTAAGGCTTTTATAAAATATTTTTTCAAAGGAGAATTAAGTGGATTTTTTATACGTAAATGTTCTATATTTTATGTTTCTTCCTGCTTTAATATTACTTTATTTAATTGTAAAAAAACAAGATAAAATAAACCAATATTTTTCAGATGAAATAATTGATAAACTATCATTAAGAAACAAATACATATCAAAAAAAGCAAGAAATGTGATGCTTGTAATTTCCTTGATATTTATGATAGTAGCACTTTCCAGACCTGTGACAAATGAACAAACACATAGTTCATCACAAGATTTACATAGTACAGTTATTGCACTTGATGTCTCAAAATCTATGCTAGCAAATGATATATATCCAAGTAGATTAGAGTTTGGTAGAAAAAAAGTTTTTGATATTTTAGAAAATGTAAGTGATAGTGCTGTTGGTGTTGTACTTTTTTCCACTTCATCTTATATTTTGTCACCTCTAACAAATGATGTTGAGTCTTTAAAAAAACTCGTACAAAGAATTGATACTAAAAATGTTTTTGATGGTGGTTCTAATATACAAACAGCTATACAAAGTGCCTCAAATCTTTTAAAGAATAAAGGTGATAAAAACCTTATAATTATTACAGATGGTGGAGACAAAAAAGATTTTAAAGATGAAATAAACCTTGCTAAAAACAATAATATAAATATTTATACTTTAGCAGTTGCTACAGAAAATAAAACACCAATAAAACTCAAAAATGGAAATTTCCTTACAGATAAAAGCGGTGAAATAGTAACAGTAAGTTTAAATGAAAATATAAAAAACTTAAGTTTAAAAACAGATGGTGGTTTTATAAACTTTACTACAAACAGTAGTGATGTAAAGCAAATATTAGAAGATATAAAAGCTTCATCAAAAAAAGATGTTTACTCAAGTAAAAAGTTTAAAACCTATACTGAAATTTTTTACTATCCCCTTGCTTTAGGTATTTTAGTATTGTTTATGGCACTTTTTTCTTTTCCTGATTTAAAAAAATCAACTAAAACTTTAACTTTAATAACCGCTCTTACTCTTTTTTCAAATCTAAACTTAAATGCTTCTATTTTAGACTTTAAACATATAATGGATGCAGAAGAACACTATAAAAACAAAGAGTATAAAAAGGCATATGATGAGTTTGAAAAAATAGATAAGTCAGAACAAAAAAAGTATAACTTAGGTAATAGTTTATATAAACAGGGCAAATATGCCCAAGCTATTCATAAATACAATGAAATTAAATCTGATGATAGAGACTTTAACTTTAAAAAATTTCATAATTTAGGAAATGCATATGCAAAAAACAAAGAGTATAAGAAAGCTATAACTAGCTATGAAAAAGCTTTAAAGATAAAAGATGAGAAGAAAACAAAAGAGAATCTTGAAGCAGTTAAAAAGCTTTTAGACAAAAATAAAAAGAAGAATAACTCAAAAAATAAGAACTCTAATTCGAGAAAAAACAAAGAGAATAAGAGTAATAAAGATAAAAAAGATGAAAAGAAAAATAAAAGAAATGAAGAAAAAAAGAAAGAAATAGATAAGCCTAAACAAAAAGATAAAATCATCTCTAAAAAAGAAGAAGAAAAATGGCTAAAAAAAATAGAAAACAGTAAAAATAAAAAGGTTTTTCTAAAAAAAGATGTACAAATAGATAATAATACCAAGTGGTAGAAGAAAAAGAGTTCTTTTTCTTCTAGTAGTTTTCAGACTTTCTCATCTGTAAAAGTTCTCTTTGAACAGAGATATTTATATTTTCATCTGGATCAAAATCTAAAGAGTAATTTCTTCCATCATAATCAACAGAGTTTAAAATAACTTTCATAGCCTCTAATCTTGCTTTATGTTTATCATCACTTCTTACAATATGCCAAGGAGCACTTCTAGAGTTTGTTCTTCTTAACATCTCATATTTCTTTTCTGAGAATTCTGTCCATAAATCTTGAGCTTGCATATCAACTTCTGAGAATTTCCATTGTCTTAATGGATCGTTAATTCTTCTATCAAATCTTCTTTTTTGCTCCTCTTTTGAAACAGAGAAGTATAATTTTATAAGAACCATTCCTTGTCTTACTAAATCTTGCTCAAAGTTTACGATATCTTCCATAAATGTCTCATACTCTTCTTGTGTACAAAAACCAAATACAGGCTCTACCATGGCTCTGTTGTACCAACTTCTATCAAATAAAACCATCTCTCCACCTGTTGGGAAATGCTCTATATATCTTTGTAGAAACCATTGGTTTTTTTGAGTTTCTGTTGGTTTACCAAGTGCAACAACTCTATAGTGCTTATTATTCATATACCTTGTGATTCGTCTAATAGCACCACCTTTTCCTGATGCATCTCTACCCTCAAATAGAATAATCATTCTTTTATTTTGAGCTTCTAAATAGTTTTGTAATTTAATAAGCTCAATTTGGTACATTTTTAGTTCTTCTAAATCATATATTTTTTGAATACCATTTGCTAAAACTTCTGGATCTAAGTTCTTGTAATCTCCTAAGATCTCTTTTAACTCTTGATTTTCTCTTTTAATATCTTCTAACTCTTTTTGCAATGACTTATCACCCTTTAAATTTGTGTTGTTTAGATTAGCATTAGTTGCTTCTTCTTGCTTTTCTTTCTCTTTTGTATTTTTAAGAACTATTGATTCTTTGAAACTTCTCATTAGTTCTAAAGCTGATTTTTTAGTAAGATTATCTTTTTTTGTATAACCCAAAACTTTTACATATCTTTTTTTCTCAAATTGAAATCTTGCAATATACTTTTTACCGAATGTTGGATGAGTTGCTTTTGATATGTATAATCCACTATAGTTCGTTTTTTCAAAATCGCTTAAATTCATTATTGTGCCTTTGCAAACTTATTTTCTTGTTCCATTATCTCTATTTCTCTTGTTCCATCAATTAAAATAGAGTCATCATACTGTAAAAGATCACTATCATTACTTGGTTTATTTGGATAATTCATATTTCTTAAAATGTGTTTTATACAGTTTAATCTAGCCTTTTTCTTATTGTCACTTCTAATAATAGTCCAAGGTGCATGATCTGTGTTTGAAGCCATTAGCATTGAAAATTTTGCCACAGTATATTTGTCCCATAAATCTTGTGAAACTTTATCCACAGGTGATAACTTGTACTGTTTTAAAGGGTCAATTTCTCTTTTTTTGAATCTTTTTGCTTGCTCTTTCTTTGAAACAGAAAAGTAAAACTTAAATAGTATTATCCCTGATTTTACAAGCATTTTTTCAAACTCTGGAACCTCTTTTAAAAACTCATGATGTTCTTCAGTTGTACAAAATCCCATTACAGGTTCAACCCCTGCTCTGTTATACCAACTTCTATCAAATAGTACCATTTCTCCTGCACATGGTAGATGTTTTGTATATCTTTGGAAATACCACTGAGTCTTTTCTATATCACTTGGTTTTTCAAGTGCTATAACTCTTGCACCCCTTGGGTTTAAATGCTCAGTGATTCTTTTAATAGTTCCACCTTTTCCAGCAGCATCTCTACCCTCAAAAATCATTAAAACCTTTAAGCCTTTCTCTTTTACATAGTTTTGTAACTTTAATAGTTCAATCTGTAATGACGTTAACTCTTTTTCATACTCTAAAGTCTCTTTCTTTACCCAGATTTGAACTTTTTTGCCTTTTGATTTTAAATCTTTTCTTTTCCTATCTTTCTTTTGATAGTCATGTTTTATAGACTCTTCTGTATCAATCTCTTCCATATCTTTAAACTCTTGACTAAGTACGTCTCTATCTTGACCCATTTTTAACCCTTATGACAGTCTTATTTTGTAATTATTATACCCAAAACTGTTTACAGTTTGGTAACACCCTGTATGTTTTTTTATTATTATTGATGGTAACTTGATTCCATTGAAGGTTGTAGTCTTAACCATCGTATAATGTATCATATCCTCTAAAATAATCTTATCGCCTATATTCAGGGGTTTATCAAAGGAATAATCCCCTATAACATCTCCAGCTAAACAGGTATTTCCAGCTAATCTATAAGTATACTTTTTTTCATTTGGCATAGCTGCATCTCTTACATCTGGTCTATAAGGCATCGCTAAAGTATCTGGCATATGAGCCTCTGCTGATGTATCCAATATGGCAATATCCATACCATTTTCAACTATATCAAGTACAGTAGCCACAAGGTACCCTGTTTGCCAACCAACTGCTTCACCTGGTTCTAGATAAACTTTAAGATGTGGATATCTTTTTTTGAAATTTTTTAGAACTTTTATTAATCTATCTACATCATAATCTTTTCTAGTGATGTGATGTCCACCTCCAAAGTTTACCCATTTCATATTTTTCAAATACTTAGAAAATCTAGCTTCAAAATAAGCTAATACACCCTCTAGTGCATCCACATTCTGCTCGCAAAGTGCGTGAAAATGTAAACCATCTAAATATTTCACATACTCATCTTCAAAATTATCTAACTTAACTCCTAATCTTGAATATTGCCCACATGGATTATACAAATCCACCTCAACACTTGAATACTCAGGATTTACTCTAAGTCCTAATGATACTTTCTCATAACATCTATCTTTAAATCTTTTTAATTGTGAAAATGAGTTAAAAACTAAGTGGTTTGATAAAGAGACAATCTCATCAATCTCTTCATCTTTGAAAGCTGGTGAATAAGTATGAACCTCTTTACCGAACTCTTCTTTAGCAAGTTGTGCTTCGTGAAGTCCTGAAGCACAACATCCTTTTAAATATTTTTTGCATAAATCAAAAGTACTCCATAAAGCAAAACCTTTTAAAGCTAATAGTATATTTACTTGGGCTTCATCTTGTACTTTTTTTAAAGTTTCTAAATTTTTAATAAGAAGACTTTCCTCACACACAAAACTTGGTGTTGGTAAATCTTCAAAACTATTTATTATACTTTTATTCTTCAAGTGGTTCAAAATCCTCTTTTCCTACACCACAATCTGGACACTCCCAATCCTCTGGAATATCTTCAAATGCAGTTCCTGGCTCAATCCCACTATCAGGATCACCTACGGCTGGATCATATATATAGTCACATACAGTACAAATGTACTTTTGCATAACGACTCCTTTTTTTAAGATGATCTATTATCAACTACTACAAGTAATAAATAACTTAAATAAATTTTTACAAAAAAATTTTAATCTTATTATTTGATTATACTTCTAAATCTAATATTTTCCAAGGTAACCCTTGTGTCATAAGCTCATCCATAAAAGGTTTTGCATCGAACTCTTCTATATTAAATACACCTTTACCATCCCAGATACCTTTGTATAACATCTTAGTTCCAATCATAGCTGGAACTCCTGTAGTATAAGAAACTGCTTGAGCTCCTGTCTCTTTGTAGCACTCTTGATGGTCACAAACATTATAGATATAAACTTTCTTTTTCTTTCCATCTTTAATACCTTCAATGATACAACCAATATTTGTCTTACCTACTGTTCTTGGTCCTAAGCTTGCTGGATCTGGTAATAATGTCTTTAAAAACTCTATTGGGATGATTTTTTGACCTTGATGTTCAACTGGCTCAATTCCTAACATACCTACATTTTGTAAGCAGTTCATATGTTGGATATAAGAATCACCAAATGTCATAAAAAATCTAATTCTTTTTAAACCTTTGATATTTTTAGAAAGACTTTCTAACTCTTCATGGTATAAAAGATATGATGGCTTAACTCCAACCTCTGGATAATCATGGTCTACTTTTATCTCTAAAGGTTTTGTCTCAATCCAAGAACCCTCTTCCCAATATCTACCATTTGCAGATACTTCTCTTAAGTTGATTTCTGGGTTGAAGTTTGTAGCAAAAGCGTACCCATGGTCACCTGCGTTACAATCCATAATATCTATATAGTGAATCTCATCAAATAGATTTTGTTGGGCGTATGCACAAAATACACCTGTAACACCTGGGTCAAAACCACTTCCAAGTAAAGCTTTAATACCTGCTTTTTTAAACTGCTCATCTCTTGCCCACTGTTCTTTGTACTCAAACTTAGCCTCATCAGGATGCTCATAATTTGCAGTATCCACATAGTCAACACCACATTGTGTACAAGCGTCCATTATAGTTAGGTCTTGATAAGGTAAAGCTACATTTAAAACAACTTTTGGTTTTACCTCATTTATTAGTTCTACTAACATAGGTATATCATCTGCATCTACTTCTCTTGTGTGAATATCCACATCTAAACTTTGCTTTATCTCTTTTGCTAAGCTTTCACACCTTGAAAGTGTTCTTGAAGCTAAAGTTATACTTTCAAATGTATCGATATTTTTTGCACACTTGTAAGTAGCAACTCTACTTACCCCACCTGCACCAATGATTAAAATACCTTTTTTGTTCATATATGTTCTCCAAATAATTATATAGAGATATTATAGAATCTTTTAAGTAAATAATAATTGAATCTTAAAGTTTTTTGTGTATAATTGCGGGTTCAAGTTATGGGGATGACTTGGTATCGATTAGAGCATTGAGTAATAGTTGCATGTCGGCCTGAACATGCCGTTATGCGGTTCATTTTTATTTAGACGCAAACAATACAAATTACGCTCCAGCTTACGCTAAAGCTGCGTAAGTTTAACAACTTATAACTAGCTCCCTTCGGGTTGAGCTTTTGGAGGCTCACACTACTGATTCTATCTAAGTAGATTTTGTGGGTTCACCCTAGATAGATTACCTTTGGAGAGTTGATTTGGTTTCAAAGGGAAATTTTCAAATCTTAGCTTTTTGATTGCTTTTGGAGGTTGAGTTGTCAAAGAGTGAAGTTTTTCAACCTCGCTAAACATGTAGACGCTATTATGATATGTTTTAAGACTCCGGTTCGACTCCGGACATCTCCACCAAT
>JASMTK010000107.1:0-19940 GCA_041694355.1 Arcobacteraceae bacterium | reverse complement strand
ATGGAAATATAAAGATTATGCTAAAGATTCAAAAGAGTATAAAGTATTTGAAAATGAATGTTTATATTCAAGATATAAAAGTTTTGATAATAGAGATATTTTTAATGTATTTGGTCATACACCAGTTCAAAATCCACAAATAAATGAGTTTAAAGCAAATATAGATTTAGGTTGTTTTTATAAAAATGAATATGAAGTGGGTAAACTTTGTGCTTTAGAATTTCCATCAATGAAAACATTCATTCAAAAAAATATAGATTAAAGAGATGATAGTGTTCTTAAGGGCGAACAGAGAAAGTTAAGTAACTTTAAGCAACTGAAACTAAGCAGTTAATTTCTGTTCATGATTAATTGTATCAAAGCTAAGTTAAACATAGAATAAAGTTGGCTTTTAATGTTTCTAAAGCCCTTAAATTGCAACATAATATCGGTAATTTATAAATGTTAAAATTCAATTAACTATGAAGAGATTAGAAACATATCATTCAAAAGAATAAAAAATATTAAAATATGTGAATCTTTATATAATTCGGTATTATGTAGGTGTGTAACCTTTGAGATAAAAAAGAAAAATTACTGCTTTTGATCTCTTTTTCCAACAAGTTCCGCTAATATCTGATTTACTCCATTTCTCTTATCATTAACCCTTTCAAGCTGTAGTACTCCACCATTAGGCGGGCAACTTGCATCATCAAAGAGTTTTTCCACCGCTATTTGCATCACTTGTTCTGTAACATCATTTTCCCAACTAAAGAAGCCCTCATAGTATGCTTCCAGTTTTATCCGTCCTGTTTGGTGATCATAGACCAGTTCTAATTGTGAGGGTTCTTTATTCATTAGGTTGTTAATGTTCCAAGCTCTTCTGCTAACTTATGTATTTGTGAAACAGCATTCCATTTGGTATCAATTGCTGATTTTATCTTGTCTGAGATATCTTTTATTTTGTTTTTATTGTCATGAATAGGAAGTTTTAATTCTTTCCATCTATCTCCAATATTTGGTAATGTTGTTTCAATTAAAATTTTATTTTTAGCTTGTTCTTGTGTTATCCAATGGCTAAGTAAGTAAAGTAAATAGTATGAAGTTATTCCTAATTCATTTGGTAATACTCTTAATACAAGTATCTCCCTTGTTAATAAAACTTCTTTATCATATTTTGAAACCATTGCAACACTACCAATTCTATAGCTACCTCTTCTCACATAAACTATATCTTCTGATTCAAGTTTTTTTGTATCAGATACCATATTTTCATAAACATCAAATGGTATTTTTGAAGTAGGGTCCTTATATATTTCCCAGTTTACTATATCTTTTACTCTAATGTATGGAATTTCCCCTTTACCTTTATTTACTGCTTCAGGTGAACCATGTCCATCAAAATGTTTAATAATTCCTTTTTTGATTAGACTTTGAACACTAATTAATTTTGTATTTGATTTTTCAGCTTCTTTTTCTAATTCTTTTTCTTTTTGTTTCCAATAATATCTCGGTACATAGACTTTTGATTCTGTAACTTTTTGTGAATCAACCCAGAAAGTATATTTATTATCTTTAGTTTTTTTATTATTTACTATAGATGTTAACCAATAATCATCAGTTTTTATAGTTTTTTTATAATCATTAATTTCATTAATTATAAAAGGAATATCATCCCATAAAATAGTAGAAGATTTTTGTTTTTCTTTATCCCATCTATAAATTTCTTTTCCTTGATGGTCATGACCAACTTCTTCTGCAACACACATTAAAATTTTTTCTTGTTGTTTTACATTCTTTTCAATAAAAACAGCAATACATTTTGCATTATTGTGTGGTCTAAATGTATTATGAGGTAAATCAACTAAACAATAAATATTGTGCTGTGCCATAAAATTCATTACATAGCTTGTTCTTGGTGCATGAAAATATGTTTCAGGGATAATTAAACCCAATCTACCACCATCTCTTAATAATTCTAAACATCTTTCTACGAACAATATTTGAGGTGGCATTTCTGTATTTTGTTTTGTTGAAATTTTATACTGACCGTTTTTAATTGACCATTTCTTTGCTAATTTATATTGAGATAACTTATCTATACCCACAACTTTAATATCTTTACCAAATGGTGGATTTGCTAAAAGGCAATCAAATGAATTCAATTTAATTGCTTGTTCTGCTGTTCTATTCCAATTTTCAGGTTTTTCTAAACTATCTTCACAAAATATACCACCTTTTCCATCTCCTAAAATTGCCATATATGCTTTTGCAACTTTTGATAAAAAAGAATCCTTTTCAATTCCATGGATTTTAGTCATTGCAACTTTTTGTTTTTCTTCATTTAATGCTAATTCATTCCAATTATATTCTTTTGATTGTATATTAAGTATATTCCAAATGTGTCTTAGGCTTTCAACAATAAATCCTCCAGAACCACATGCTGGATCAATTATTGTTTCTTCAGGAGATTGGTCTAATATTTCAGTCATTAGTTTTACAACATTTCTTGGGGTAAAGAATTGCCCTTGAGGACCTTTTAGAGCATATCCAATAAATGTTTCAAAGGCATCTGCTATTACATCTCTTTCTGCATCAACTAAACAATAATTTTGTAATTGTCCAACTGTAAAATATATTGAGTTCTCATCCAATGAAATTGAATCATTAAAATCAATAACATCTTTATATTTTGCTTTTACTTTGTCAAATATTTTATCTATTCTTTCTTTTACATCTTTTGGACTTTCATCAATACCTGCTCTAAACTCAACTTTTTCATCTTGTTTTGTAAATTTTTCATCATACAGTTTTGTAAATACTATATTAATTAGTTGTCTTGCTAACTCTTCATCTCTTGTTGTTCCTACTGCATTCCCTGCCAAATGATTTCTAAGTAACTTAAAAACAGTTTTTAAGTTGTGTGGTACAATTAAATCTTTTCGATAGAAGTGACCTACATCTTCTAATCTTTCATTTTTCTTAGGAATATTTGGTATCTTTTGAAAATATACACCATCATTTTTTATAATCTTTTGAATATATACAGGTGCATCGTTTCCATTAAACCATACACCAAGGTTTGCAACAGATAGAGTTAAATAATCTTCAAGTTGTTTTACTCCATCTTTTTCAGTTTTTTTCTTACATTCAACAATTATATATAAATCTTCTTCTCTTTTTTTATTATTCTTAAATACTGCAATATCAATTGGAAATTTACCACTTTTATCTGATGGAGATGCCTTAACTCTATGTTGTGGTCTTGTTTGTATTTGTTCTATATCATATAAATAATCATCGACAAGTATTTTTGAATATGGTTGAGTTGCTTCAATTTCTTCAGGGGTAGCTTTTACTTCTTGATTAGTAATATAATCAACAATATATCCATCTTTTATCATTTCTTAATCCTTTAGCTTTATCGTGTCTATCTCTAACGCATCAAATACTTGCATGACAAATACGAAGCTAAAGGTGCCTCTATTTATCTTGTTTGATAGATTATTTCTATTTTCATTTATCCCTATTTTTTGCATCATATCAGCTAGTTTTGGATAATCAATATCTCTTTTTACTAACTCTGTTTTTATGATGGTTTTTGCTTTTTGTATATACTCTTTTTCAGTCATAAAGTTCTCCATTTAACATAAATTAAATAATATCAGTATTTTCCTTATATGTCAATAGATATTTAACTTTTTTGTTAGTTTTATAAAGATTTACCATTGTTTATATTGACATATAGATAGTAATATGGTATAATATCATCATATATAAAGACAAGGACTTCGAAATGGCACAACATTTTCTACTCTCATCAAAAGCAAAAACTATCTCATCTTACGACATAGCAGAGATGAGCAATGATGAAGCTACTAAAATCTTTGAAGAGTTAAGATGGAGTGATACAGATGGAAAAGCCGTTTGTCCTAATTGTGGTTGTACCCATAGCTATACAATAAACACCACTAGCCATAGAGGTAAACCCATAAAAAGATATAAATGTTCTGCTTGTAAAAAGCAATATACAGTTACAACTGGAACTATCTTTGCAGACCATAAATTACCTTTAAAGAAATATTTGTATGCACTTGTAACTTACATTGATGCAGTTAAAGGTATCAGTGCTTTACAGCTAAGCCGACACTGTAAAATACAATATAAAACAGCGTATGTTATACTTCACAAATTTAGAGCTGTTATCAAAGAGCATAGCGATTGTGAACCGCTAGAGGGAACTGTTAAGATGGATGGTTGTTATGTCGGTAAAACTAGACCAAAGAACAAAAAAGAGGATAGATTAGATTTAAGATTAGCACAAAATCAAAACCCAAATAAAAGGTGTGTATTAGTTGCTAGAGAAGTATCAAATGATGGAAACGGTGCAGTTAAAACAAGAGTTGCTGTCACAAAGGGAGAGTATTCAAATGTTATCTCAAACTTCGCACTTGATAATATTCAAAAGAACTCAACAATACATAGTGATGGAGCACCCACTTATGAAAATTTAATGGCATATTATGAATTAATACAAGAGGATCACTCTAAAGCGTATGTTGGAGAAAACGGCGAGAGTTCAAATCAAGCGGAATCGTTTTTTAGCAGATTTAGAAGATTACAATACGGTCAATGTCACAAAATTACTGTTAAATATCTTTTAAATTACTCTTTAGAAGTAGCGTATCGTGAAGATAATAGAAAAATAGCAAACGGTTCAATTATGGTTGATTAGTATCTAAGGCTATGAATACTTCAAACTATAATCCATGGGTAGGTTATTGGGGTGGGAATAGACCTGTTTGTGAGCAATTACTTACTGCTTAATCTCCCATAGGAAATTTAACCCCTCTTTTCCTATAGGAGCTATAAGACCCTCTTTTTCAAGTACCCTTGTTTGATGGGATATTGCTTTTTGAACTTTTGCCACCATCTCATCGGTCAATTCAAACTCTTTTATCTCAATAACCTCTAATGCCAAATCATCTGTTTTTAAGGGATTATTGGATGTTCTAAGGGTTTTTAATACTAAAGATTTAAGTTCTCCATGCCCAAAAAGTGATTTAGGTTTAGCTCTTACTCTTTTATTGTCGCTATAAGTGTTTATTTTTTCAATAGTTTTACTACAATCCCCATCGAATAAGCATATCACCTGCTCCATAGCCACTAAATCTGATTTAATCTTAGATATTTTTGCCTCATATTCGTCTTGTATCTGTTTAAGTTCCATCTGTTTATTAGCAAGTGCATACATTACATGAGATTTATTATTTTTTTGAAGTCCTGAATTATTATAAAGTGGATGTGTTCCTATAATTACCCCTTGATGAAAAAGTTATAATGTAATTATAGCGAAAAGTGCCTATTTATGGGAGTTTTTAGAGGTTACACACCTACATAAGGGCGATATAATTTAATTTATTGTGTAATTAGTGAAGTTTGAAAAGATTTAATACCCTATGGGTGACAACCAATAAAACGACTTATCAATTATTGGTTATCAAAACTTTGGTTAAATATTAAAATAGCTAACCAAAGAGTTTAGGTTACACAATTAATCACTATCCCTTTACTTTTAGCTTTTTTTGTTTACTTTTTCAAAGAAAAAAAAGTAATTATCTAAAATAACTTCGATATCCCTATCTACCAAGCTCTTTTTTAACTATTGCATACCCTTTACAACCAGCTTCAAGTCTCATATCACATGCTTTTCCAAATAGTTCTAAAGCCTTATTTGAGTTTTGCTTTACTCCTTGTCCTTTGTAATACATAAATCCAAGGTTCAAACATCCTTTAGCATCTCCACCATCACATGCTTTTTTAAATAAATCTACTGCTTTAAAAGAGTCTTGCTTTACTCCATTTCCATTAGTATACATAAGTCCAAGATTAGTACATCCAAGAGCTTCTCCACCATCACATGCTTTTTTATATAAATCTACTGCTTTAAAATAGTCTTGCTTTACTCCATCTCCATTATCATACCTAACTCCAAGATTATTACATCCAGTAGCATGTCCACCATCACATGCTTTTTTATATAAATCTGCTGCTTTAAAAGAGTCTTGCTTTACCCCATGTCCATTTTTATACATAAGTCCAAGATTATAACATCCTGTAGCATCTCCATCATCACATGCTTTATACTAAAATTTTATATTAATTGTATAAGAAAATATATTAATTATTTATTACTCCACTGATAAATAATATTAATTATAAATAGTTGTATTAACATTTGAGAAATAAATCTTATGAATTTCCTGTCTTAAATTTTAAGGCCATTATAATGCAAGAAAAACAATTTTAAAAGTAAATGATGAGTTTATAGGAATACTTCAAAGAATAAGGCAAAAAGCTTATGGGATATCACTTGAATAGTTAAAATTCTTACTTTATTTTCTTTTTAAATTGTTAATAAAGGATAAAGTATTACCTGAAAAAGCTTATAAAATGAAATATGATAAAAATTTACAATATTTCATTCAAAAAAATCAAATACTCAAATAATTCTTTCAAAAGATGTACAGTTACGAGAATTTTATGAAAGATACTCTTTGATTATGAGCTGATTTTTATTGATTCTATTCTTATGTCAGGATTTGGGATTAAATTGTGTCTTGACATTTAGTGGCATTATATTATGTAATTCTATTAGATTCCAGTTATTTTCAACCATATTATTAAAATGTGTTTACATTATTTAAATCTTCAATTTTAAGAATATCATTAAATTTTATTATTTAATATATTTCTTTCAATCTTTTTATCAACGACTAAACTTTGTAAACTGATAGTTTTTTTGATGTAATCAACTTGTTCATCAAATGTAAAGCGTTCCCAACTCTTTTTGCTCTTTTTACCGTTATGGTATTTGAGTAAAAGTTGAAGATTATCTGGGTAGTGATCCCCTTGTTTTGTATCATTTAAAAGTGCTTGGGCATGATCTATTTCAAAATCAACACTAAAGAACTGTTTGAAAGCTTTTTGTATATTTTCAAACTCTGATATTCTATATAGATCCAATATTTGCATTTGATCAACTGCATTGTTAATAATATCTTGTCTTCTTAGAGGTTCAATATCTTCATCTATCTCTTTTTGGATATTTTCCTCTAATTGGTCTTTTGTGATGTATTTAACTTTTTTAGGTCTTTCACTATCATCTATCAAGAGTTCTTTTGACCATTTTCCAGAGGAAACATTTGATGAAATTCTTGCAGCTAACTCTCTAAGACCAGTTGTATCACCTTTTTGTTTTTTGGCTTGTCCATTGGCTTTTTCAAGTTCATCAGGATACATTTCTCCAAATTTAACTGCCCACTCTGAGATAGTTACATAGTCTGTAAATGTTTTTAATGCTTCTAAATATTTTTCATGTATTTTCATATTCACCTCTTAAACTTCTTCATTCTATCTTCGTTGTTTATATCTTTTTTTACAACTTTCTTTTTTTCTTTTTTTACAGGTTTATTTGAAGTAACAGTTTTGCCATTTAGATAGTCAAGTGTCTCTTTTCTAGGTAAAGGTTCACTTGTATTCATAGTAACCACACATTTGATACAACCATTCATACATTCTTCATCATGCACTTTGTTTATATACAATCTATCTTTAGTTTTTTGGATCCAATCATCCCATCTGTTTTGTACAAGATCATAAACATATCCAACACCACCAGATTGATTATCATAAATCAATATGCTCAGTTGACCATCTATTTCTTGAACTAATGAACTAATTTCTCTCTCATCAATTCCAAGCTCTTCTGCACCACTTAATTGCATAGCATTAGCTAGTGTTTTTGCTAATAGAATATCATGTATTTCTCTTTTAGGGATAATCATAATAGCATCCGTAGTCATTTTAGCCATGAGGTTATGATTCCTCCAAATAGTTGGAGTGTTCTCAAGACATAAGTTACTACTTGCTTCACTATAAATTGATGCATGTTTTTTAAATGCTGTAGGTAATCTATCATAACTACTAATATCTACTTTATCATTTTCAGATTCAGCATAACCACATTTTGTACAAACTGCGAAACCTAAACCTTTATTACCTCTATTAATTCCATATATAAGTGCTTTTTCTTTGTATATTATTGAAAAGTCATCATATGTAAATGTAATATCATTTTTTGAACTAGTATGAATAGCACTGTGAATTTCAAGCCTACCAACTTTCTCAGGACTTCCAACTTTATAAGATAACTTATCTGAAGCTGCAGTAATATATCCATGTTCAGGTATTAAATAACTAGATGATGGTCTTACACTACCTTTACAACCGCTCACACTGCATTCATGAACTTTTAAATATGGAGAAGTAAAGAAATGCCCTTTATCACATGTATATGTAAATCCTTTCTCTCCAAATGCTTCATCTAAGTTTTCACCTGTAAAGTGTTTTGATATACCTTTAGATTGAATCAACATACCACCTGCTAATATTTTAGATCCTGGAGCATATTCTGCAAGTGCTAAAAAACTACCTCTTGATAATTCAAACATTTTAGGAGCATTGATTACTTGTAGTGATTTTATATCAATAGGAAAACCATATTTTGGTAAAATTTGTGCATTGGAGAATATTTCAATTAAACTTTCTGCATATTTTTGTTTGATGTTATATCTAATTGCATTTTTATGATTACTTGTATCCGCATGATTCCAGTCAGAATATAATTCTTTTAATTCATTAATATATTTAGTACTAGTAGCTTGGACTAAATCATTAAAAACTTGAATTAATTTGCCATAATCAATTAAACTATTATTTGTATGTTTAAAGATTTCATCAAATGTTTTTTGATCCTCATCTTGTATAATGTACTTGTCTAAGAAGTTAATAAACTGATTGTATATAGAATCTTCGTCTAAAATGAATTCACATTTAGCATTCCAATTCTCTGTATATTGAGGTTTTTCATAAACCCCTACAAAATTTCCCATATTTTTAAAAGAGTTAAAAATCACAACATCTTTTTTGTTTGATAAAGATTCATAAAATCTATAAAGTAAATAAGAGTTAAAATGTCTAGTGGCTAGCTTTTCTTTTTCTAATGATATAGTTAGTTTTTTATGTGGTTTATCCAAATAAAATTTAAAATCTCTAAATACATTTTGATCAAAGTGACGACTTTTTGTATAGGTTAATATAATCGAAGAACCATCTGTTCTTCTTCCAGCTCGTCCAGATCTTTGAATATAATTTGCTTTATTTGGAGGTACATTTGCCATTAAAACACCTGTTAACCCACCTATATCAATACCTACTTCAAGAGTTGTTGTCGCAGATAATATATTTCGTTTTCCTTGTATAAAAAGATCTTGTAATCTTCTATTTTCTTTTTGATCAAGTTGTGCAGAATGTTCCTCTGCCCATAATCCCATGCTTAATTCAAAACTATCTTCTAAATACATTTTTCTATATCTACTAAAGTAGTTATCTTGATCCAACTCTTCTTGTGATACTGTTTTGAGTTCAACTATACTTTTCTTTTCTGGTACAATACCATTTATTGAATAGTTCCAAATTGTTTGATTAATTGTATTGAGATAAAGAGTTGTGGGAACATCTATACCTAATTCACTAAAAACTATTCTAAAAGCCTCAACTAATCTACCATCATCACTTTGAACTTTATTGTATTCAAGCCAGCTAATATCTTCTCTTTTAGAAGTAGTTAAAAATGTTTCAAATATTGATTGTAAAAAGGTTTGTATATTTTCTTCTGAGTCTTCAATTTCAAAACTTCTTAATATTGAAGCTGTGAATTTATAGATAGAACTTCTGCTAGTTACTTTTAAATTAAATATATTTTTATTCTTTGCATCATATGAAACATACTGACCCAATCCAATATTTGAATTTTCATAGTCTTTGATTTCATGATGTATAGATTCAGATGTGATTGCTTTAAAGTCTCTAAATATATACAGAAAAAGGTTTAAAATAGTTTTTTTATGTTCTTCAATTTCTTTTACATTTGCAGATGATATGTTTAAAAAATTATCCGATAATTGAATAGATTCTAGAGATGGATAATCAAGTTGTATTAAACCTAAACTTTCTAAGTTTACACCTTTTACATTTGGTGTAATAAGTGCTTCAACTATTCTTGTATAAATATTTTTTTGGATTGCTTCTACATTTTTATTAAAAGAAAGTTGTTCTCTCTCTTCAGACATTTGACTTTTCATTTTTTCACGATCAAAAAATTGACCAATTAAGGGATGTTTTTTAGTTTCTTTCTCCAAATCTAAAATAGTAATACCTGAACTCATTTTTGAAAGCTCTATTTTAGCTTCATTTATTTTGTAGATTAGTTTTTGTTTTACTATTTCATTATCAGTTTTAACAAGTTTAGATTCATTTTCCTGAATCTCATTTTCATAATATTCTTTTAATCCATCATCTTTATTTTTAGCATTTTGTTTTTGGATAATTTCAATCAATATTCTTCTAAACAATTGTGTTTCATGTTGTAATGTTAATAATGGACCGAGTCTAGCTGCCTCGCTTCTACTATCTGAAAATGTTAATAATCTTCTTCCTTTTGCGGGTAAAAATACATTTATTTCTTTATCAATTTCAGGCATATTTGATAACATCGTTTCAGAAACTAAAGGAATTAAAAACTGATCACTAACACCTAAACTATAAAACTCTTCATTAGAACAAGTTGGACATATGGAATGTTTATAGAATCTATTATTGTAATCATGTTCTGAGCATTTTTTACCATTTTCATTAATATAGATAGGTTCACTTGATTCTTTAAAATTTAGGATATAACTATTATCACTTTTACTATCATCTTTAAAGTATCTTTCTAAAAATAAAGTGTCTTTATCATCAAATTTAGCATGAAAAAAGTGTTCATTACATTCTGAGCATCTAACTAAGTTTAATGTTGGACTTTTACAGCATGAGCAGTTATAATAAGTACCATGGTGTATTTTCCCTATTCCAGCAACTTTTGATTCTGGACACTTAGGATTAGAACAGACAGAAAAACCCTGGGAACTTCTAACTTGTAAATGAAGCTTATGTGGTAAAAGAGGTAATTCATTATCATTTATTCTTGCTTTTGCACCTATTGTAAATATATTTAATAGTGTTTTAGGTTCAATTTCATTTGATAGCAATTTTAAAAGTTCGCTAAAACGAATAGTATATTTTTCAGATAGTAGTTTTAAGATTTTAGGAAAAACTCTATATCCTTGAAATTCACTATACAGTTCCAAGTTACTTTTTGAAATAAGAGTATCAATATTTTTAAATTGATCAATTTCATTATCAACATTGACACTAGAGTCAATATCTTTAAATTCTTTTTGACCAGACACACTTTGTATATTTTCTTTATTGAAAAATTTACTAAAGAAGTTTTGTTGTTCAGCTTTATCATCTGAAATTGTTGCAGTAGTTGCAACATATAAAATTTTTGAATTTTCAACTTTTGCTTTTGCTACAACTCTTCTCAAAAGTAACGACACTTCTGCAGCAAGTGTACCTGTGTATAAATGGGCTTCGTCAACTATTATAGTTCTAAGAGCATTACCAATCAAAGGGTAATCATTGGGTCTAGCTAAAATATACTCAAGCATTGAGTAGTTTGTAATCATAATATCAGGTGGATTATCTCTTGCTTCTTTTCTTGTTTGAATAAAACATTTATCATCAAATTCATTAGTAGCAAACTTCTTAGTTTCAGGTGTTTCACTATTATAAAAAAACATTTTAATTTTAGACTGCCCTTGTAGGTATGAATATAATCTTTTATTTTGATCGGCAACTAATGCATTCATAGGGTATAAAATAATAGCTCTTACACCTCTTTCAGCAGATTTTCTTGGGTTTGAAACCAAATCATTTAACATTGGTAATAAAAATGATTCTGTTTTACCTGAACCTGTAGGTGCGGTAACTACAATAGCTGGCTTATCATTTTCTTCCATTTCATTAGTGATTTTTAATGTTTCATATTGATGTTTAAATGGATAGAAATTAGGATTAAAAACTTTATTTAAATCTAATAAGTCTAAAAATTTTTTATTCAAAAATGGGATATTTCTTAAAATATCATCGTGTTTTTTTGCAGAAAAAGCACCTTCTACTAATATTTCAGATATAAGTCCATCATCAGATTTAATAATTTTATTCAATTCATTTTGAATATTTTGATCTCTTACATTTATACTACTTAAAACAATTTCTTCTAATCTATTTTTTAAATTTTTTGATAACTCAATAGCATCTAAATATTTATCCATTTAATTTCTCCAAAGCTTTTCTTAAATAATATCTACTGTTAATATAGTGCATAGCAACTTTTAAATTATGTTTTAGGGGTCCAGTTAATGTTGTAGTATCAAATAGTCCACCAATAATTAAATCAATAAAAGATTCATCTCTTTCATCTTCTAATTCAGCATTTTCTACAAAGTTATAGTAATAGTTTATTAATCTATTTGAAGAAGATGCTTGAAGTAGCTTGAATAATATAATAGGTGTATCTAGTAACATGTTTTCTTGTTTATTGAGTATAGAATTTTGTAAGATTCTATTACTTGTTTCAGAATCAATTCTCAAATTAAAAAGAATATGTTCAAACAAAATATTAACTTTTGAAAAATCAAGTTTTAAAGATCTTCCATTTATTAATACTTCTTCATTGTAAAATATATCAAAAAATCTTTCAAAATCTTCAACAATAAAACTTCTAAGAAACTTTGAAGATGATTGTTTGGATAAAAATTGGTAGTTAGATAAAATTAAGTTTTTTACAACTTCAGTATTATTATAATCATTAAAGTGTTCTAAGAAACTTGTATTAAAAGTACTATCTATAACACTTGAACCTAGTATTAATAAACAAGAAACTATATCATTTCCGAAGTTTATTTTTTTATTTGAATTGATTTCATTAAAACTAAGTTCATGATATTGTAAATTATGGTCTAAAACTAATATTTTCGAATTTAGTGGTAATTGTTTATTGATTGTTAATTCATTTGAATTTGATAATGAGATATATTCATCTGTATCTGAATAATCAAAAATATTCATTAATTTTGAGTTAAATAAATGATCTGCAATAAAAATAGTTTCGCCAAAACCACTAAACTTAGTAAAGTTCACAAATCGATTTGGTTTTATAACTTGATATACATTGGATTTGTTTTTTATATAGAAAAACTCATTTCTACTAAAATCACTTAAATAAAACCTATATGATTTTAAATCATTTTTAGTTAAGCAGGTAGTTCTTTCGACTAATTGATTTGTCCCATCTGAAGCTATTTTGAATAATCTGTAAATATTGTGTTTTTCAAAGAAATTACAATAAACAATTTTTTTAAATACTCTATTTTTATATTTAATTAGGAGAGTGTGTTTAGGTGATGTAATCATCTCAGGGTAAAGTGGAGAATTGATTTCTTCATTATTTTCTATATCATCATAATCAGCATATCCACCTGAGTAAGACCATTTAATTATTTTAGAATCTTCTGGTAATGCTTGCAAATCTACTTCTTCAGTTGTAGACTCCATTTTCATCACTTTTAATTCAAATTTATAATCATTGTCAATAATAAAAGATGGATCTGAAGTAGTATAGAGTACTAAATTATCAATAAAATCAGGCTTTTCAATGTGTTCTGTAAAGTTTAACTCAAATAATACTTCATCATTGTAAGTTATTTTACAATCATCTTTTTTACCAATGAAAGGTACAAGCATAGCGTACCCATCAAAATATTCTCTTTGATTATCTTCATTGAAATTACAGTCTAAATCTGAATCCATCAGTATATGGTATTTTTTATTGCTATTTAATTTTTTAAATATATTTTGATAGATAGTTCCATCTTCATCAAAAAGTATCATTTGTTCACTAAAATCAAATAGTATAATTTCTGTATTAAATACAACATCACCATCTTCATTTTTAACTTCTAAATCAATCTGATTAAGGTCTGGATTTGAAAGGACAATAGGTTCTTCTAAAATCAATTCTTTTGAACTATTTGCAACAAGAAGCCCTTTATATTCATCTTCAATAAATACTTCGTATCTAAAACCACTTAGGTTTAATGAGTATAGATCTTGTGCATTAATTGTAAATACAAGTCCATCTTCATTATAATTGATTTTTTCAAGATGAAATACTGGTAAATCTTCATCTTGAGTTATCATTAGCTGTTTTTTATATCTTTGTTTTGCAGCTTTTAGTAATTCATTTAAATCAAGATGTTGAAACCATATATTTTGGCTTAACAATGCTTTTGCATGATCTATTGTTAGAATATTGTCTCTATATCTTCTAAGAACTCTCCATCCTTCATTAAAAACTTTAGAATAGTTTTCTGAGTCAGAATCTAAAAGCTCTGCAATAATTACAGGTAAATTATAGTTGGATAACCAAAGTTTTAAATGATGTAAACTGTTATTTAAAAGACCAATTTGAAGAAGAATAGTATTTCTTATATATTGCTGTTCATCTTTAGAATCAAAATTATTTCTAAGGTGAAATACATGACAAGCATACTCTATAGCTTCTTTTAGAAAGAAGTTTGGATTTTTTCCTCCAATAAAATATGAGTCGAGAAAAAATGTAGTTATAGTTGAGTATTTGCTTAGATCATCAGTTATTATTTTCCATATTGATGAATAGCTCAATTGAGGTTCTAGCTTATAGATCACATGAGTTAAAAATATTAAACCGATAAAAGCTTTTTTTATTTGTATTTGTTTTCCAGGTTCACCTCTAAAATGAAATAAAATTTCTTCTATTTCATTTATCTCTTCTTCATGAAGTTCAAGTTCAACAATAGATTTTAGTTTAGTATCTTGTGTAAAGTAATCTAAAATTCTAGTTATTGTTTTATTTTGAGAATACTCATTTTGAAGTATATCTAGTGAAAATGTTTTAGGTAATGTTACAGGATCTTCTTTTATAGGTTTTTCTTTTTCAATAATTGTATGATTACTTATTTCTTCAGAAGTATTGTTATAGTTTCCTAGCCAATCTGTCCAATTTTTCCAGCCATCATCTTTATATACATATTGTGGAGATTTTGGAAGATTAGTTGGTCGTTTAGGTAAGTCTTCGATCCTACCATCTATATATGCTTTCCATTCTTCATATGAGTTTAGTTTTAATGAATGAATAAAATTTTCAGCTTCATCATATGTCATCCAAGTATTATCAACTTCACCATTTACTGTTTTACGTTTTCTATCTGTTCCAAGCCAATCGGCAATATCAATCCATTCAGTATCATCATATACTCTTTTTGGATCAGTAGGTATGTCTGCGGGTTTTGGTTCATAGCCATCTAGTTCACCTTTACAGTATAATCTCCATTCGACTTGACCATTTAATCCTAAGCTTCTAACATAATCCCTCGCTTCTTCAAACTCTCGCCACTCTGTACCAATCCAGTCTTTTATACCTTTCCATTGATCTTCATATACTTTTTTAGGATTCCATGGAATATTATCTGGCTTTTCTAAACCATTAAATTTTCCTTGATAATATTTTTGCCATTGAGATTGGCTTTCTAAACCTAAACTTCTTACAAATTCTCTTGCTTCTTCAAATGGTAAAAATTCAATTGGCTCTTTGATCCAATCTGTCCAGCCGTTCCAGCCATCATTTCTATAAACAACATCTGGATTTGAAGGTATGAAATCTGGTCTTCTTTCTTTACCATAAAGAGTACCATTAGACCATTGTTTCCATGCTCTAGTAGTTTCAAGTTTTTGTTCTCTTACATAATCTCTTGCTTCTTCAAATGGTAGATAGTTGGAATTCATTTTTTAACCCTTCTCTATGCAGCCACAGAAACTATATGACTAACAACCGTTTTACCCATAAGTGGAATAATTCCACCTTGACCGATATATATTTCATCTTCAAGTTTATCCCACATATCACGAGCCATATATCCATTTTTTATCTGTTGTTGTATCTCATTTGGTTCAAAACGATTTAAAAAGATTTCATTGTCTTTGTTTTCAATCACTTTACTTTTTATATCATCTTGCTCTGCAACTTCTTCACAAATCTCTTTTATAATAATTGCGTCTTCATTACTTATTTGGAATTTTTCTAAGATGTTATCTAAGGCTTGTTGTATAGTATTTGTAGGTGTTTCTCTATCTCCACCGCCATTACCACCACCTTTTGGTTTTCTTGTTGGTTCATTTGGATTTTCTGCATTACCTACAAATTTAACCGCACCTTTTGAGAGTTCAATATTTTTTACAAACTCTATTAGTTCTGATTTTTTACCTTTTTGTATAAATTGTTGTCCGATACTTCCTGCAAATACTACAAACTCATTCAGCTTTTCTTCTAGTTTAAAAAACTGTGCGATAAAGTAATATAGTTTAATATATCTATTAAGCAGTGATACATATTTTTTCCTATCATCAATACCTACTAACTTTTCATTGAAAATCTTTTTGTACTCTTGATTGATATTACTAAGTTCGGCATCATATTTTGATTCCCTCTCATGAGCTTTTTGTTCGGTTTCAAAATATTTTTCTACATATTCTTTTATTTGTTCAGATGTGAAGATGTTGTATTCAATTATCTGTTTGTAAAATTTTTCAAGTACTTCAACTTTTGGTTCTTCTTCTTGATATGGTGAGCCTTTTCTATGCTTATTAAATGCACTAAAAATCTCTTTTGAATTATTTGTAAAATCCACAACTAAAATTTCATCTTGCTCTTTATCAATATGCTTTCTATTTAACCTTGAAACAGTTTGAATAGCATTTACACCATTTACAGCCTTATCCAAAAACATAGCTGTCAATAATGGTTGATTAAACCCTGTTTGAAATTTATTTGCAACAATTAATATTCTATACTCATCAGTATCAAATACATCTTCTATTAACATACCTTTATGTGTGGTATCTAATTCATTGATTTTAACTTCTTCAACGACTTCACCAGTTTTATTGTCGGTATAGTCACTAAACGCATACAATACACCATAAGGTAAGTTTTTTTCTTTTAAAATAGTTTTTATTGTTCTAAGATATTTCAGTCCTGCTGGTCTTGAACTAGCCACAACCATAGCCTTACCTTTACCTTTTACAGTTTCTGAAACTTTCTCTTCAAATAATTTTACAATTACTTCTGATTTATACTGTATCAAATCATCATCTTCAAAAGCTACATTTCTAAGTGCTTTACTCACTACACCAGCAGGAAACTCTTTATCAGGTAAACTACTATTAGCCCTTAGATGATATAGAGTATCATAAGAGACAATGTTACTAGCAACATCAAGTATATACCCCTCTGCAATAGCTTCTTCTTCACTATATATATCAAATGGTTCACCAAAGTAAGCTACTGTTTTTTCAGTTGTAGTTGCTGTAAATGCTACAAATACTTGATTTGATGTATCTTTAGATGAGAGTTCATCAGCTGTATCATCAAGAGTGAAAAACTCTTTCATAGTATGAGATTTCTTACCATCTTGACTTCTGTGTGCTTCATCTATCAAAAATGCAATGTTTCTATTTTTTAGTTCACTTGAGTTTTCAAGTTTATGCTCAATATGATTGAATTTATCTATGATGGTTACAATAATATCTTTGTCTTTATCAAGATATTCAGCAAGTTTCGTAGAGTTTTTTGTATAGTTGATTTTATTCTTTAAATGAGTAAAATTATCTAAATCATCTTTGATATTTTTATCAAGTGATTTTCTATCTGTTAGTATGATGATATTGTCAAATACCTTTTTATTATCTTCTGTGTAAAGGCTATCTAAATAATCAGCCATCCAAGAGATAGTGAGTGTTTTCCCTGCACCTGCGGAATGATTGATAAGATATTTTTGACCAAGTGTTCTTGTATTATCTATATGTTCTTTTAAATCATTTGCTAAATTTGTTGTTGCTCTTACTTGATGGTATCTAGGAAATATTGTAAAGCTATCTTTTTTTTGCAACTTTCCATTTTCATCAATCTTTTCAACAGCTGGAACAAATATCAAATATCGCTCCAAATAACTTGTAATACTTTCAAGTGATAGAGAATCTCTATATAAATGTTCTACTGGATATTCTTTTTTTTCATCATTGGCTTTATTAATTAAAGCAGAGTTAAACCACATAAAGTACTTTTCACTAGTTGGGTTTGTAGATACTTTCACTTCCACATTACTACTAGCTACATATAAAAACGGAAGTTTATAAAGTTTGTTGTTTAAATCTCTTGTTAAAAAGCTCTCTGTAATTGCGTCTTCACAAGTTTGACCCTCATCCTCATGTTTTAGTTCTATTACGATTATAGGTAAACCATTGAGCCATATAACTATATCTATTCTCTCTTTTGTTATTGGGTTGTAGTAGTACTCTTTTTTAAATGATAAGATATTTTTTTCATAACTTATTTGTTGATTTTGACTGGTCTTTGACCGTGGTTTTGGTTTGTAGAGTTCAAGTTTTACACCTTTTACATCAACACCATTTCTAATTATCAGCCATAATGGTTTATTTTTGCCAAGTTCATTTATAACTGCTTTGATTATCTCTTTGTCTGTATCTGTTCCAAAGTTTTCAGCTATTTGATTATATTTTTCTTCTTGGGTATCTTTAATAAAATGAATTAAGTGATTTTCATTGATATGGTATTCACTATTGGATATATCAGTTTTATCAATAGGTTTATATTGATGGTTTGCTTCTAAATATTTACATATATGGTCTTGAAATAGTGTCTCTTTATTACTTGGCATATCTTAATCACCTCCATCCTCAAGATCTTCTTCATACTCTTCATAAGTTTCTAAAACTATTCCCGTTGTATCTTGAGCAATTATCTTTTTATATAACTCTTTGCTAACAATTTTTGCTCTTTCGTTAAAAAATCTTTCATAATCATCACTCCAAACACCAAAAGAGTTTAAATCATCAATCAAATGTGTTTTCATTGTTTCTTCTAAAGCACTATTATCTTCACTAAAACTCTTCATATAAACGGATGGTGCTTTTGCTCTAATTTTGTTTTTGTTTAAATATCCATCCACTATGGTAATATTTAAAATATTATTGTATTGCCAATATTCCCAATGTTGTTGATTTTTCTCCATATATGATTTTGGAAAAAAGTGATGATAATTTTTACTATTTGCAATTTTCAACCAACTATTATCTATATTTACATCTAAGTGATTATCAAAAGATTTTGGTTTTTGCATAGCATATAAACAAAGAATAGCTTTAATAAATGAACGACCTGTACTAAAATAGCCATCATTTCGAAGATTTTCTGGAGATATATCTATAGACCATTCATATTTTGGTAGCTCATTGTTGATAATTTTATCTATCTTTTCTATATCATTAGCTAATTTACTTTCAACAGCAGATGAATATCTATATCCTAATGAAACTCTCCAAAAAAAGTCCTCTAACTTTTCTTTAACCTCACCTGTTGGATTTGTTTTATGCTTATAGAAAAAGTAACTAAAAGGTACAAGTAACGCATTATATGGCAATAACCTTGAAACAGGAATACCATAACTTCTAAAAAAGTCCACTGCACTTTTTAAACATTCAGTTGCATCGTCCCATTTATCAATAAACTCTTCTTTAGAGATTTTTAAAATGACTTTTCTCGTACATTCTTTTGGGAACCTCTAAAAATACCTTTTAAAGCTCCCAACTTTTAGTTTTTTTGATTTTTAAAAAATCTCAGCCCAATTCTAACTGAACTTTACTAAGAATTTTGTGAAAATCCCCCTAATATTTTGGATATTTCATCCATTTCCCAACTCTTTTCATATCAATTTTACCTTTTGTAATCTAACCATCTGTTCGTATCTGACTAAGTTGTAGGTAAGGTTCGTAAGTCCTATTGTGGATTTTATCCTATCTATTCCAATTGAGAGAAGATTAAGTGCATTATGCATTTG
>JASMTK010000106.1:0-6541 GCA_041694355.1 Arcobacteraceae bacterium | reverse complement strand
GTAAGTGTTATAGCATAAAGTATGCTATAATTAAACAACATTAATTATGGAGTAATTAAAGTAAATCTTTAAGTTTTTAAAATGATTGAATATAAAGTTTTAAGACCAAGTGAATTTATTTTTAAAGAATATATTAATTCATATACTTATTCCTTTGGTAGTTTATCTTCTATTTCAACTAAAAAAAATATTACGAGAACTATTCCAACTTTTTATACTCAATTGTATTTTGAGTTTGGTGGAGATATTAGTCAATTAGTATATAGTAAGAATAAAACTATTATTACTAAAAGAACTTATCTTAATGCAGGAATATCAAAATGGTATGATATTGAAGAAATAGAAAATGATAATAATAAGATTCTTGTAAAAAATTTGAAAGTTGATCTTTTCCCCTATACAATATATGAATTATTTGGTCTATCTCCTTATGAGTTACTTAATGAGTTTATTGAAATATATGATATTTGGCCTATAAAAACTGACTATAGAAATATGATTGATGAAATGGAATATTGTAAAGATGGTAGTTGTATGATTCAAATTTTTGAAAAATATTTCATTAAGCTATTAAAAAAAAGAAAAGAAATAAAGCATCGAAATATGTTCCCTAGTTATTCTATTTCATTGAATAATCTATCAAATGAGATTGGTTATAGTAAAAGGTGGATCCAGAAAGAATATAAAGATAAGTATGGTATTAAATTTAATGAAATGCAAAAAAATATGAGGTTTTTAAAAGTATTAAATAAACTTAAAGATAATAGAGAGATAAATTTTAGTTTAATTGCATTAGAGTGTGGCTATTATGATCAATCTCATTTTATTAGAGATTTTAAAAGTATAATAGGTTTAACTCCCTCAGAGTTTCTGAGAAAAAATAAGATTATTTTTCATTGGTAAATAATTGTATTTTTACTAGCAATCCTTTAAAATTTGAAGAGGCTATACTACTATTTCACATACAAATATATAGCAAAGGAAAGAAATTTTAAGTTAAGAATATTTTACCCAACCAGTTAGGTAAAATATGTTAATTATACTATAATTTTGAAACTGCTTCCTCCATTTTTGATTGACTTCTAGCAGTATAAATAGTAGTTGTACTTATATTAGAATGTCTCAATAGTGTTTGAATATTTCTAATATCAATTCCAAGTTCTACAAGATTTGAGGCAAATGTATGTCTTATTATATGTATTCCTTTATAACCTAATGAAAGTTCATTAGATATATTCTCAAAGTATCTATATAATAGTATCCTATTTAATTTTTTACCACGTTTAGAATAAAAAATATAACCAGATGTTTTTTTACGTTTAAAATAGTTTAGTTCATTTTTTATATATTTATATGGTATAGGATTTGTATATTGAGTACTTCCTTTTCCTAATATCTGAAGAGGTATTAATTTAGTATTTGTTGTCTTTGATATATAGACATTGCCAAAGTTTTCTATTTTGATATTACAAATTTCTGTTGCTCTTAATCCCCCATATAAAGCTAATTTGAAACAAAAATTTAACATATAGTTAAATTCACATCTATCAGCTTTTAATTTTGAATCCAGGTTTTTTAATATAGATTTAATAATATCTTCAGAGTAATGATGTCTTTCTTTTAATTCTTTTTTAAAACTAATTTTTTTCCATTTAATATGAAACTCAATTTCTTCATTAAATTCTTCTTCTATGAAATTAAAGAAAATCATTAAAATTTTTTTATCATTCATTTTTGTTGAGTTTTTTAAATATCTATTGTTTATATCCAGGTTTTTCTCGTCTCTCCATAAAAAATATTTTTTTATAATTCTAGTATCTATTTCATTTAGACCTAATTTCTCTAATTCATTATTTTCTGTAATGAATTCAATAAACTTGTTTATGACATTTAAATAGTTTTCAATAGTCTTAGTGTCCTTTCTATCTAAAAGTAAGGTTTCTTCAAATTCATTAGCATAATTAAAGAGAAGCGTACTTAACTGTTCATTTTTGTCTTTCATTTTCATAAAAACCCTTAAAATTAAAAAAATGTATATCTAGAATTTTTAATAAAAAATAATTTTTAGCACAGATGCCCTATTTTTCGTACATTTTAACACATTTAAACTTAATATATAATTCACATTCTATGACAGAATGTGAATTTTTAAAATAAATGTATATTTAATTAAAAGTCATGCAATTATATTAGAAAAGGGTAAATATAAAATTTCAATTTAGTGTATATAAAAATTATTTTTCATTAGCTGATTTCTTGTTAAAAAAGTTTAATGATGAATTAATTCAGTTTTTAATGAGTGAAAGAAACTCTCTACAACAGCATTATCCCAACAATCACTTCTTTTACTCATACTTTGAACAATTCCGTATTTTCCAAAAAATTTTTATGTTCATAAGAAGCATTTGACTTCCTCTATCCCTATGATAGATTAACTCTTTATTTGGATTTCTACTTTTTATTGCCATTAAAAGAACATCATTTACTAAAGAAGTATGAAGGGAATATCTCATAGACCAACCAATAGCTTTTCTTGAATAAATATCATGTAATCCCGCAGGTACTAGGACAATTACAACTGTAAGATATAACCATCCCTCTTTAGTTGGAATGTAAGTAATATCTGCTACTAACATTAAAAAATTTCTTTCGCGAAGTATGCTGCTGCCTTTTTTTCAAAGAGAGTGCAAGCACAAGAATATTTCTCTTTTTTATCTAACTAAAGAAAGCTCTTTTTTAAGACGTTATCCTTTTCTTCTAAAGTCTCTTTTTTTAACTCACTTAAAGGATCTAAATTATGTCTTTACTTATATTCATTTACCCACAAACTAAGAGTTCCTTTATTCAATCCTAAATCTTTTACAATACTAGAAATAGATTTATCACTATTATCAATACAAAATCTTATTGTTGATTCTTTAAACTCTTTACTGTAATGATTTTTTCTCATTCTTCTTATCCAGTTTCACTAATTTATGTCCTATTTAGTGTAACCAGATCACTATTTATCATAGCCTAGAAATAAGAATAAAAGCTCATATACTAATATCATTTGTATCCTATGCAGCCCATAAAGAGTTTGAAAGAAAACTAAAATTAAATGATGTAAAAGTTGACTTCTCGCAAAAATTCTTACGAAAAATCATTGAACATTTAATAGCACTAAAAGTTGATGGAAAAGTGATACCTATAAATCCATCTGACATTCAAAAACAGATTTTAGATTGTATTTTGAAGCTAAATACAAACTATAATATCCACCAAGAGAGGAACCTACAAGATACACTTCTTCATATTTTTTATAGCTTTGTATAAGTTGACACAGGGTATCAATAGCCAATTCTGGTACATAAAAAAGAGTTGGAGCTATGATCGTTTCATTGCTTATTGATTCTCTTATTATTGTAGCTTTTGAGCCACACCCACTTCCTCCAAATCCATGTATATAAAGTATTATTGTGTATCCTTTTATAGTATTTTTTGCAATCCCTCTAAAGCACCATAAGGTAAACTATATCCAAGATTGGAATCGATCTGAAAATCTCTTGGATTGATTCTAATTAAAGTGGTTTTTTCATAATATTTAGACAGATGTTCCCCTTGTAATCGTACAGTTGGTATCTCTGTTCCTGCTCCAAGCTCAATAATCAGCCTTTTTAAAAGCTTTGTTTTTTTAAGCCATTGGTTATATTTATACTCTTGCTTACTAGCTCTTTTTCCATTCCAGTGCCAATCTCCAAACATCAAAATATTTGGTCGTGCAACTTCTCCACACTTTGGACAAAGAGGGATATTTGAGGCTTCAAATTTATCCATATCTACCTCAATATACTCATCATTCTCCCAAATATCATCACTACACCGTTTAGAACATTGCAAGTGGTGTATAGATCCATGAACTTCATTGATCTTTGTTTCATCGAATCCAGCTTTTAAAAAATGACCATCAACATTTGATGTGTATACAAAATAGTTTTCTTTTTTCTTTTTTACTAACTCTAATAGCATTTGAAAGCCATCATGAGGGATAGTATCTCTATACATATTTAATCTATGTCCATAAAAAGCCCATGCTAATGATGGATTGCTTTCAAACCAATGGGGATTTGCCATTTCACTAAAGGATAATTCTAGTTTAGCAATTGGCGGATAGGCTTTCCAAAATCCTTTAGTTCCTCTAAAATCAGGCAAACCACTATCCACTCCCATACCTGCACCAGCAGTTATAAGTACGGCTCCAGCTTCATCTATGATTTGTTTTATTTTCTCTAAATTTTCTATAGGTTCAATTTGAGTCATTTTTCATATCCTTTACTGAATTTTATCTTGCAACACTTTTTTGTGCTCTAGTAAATATGTATGAATTTTTTCATTAAATATATTAAAGCTTTCTTTCATCGATAAATCTATATCTTGCTTTATTGTATAATTTTGGAGCATATCTATTTTATGGCAATAACATGTGACAAATTCTAATGTGCTATTTGCTCTCATTGCTTTTTTATTGCCTTCCCATGAAAAAGGTTTAATTGCTACAAGATCTATTTTTATACAACTTTCATACAATGCTTTTACTATTACTTTAGTTGATCCACTTCCTACACCTCCACCTAATGTTATAATGATAGACACTTTGTCTTTCTTTATAAAGTTTTTTATTTCTTTTATTATTTCATCATCAATAAGCTTAATCCACAAGTTTCATTGGATCCACATCCGTAGCCATCAAGTTTTTCTAGCAATATCTTATTTTGTACTTTTTTTGATGCGAGTGCTTTTTTGTCACTATTTACAATAAGAACATCATACTTAGTTGGATAAGCATTTACAAGATATTCAACAATATTTGAACCACCGCCACCTATGCCAATAAGCTGCTGTGGAGATAATCTGTTGATAGAGGATTGTTTTTGATGAATATTCTTGATTTCAAAGATCAAATACAAAGTTAAACAAAGTACAATTATATCAATCAAATATAAAAAATTATACATTACTGCCTCTTTTAACTGAGTTATTATTAGTAAGAATTATATAGTGAAAGTGAGACATATTTATGTCTATACAGTATATTTTTAATTTTCTTTTTTAGGACATAGTTTTGTCTAATTAATAAAATATGCTTTCATAATTAAGAGTATAAAATGCAACTGTCTTGGAAACTAACATCAAATACAAATGATTAAATAGAATATGTTTGTAGTGAATGTGATAATAGTATTTTTTATAATGCAAATGAAGCACTAAGAAGTATTGATTTCTTTTTGAGTAATGTTAAAAATATAAATGACTTTTTAACTATGAGTATAAAAAACTAATAATATTATTAGTGTAGTATGCTATTTTACATTGCCTCATCAATTTGATTTTTTGCAAGAAAAGTTTGATCAGAAAAAATAATATGTGTATAATTTGAGTATAAGTAACGAAGGGAATATTTCAAAAGAATATTTAAATATCTCAAGCCAAGAACTATCAACACAGATGACTCAAAAACTTTATCCTTATATAATAGAAAATTAAAAGAAGCTGCACCTCATAGTAGTAATAACATAAAATACTATCCTATCTCATTTGAAAAAAATATTTTAGATTGGATAGAAGCTTGTCAAAGTGAAGTTCAAAATATTACAAATTTAAACGAAGCACTTGAAAGCTACAAAAATGTTCTTAAAAAAGTTTTAAATATATATGAAGGAAAAGTTATGTCACTAAAACAAGAGATACTAAATAATAATGAGTATTTTCAATTAGCAAAAGAGATTAGTGAAGCTTATATAGAGGCTCATAAGGGAAAAATAAAAAGAGAAGCAGAATCTACTAATCAAACTTCTTGAAGGTATAAGAATCAAGCACTAGATTGGTTTGCAAACGATATAAGATCAAACTTTTTTATAAGAATAATTGTACAAGAAAATAATTTTTTGATTCAAATTACAGATATAAAAAAACCTACAGACAATAAACAATCAGTTTAAACCTGATTATAATAAAATTTATGGCTCGCTAGAGATTCCTTATGGCCAATATCAAGAAGACGAACTTAAAGAACTCATCATAATATTGGTCAAACTTTCTTAAGGACCATACTGTGCGAGATGAGAAAACAGAGTAAAATTCTATACGGAAACAATCTTTGTTGTCTTAATCATCATAAACTAAAAATGAAAATCTATGATGAGAAAAAGACGAAAAAATGTCTAACATTCTAGTTATACTGCTTTTATCAAACATCAGTAGCATAGCCAAAGGATTTTAACATGCAAAGTATCATCTGCAAAACATGCACAAATTATTTATGGTTGGTGGGAATTGGTCAAGGGGTGCGATGTAAGCATCCAAAAAATCAAATCCATAGAGATGGAACTTCACAATTACCTGTAATGATCTCATATGTGCCAAACAATTGTCAATATTATAAAAAAAGGAAATAAAATAAAATGAATTTTGAAAACTTTTTAGAAAAAATAAATACCGATGAAGGTTATAAATTATTAGTCAAAGAGATACTCACAAAAAATACTTTAGCTATGCATGAAGC
>JASMTK010000105.1:0-13985 GCA_041694355.1 Arcobacteraceae bacterium | reverse complement strand
ATTTGTACACTATAGACAAGTTAACAACTCTGGATACGGAAGAGTTTCTTTAGAAGAAGGTCAAAAAGTATCATACGAAGTAGAGACTACTGACAAAGGTTTACAAGCTGTAAACGTTACAGTTTTATAATTCCATTTAGAAGAGTTTCCTAACTCTTCTATTTCTTACACACTATTTATTACTTTAAATCCAACAAACTTTAGAAGTATCAATATTCACATGAATTTTATCACCTGGTAAGAATGTCTGTTCTTGCATCTGTTTTCTTGTAATTTTACTATTAAAACTTATTCCTGAAATACTAAACTCAATTAATAAATATTTATCACTATGAAGTTGCTGTATTGAACTAACTTGAGCAATTAGTGTATTTTCATCTTTCATCTCTTCACAATCAACTCTACAAACATCAATATGCTCCGAATTTATCATCACTACTGAGTCTCTTTTTTTATCTTGACTATTTTTTATAGTAAGTCTTTGTCCATCAATAAACTGCTTTACAAGATTGTTATCTTTATCTTTTTCCCAAGGTGAGAAAAGTAAGTTAACACTACCACTTTCTACTAAGTTCCCTTGAAATAAAGCTACTTTTTTATCACAAATATGATTTAACCAATTGTGATCATGGCTTGATATTAAAATAGTAGTATCCCAGTTTTGTTTTGCACTTAAAACTGCCTCTTTAATAAGTTGAGCAGAGTTTGTATCCACACCACTTGTTGGTTCATCCAAGATTAAAACCTTTGGCTTTAGTATAAGCCTTGCTGCAAGTGCAACTCTTTGGGCTTCACCACCTGATAGCTGACTCCACTTTCTATATAAAAATGAACTATCTAAACCCACTAAAGCCAAAGCTTCTAAAACTTTTTGCTCTAAATTTGATGTCTCTTTTCTAATCTTTAAACCATAAGCTACATTTTCAAAAACTGTTCTTTTTAATAAATATGGATTTTGAGGAACTAAAACAATATCTTTTCTTGTATCAATATCTAATTTTCTTATATCAATACCGTTGAAACTAACCTCACCTTTTGATGGTTTGTTTGTAAATGATAACAGTGAAAAAAGTGTAGATTTACCACTTCCATTTGGTCCAAAAAAACCAATAATTTTATTTGATTCTAAAGTAAGAGTATCAATATCTAAAACTTTTCTTCCATCATAATATTGTTGAATATTTTTCAACTCATATAAACTATTACTTATCATTGAGTCCATTTCCTTTTTAAAATTGATAATGATATATTTACCATCAATGCTATAACAAATAAAACTAATCCAAGAGCAATACCAGTTACAAATTCACCCTTTCCTGTTTCAAGTGCAATTGCAGTTGTTATTGTTCTAGTGTGATATTTAATATTTCCACCAACCATCATAGAAATACCAATTTCAGTTACAATTCTTCCATAAGCTGTAACTGCTGCTGTCATTATTCCAAACCTTGCTTCAACTAAAGTTGCATTTAAAATTTGAAATGAGGAAGCACCTAAACCTTTAAGTGACAAGTAAAGCCGTTTATCTACGGCCTCTACTTGCGTTGCAGTTAGAGCAATAATTATAGGAAGTCCTAATACTACTTGAGCAATAATAATAGCTTCTTGTGAAAAAAGTAAATCATAATGCCCAAATGGTCCAACTTGTGACAACATAGTATAAGCAACTAGTCCTATTACTACAGTTGGCAATGCTAACAAAGTATCTACTATAGTTCTTACTACTTGTTTACCTGGAAAATTATAATATCCAAGAGCAAAACCTAAGGGTAAGCCTATTAACAAACTTATAAATAAAGACCAAGACGAAACTGTCACAGTCGTTATAATTGCAGAGTAAACACTCTCATTCCCTGAAGCAAGTAACTTAATTGCTTCATTAAACCCATCAGTAAAAAGACTCATTTGATTATTAACCCTAACCTTTTAAACAACTATTTATCTGCATTTGGAATAAACAATGCTTTTCCTAATAATCTAAAATCAGCTATTGTTTTTTGTATTTCAGGCTTAGTCACCCAGTTTGTAAACTGTGCAGCTAACTCTGGCTTTACATTTGAACATTTCTCTTTATTTATTGAAACAACAGAGTATTGATTAAATAAAGTTTTATCACCCTCAACTACTATTTTCATAGTATTATTATTAGCTTTTTGAGATTGATATTTAATCCATGTTCCTCTATCAGTCATTGTATAACCATTTTTTTGAGCTGCCATATTAATAGTTCTTAACATTCCTTGACCTGTTTGAACATACCAAGACTCTTTCTCAGGTGCTTTAGAAATAGCCTTTTTCCATAAACTAATCTCTTTTTTGTTTGTTCCAGAGTTATCACCTCTTGAGAAAAATTTAGATTCATTTTCATTTATCTTTTTAAGTGCTGCTGCTGTTTTCATACCTGTTACCATTGCAGGGTCTTTTTTTGGTCCAATAAGTACAAAATCATTGTACATAACTTGAGTTCTATTTACACCATAACCTGTACCAACAAATTTCTTTTCACTAGCAGGAGCATGTACAAACAGAATATCTACATCACAATTTCCACCCATTTTTAAAGCTTTTCCAGTTCCTGTTGCAACCCACTTTAAAGTTACACCTGTATCTTTTTCAAACTTTGGTGCTAAATAGTCTAATAAGCCTGTATTATCTGTACTTGTAGTTGTTGCCATCATTAAATCTTTTGCATTTAATCCACTAACTAAAGCTGCACTTAATCCTAATGTTAATAAACCTTTTTTTATCATTCTCATCTCTCCTATATTTTAATTGAATATTTCTGTTTTTTTATCTATTAATTGACTATTAAACTTAATTATATAAACCTCTTGACCTTGTTCTATACCACTTGTGTTCTCACTAGTCACAAGTATAGAATTACTTTCATACAATGCTGTTATCATTCCTGAGCCATATTTATTTTTTCTTGTTACTTTAAAACCTCCCTTTTCTAAGCTTCCTAAAACAACATTCACTCTTCCTTGTTTAGTCTTAAACTCTTCAAGATTTATAGCTTTATTTATGTCATGAAAATAAGTGTTACTACCTTGAGTTTTATGTAAAACTGGAAGTGCAAAAAGATGCATATTTACCATTGCTGTAAGTGGGTTTCCTGGTAAACACATAACAACTGTTTTATTCATCTCACCCATCATAATAGGACGACCTGGTTTTACATTCACCCCATGAAATGCAGTTTTTAATCCATTTTCAATAAATGCCTGCCCTACAAAATCAGCATCACCCATTGAAATTCCACCAGTTGTAATAATCACATCATAGTTTTTCATATTAGAAATGAACTCTTTTGAGGCTTTTAAATTATCTGGAATAACTCCACTGTATGTAGCATCAAAACCATTTTCAATAAGAAGTGATACTAAAGCATAAGAGTTACAGTTATAAATCTCTTCCTCATCACTATTTTCCCAAGGCTCTTTTAGTTCATTTCCTGTTGATACAACTGCTATAGAGATTTTTTTGTAAACCTCTACCATAGTAATTCCCTGTGATGCTAATAAAGTAATTGAAGAGGAGTTTATAATCTCACCTTTTTGTAAAAGCCTATTTCCCTCTTTTTGCTCTTCACCTTTAAATCTTAGATTAGAGCCTTTTTTTAAATCACTTGGTGTTGTTACAGATGAATCAGTAACATTAGAACACTTCTCAATAGGAATAATAGTATTAGCATCAGCTGGTACTTTTGCACCTGTCATAATCTTATAACACTCACCTTCTTGTAAAACAGGTTGAGTTTTTTCATTTTTATCACCTGCAAAAATTGTCTTTTTTATATTAAGTGTTTTTCCTGCATCTTCTATTTTTATAGCAAATCCATCCATTGCTGAGTTATCAAAAGCAGGAAGATTTTTTACACACTTTATATCTTGGGCAATTACTCTTCCTATAGCTTTTTCTAAAGGAACAATCTCTTTTAATGTAGTGCAAGAGGCTAACTCTAAACTTCTAGTTACTGCCTCTTTGAAATCTAAATATGTTAATTTATTGCTCATTTAAAACCTTTATTTGTTTATATTTTTTTGCTATTTTATTTACTATATTTGCTACTGTTTCATCATCATACTCTTCACAAAAAGATAAAGATAGGGCATTTCTACTAGTAGTTTCATCATACCCCATACACTGTATAACTCTTGATGGTTTAGCTAATCCTAAACTACAACCCTCACCATTTGTTATATGTATCTCATCTAAACCTAAAGTTCGAATAATCTCTCTTGCTTTTATATTTCTTAGTGCAAAATGCAAAGTATAAGGAAGTGTATCTTTATGACTTACAAAGAAGTAAATATCGTCTTTTAAAACCTCTTGTAGTTTGCTTTTAAATTTCTCTTGCATTTTTGTATTGAACTGTTGAGTTTTTAAAGCTTCTAATATTGTTGACACTGCAACTAAATCGATATAGGCAAAACTTTTTTGTTTAAATAACTCACCATTAAAAAGAATTACTCCTGAGGTAAAAAAACCTGTTAATTTATATGGGTCAAAATAAACAGCATCACTTAAGCTACTAAAATTAGCACTTGCATTTGAAATGATTGTAGCATTGCTCTTTTCTTTTATCTCTTTTAATGGTACTTGAACAAATGTATCCATTACATAAGAAGATAAAAAGATGAAATCAAAACTTTTTTTATCCAAATAAGAAACATCTACCCTTCCATCTTTTTTTAATGGAATATAATCAATACTAAACCCTAAACTTTCAAAAACAGTACAAGCTTCAATCAAAGAGTTTGTCTCTCCTAAACTAACAGCAATACTTCCTTTTTTGCTAAGACTTAACAATAACCCTAAAAAACCATCCTCATCAAAAGAAAAAGTGTTTAGTTTCTCAAAGTTATACTTTTTAGTAAACTCTTTTTCTAAGTTATGGTAATTTTCATTATTGCTTAATACATTTGCAGATAATTCAGCTCTTATATGCAAATCCTGCATATTTTTATATTGTAAAATATTAAGCTTCTTCATCTTCATTTTCCTTTACTTTTATAACCTCTTTACCGTCTTTTAAAAACAGTTCATTGAATCTCTCTTCTGTAAATTTTCTAACATCATGTTGAAGTATTTCATAAGCTTGAATAATCTCTCTTGCCTTTGGAGTTAATGAACTTCCACTATGTTCACCTCTACCTTTTTTTGTTAATACAAGTTGATCTTCTATATACTCTTCAAGTATTTTTATATGTGTCCATGCTTTTTTATAGTTCATTCCCACTCTTTTAGCAGCATTTGAGATAGAACCTGTCTCATCAATATATTTTAATACTTCTGTTTTCCCACCACCAAAGATTAAATTATGTTTATCATCATCAATCCAAACTTTTACTTTTACTTCCATGATTACCTCTTTTAAAATTTACAGTTTCTAAACATCAATTCTTCCTTGATGTGTATATAGGTTCATTTTCTTTCCTCTTGCAAAACCTATTAATGTTATTCCATGTTTATGCGCTGTTTGTACACCTAAATATGTTGGAGCTGTTCTTGAAACAACAACTGGAATTTTATGCATTACAGCTTTTGTAACCATCTCTGAACTTAATCTTCCTGATACAAAAAGAACTGATTTTGTTGTATCTAAACCTTTTAATTTACACTTTCCAATTGCTTTATCAATTGCATTATGTCTACCAATATCCTCAGCTGTTACCGTTGTCCCATCTAATAAGTAAATCATTGCTTTATGTACACAACCAGTTAGATTATAAAGTTCACTCTCTTTATAAAATATTCTTATTTCATCTAATATTCTTTTTGGTGTTATCTTAAATGTTGTTTGATTAAATGGTATTTCAAGGTTGCCATCTGCAGTTCCAGTTACTCCTCCACCACATCCACTTGTTAAAGTCTTTTCTTTATATAAATTTTGTAAAGAGTGTTCATTTATCTTTGCTTTTACATCAACTCTTAAACCACCCTCACTTAACTTTATATCTTCAATATCATCAACACTACTAATCACATTTTCACTCATCAAAAACCCAATTGCATGCGCATCTTGATCTTTTGGTATTGTCATCATTGATATAGCTTTTTGCCCATTTAAATATAAATTTAATCGTGACTCATCAATAGTCACATCTTCGATTTGTGTTGCTTCATTTTCTATAAGTTTGTCTATTACTACTGTCTTTAAATATTTGGCATTATCCATATCATTCCTTCTAATATGCAAATTTTGCATATTTAAATATAAACAAAAAAGTATCTAGTCTCCCGTAGGAGATCTAAATACTATTTTTGTTTTCTTAAATCCTCTTCTTCTAGAACATCTGGTCTTAACTGTTCTAAATACTCAACTGGTAATTTTCCTGTAACAACTCCAGGGATATACCCTTTTACAGATACAAAATATGAATAAACTGTTTCAAATGTAAAGAACGAGATTATCGCACTTCCCATAAAGTGAATAAACAGAATAAATCTTTTAAATTGTATAGTTTCTGCAGTAGTTGCAGCATCTGGGAATAAATACCAAATGATAAATCCACTAATTACTAATTTTGAACCAAATACAACATACATATAGTAGTTGATTCTGTCCATATGTTTATACTTACCTCTTAAGAAAATCTTATTCCAGATTTTCACACTAGGTCTTACAAAGTATTTGTGATCTTTAAATGCAATTATTGTCATAATTGCCCATACTGGAATCCATCCTAGACCTACAATTTCATGAGTTGCTCTCATTAATCTTGCAATTTCTCCTCCACCAGTCCAGTTACCAAAAGTGATAGAAAAACCTGTAATAAATAGATATATCATTATTACAATATTAAATAAGATCACAACTCTTTGAAAAAGTGAATAAACTTTTACTTTATCACTCTCTCTTGTAATCTGTGCTTGTTTTCTACCCTTTGCAACTATAAACATAGTTAGAAATAAGAAGAATTCAACTGTAAAAACTATTGGCAGTAAATGTTGTCTTTCTTCAAATGCTCTAATTACCTCTGGTGCAATAGCATCATAATTTGGACCAAACAGTGCAACTTCCATTTGTTCATATCTAGTTAAAGACTCAAAAGGAACAACCTGTCCAGTAAAATTACCCTGTGCCATTTGCAGTAAGAAATTATAGATATAATTAATATCTGCAATTGTTGCTAACCAAAAATACCAATAAGTTAAAAGGATGAATAAGAAGCCTATTATAAAATAGGCTTTATACTCACTAAGAAAATTTTTAATTTCCATATGCTTTATCCCATCCGTAAGGCATAGATTGTACTCCATGTCCAAATGATAAAACTCTTTCTCTATAAATATTTGCTACTGATTCAGAATCTCCAACTAATAATGCTTTTGTAGAACACATAGCCGCACAAACAGGAACTTTACCTTCTGAAATTCTGTTTTGACCATACAATTCTCTTTCATGCTCACTATTAGTCTCATCTGGACCACCTGCACACATAGTACATTTATCCATCACACCTTTTGTTCCAAATGCTCCATCTTTAGGGAACTGTGGTGCACCAAAAGGACAAGCATATAGACAATATGAACATCCAATACACTTATCTTTATCGTGTAAAACAATTCCGTCTTCTCTGATATAGAAACAATCAACTGGACAAACTTGTTCACAAGGTGCGTCTGTACAATGCATACAAGCTACAGAAAGAGAAAACTCTTCCCCTTGTTTACCTTCATTTACTGTGATTACTTTTCTTCTAGAAATCTCTACTGGTAACTCATGAGCTTCGGCACAAGCAACAGAACAACCATCACAATGAATACATCTGTTTTCATCACAATAAAACTTCATTCTTGAAAAGTTGAATTCGTTATTACTCATATTGCTTCTCCTACGCTCTTTCAATTCTACATAATCCACCTTTTGTTTCAGGGATTTGTGTAACAATATCGTAACCATAGTTAGTTACTGTATTTGCACTCTCTCCTGTCGCATAAGGCATCGTTCCATCTGGGTATTTATGAGATAAATCTACACCTTCTAACACACCCGCAAAGTGGAATGGTAAGAATACTCTATCTTCAGAAACACTAAATGAATATTTTGCTTTTACTTTAATCTTAGTACCTTGTGGTGAATGAATCCACATCATTGAACCATCTCTAATTCCATGTCTTCCTGCTAAATCTGGATGTATATCACAGAACATTTCAGGAGTTAATTTTGCTAGATACTTAGATGCTCTGTTCTCAATACCTGCACCATTCATATTCACAAGTCTTCCTGTAACTAAGTTAATAGGGAAGTCTTTTGACCAATTTTGTGCAGTTTGCTCAGAAACATATCTAGTATCAACTCTGTAATGGTTTTTCTTATCAGCAAAACTTGGATACTTGTTAACTAAATCTTGTCTTGGAGAGTGTAATGGCTCTCTATGTAAAGGAATTTGGTCAGCAAATGTCCATACTTTTGCTCTTGCTTTTGCATTTCCATAAGGAGCTATTCCTCTTTCCATACATTTTTGGGCAATAATATTAGAAGTATCAACTTTCCAGTTTTTACCAATTCTTTTCTTTTCATCTTCAGTTAATTTAATACCTAGAACTTCCTCAATATTATCTCTAGTAATTTCAGGATATCCATCTGGGTTTGCAGAACCTTTTGGAGCTGAACCTTTTCCAGCTAACTGAGACACACCATCGTGCTCTAATCCAAATCTATTTCTGAATCCCATACCACCCTCTTTTACACTTCTATTAATATTATATAAAAGTGGTGAACCAGAGTGATTTTCTGTCCAACAAGGCCAAGGTAAACCATAATACTCACCAGTCATTTCTCCGTATCCTCTCATAGATACTTCATCGAACATATGCCAGTTTTGTTGATGTTTTTTAAGTCTAGCAGCCGTCCAACCAGTTAAACCAATAGTTTTAATGATTCTTGCAATTTCATCTGTTGCATCTTCTGGCCATTTGAACTCTTTCTTGTCTTCTTTGATTAACATTCCTTTAGTAAGTTCATCATAGAATCCAAGTCTTTTAGCTAACTCAAACATAATTTCATGGTCTGGTTTAGACTCATACATTGGCTCAATGATTTTATCTCTCCACTGTGCTGATCTGTTTGTAGCAGTTACAGAACCACTAGTTTCAAACTGAGTTGCACCTGGTAAAATATAAACATCATCTTGCTTATCAGTAATAATTGCACCCTCATTTACAAAAGGATCAACAAATACTGCAATTTCTAAGTTGTCTAAAGCCTCTTTAACTTTTGTTTGCATAGCAGTTGATGTAATACCATTTGCCATAACAAATAAAGCTTTTAAATTTGTACCTGCATTGTGAATAGCATCTTCTCCTGGCTTACCACCAAGAACTCCTGCCCACCATCTAGCAAGTGTGAAACCTTTTTTGTTCATCCATGAAGGATCTTTAAATCTTCCTTTTAACCACTCGTAATCTACTCCCCAAGATTCTGCGAAGTATTTCCATGAACCATCACTTAACCCATAGTAACCTGGTAATGTATGTGATAAACAACACATATCAGTAGCACCTTGAACGTTATCGTGCCCTCTTAAAATGTTTGTTCCACCACCTTCAACACCCATGTTTCCAAGTGCAAGTTGAACGATTGGAGCAATTCTTGTATTAGATGAACCGTTATTATGTTGAGTTAATCCCATAGCCCATACAAGTGTTCCTGGAGTGTTTTGTGCATAATGCTTAGTAATTTGTACAATTACATCTGCATCAACACCTGTAACATCAGCAACTCTTTCAACAGGCCAGTTTTTAGCCTCTTTTCTAATATCATCCATACCATATACTCTATCTTCAATAAATGATTTATCTTCCCAACCATTTTCAAAGATAATATTTAACATTCCATACATAAATGGAATATCAGTACCTGGTCTAATTTGTGCAAAATAATCTGCTTTTGCAGCTGTTTTTGTATATCTTGGATCTACAACGATTATTTTTGTATTATTTCTCTCTTTTGCTTTTAAGAAATGTTGGAAACCAACTGGGTGATTAACCGCTGGATTTGCCCCAAAAATAATAATTGCTTTAGAGTTTTGAATATCCCCTAAAGAATTTGTCATAGCACCATAACCCCATGTATTTGCCACACCGGCAACTGTTGAGCTATGTCAAATTCTAGCTTGGTGATCTATATTATTCGTTCCAAACATTGCAGCGAATTTTCTAAAGTAGTAAGATTGCTCTGTACCAAATTTCGCTGACCCTAAAAACATTGTAGAATCTGGTCCATCAGTTTTTCTTAAAGACTCTAGCTTATTAGCGATATTATCTAAAGCCTCATCCCAAGAAATTCTTTGCCATTTTCCACCTCTTTTAACCATTGGGTGTTTAACTCTAACCTCAGATCTAACCATATCAATCATATCGGCACCTTTACAACAGTGACCTCCAAGTGATACAGGGTGATCTGTAGCTACTTCTTGTCTTACCCAAACACCATTTTGCACCTCTGCCATTACACCACAACCAACAGAACAAGCAGTACAAATAGATTTAACCATTTTTGAACCAGGGAATGGATTTTTTATCTCTTCCTTAGTTGCTTGTCTTGTAGCAGTAGTACTAGCAAAAGATGACGTAACTCCAAATGCTGTAGCAACAGCAGCCATTTTCATAAATGACCTTCTTCCTACCTTTGCATTTAGAGATTCATATGTATTTGCTGACATACATCTCTCCTACTAACTATTTATTTTGCGTTCTTGTAATACTCTTCCCAAGTCGCAGTTTTTCTATAAAGAATCTCTTTTTTTCTTGAAGATCCTTTAACAACACCATTATTGCTATCATCTTGTACAGATGATTCACCAGTAGCAGCCAATACACTAGTCCCAGCAGCAACTGCTGCACCAGCGGTAACAATTGCAGTTTTCTTTGCGAAATCTCTTCTGCTTTGTTCCATGACTGACCTCCTTATAGAAATTAAGCCTCCCAAATCAAAGAGACTTTATAAAAAAAGCAAAACTTCTTTTATAAAATCTCTTTCAAGGAAGAATTAAATATCTTCCTCTACATCATAAGCTATATCTGTTGGTGTTTGTTCTTTTTTTGGACCCATAGCTTTTAGTGCTTTGTTTCTTGCACGTCTCTCTTTCTCTTCTTGAGATATCTCTTCAACCTCACAACTAGCAGTTTTTTCAACCTTTAACTTTTGTACTGGTTTTGAAACTTGTAGATATAATCTTTCAAACTCTACAAAAGAGTGTAAAACCACCATTAATTCTTTATAAATTAAAGCATTTTCATGTTCGAAAATATCTTTTGCTACCTCATCAATAAACTCATTTAAGATTTGATCAAAAATACAATGAACTGTGTTTTCATACTCTTTTTCGCCATTTGCTATTAAATCTGATAGTTCAGCCATTAAAGTGAAAATAAAACCTATAGAGTCTTCATATTCATAAAACTCTTTTTCATTTCTTCTTAACTTTGTTTTAGCAACAAAATTAATCATCTCAACTCTTTTTTTACCTGACTCAACACCCTCATCATAAAATGATGCAGTAGTTCTAATATTTTTTGAAACAGGGTTATTAAACAATTCATCAAACTCTTGTATTAAATCTACATTTGAAGATTTGTCTAATGACTCACTAATATTTTGTAATGCTTTACCTGATGTTACGTCTAAAGGGTTTTGTTTTAATATATCAATTAGTTTAGTCAATTCTAAATACTTTTCTGTATTTTGTGGTGGAACAAAAAAGTTTGCAAAAAGATTATAGTAAAGAGCCCTTGCTTTATTTATTGCTTGATTATCTTGCATTTGTCATTCCTTGCTTTTTTTGATCATAATAGTTTTGCATCATTATTTTTGGTTTACAATCTGCGCAGCAGTATAAAGATCTTGTCTTTACTGGGTCAGCTGCAAATATTGGTTCCATAACAGCTGCAATTTTTTCAACAGATTTTTTAGTAGCAAACTCTTTCCCACACTCAACGCAAGCAAAAAGTTCATCTTGTGCTAAGATATTCTCTTTAAACCACATTGGTTGAAGTTTTATCACATCTCTTTCAATCTCTAAACAATCACTTTCTGGACAAGAAACCTCACAGTAACCACATGAGGTACATAAAGATGGATTTAGTCTTAGTGTATTATCACTAGCATCTGCTTGAAGTGCATCAACATTACAAGCACCAACACAAACAAGACACAATGTACATTTATCTTCATTTACTTTCACATGTCCATAATGAATATGTTCACCTGTTTTAACTTCACCTAAATCATCATTTCCAACAATTTTTTGAAGTCTATGTGAGAAAATCTCTCTTTTCTTAAGTCCCTCTTGATTAAAATTAAAGTGAGAATCCTCTACAAAACTAACTTCTTCTAAGGCTTGTTCTAATTCTTCTTCATTCATAGCTACGATTATCGCATCTTTTCCATATCTCTTTTGATAGATGTCATTTACTATTCTAATAGCATCTCCACTTCCTTTAGAGATAAAATCTGTATAGAAAATAAGTTGAGATCCTGAAATTTGAGCAAGTGTTAAAAATGCAGTTTCATCTAAGAACTTCTCACCCTCTATAGCAAAAGGTAAAACATTCTGTTTTAAATCTATTTGTAGGTTTTGAATATTCATTTTTTCTGGAGTAATTAATGGGTGAGTATTTTCATAAAAATTACTCATTTCAAATAGTGCTTGTTTGTTTGATGGAGCATAATCTAATGCACCACTTGGACATACAGAGATACATCCACCACAACCATGACAATCAATTTGAGAAAATGTTAGAACTTTTGTTGTATCATCTTTTGTGATTGCTACACTGGGACAAACCTCTTCACACTTTGAACAAATAACTTCTCTTCTTTCGTTATATTGGCAAATTGTTTTATCGTATGTAGTAAATTTTTTATAAGAGTATGAGTTGATATTCTCTTTTAATAAAGAGATAATCTCTTCCTCACTTGACTCTTTTGGATCAAAACATCCACTTTGTTTAAGTCCCTCTTCTTTTGCATCGTACCAAACGATTTGAGAAACATTTAAAGTGACATCTTTACCCTCATCATCAACGATTACACTTAGGTTACCTATATGACCTGAAATACTTTTTACTATATTTTCTTGTACAAAAAATAGTTCAAAGTCTTCAGGCTTGATACATGATGTGAATTTTTCATACTCTTCTTTTGTATTTGCTATTAATAATAATTGTTTTGAAACTTCTTGTGGGTATGAAATATCTTGTGAATAGTCATATTTAGTAGCTGCAACTTCATAAAGTTTTGAGATATTTTGAATTTGCTTTGATAAATCATCTTTAGTATTTTTTAAATAAAAGTCAATTTCTGTTGCATTTACTTCTGCGTTAGCTTGATTTGTATTTGAAATTAAAAAATCCATCTCTTTAACTTCATCTATATTAGTTGTTACTAAAATCTCTTCACTAACTGGGAATTCTAAACCTTTTGGATTATAATAAATAAATTCTTGCATAACCTATGCCCTTAATTAATTGGTAAAATATATTTTACCTAATTTTATTCACTAATTTTTTAATTGTACCTTAAATATTAAAAAATATTTTACCATAGTTTATTGTGAGTACTTTTTATACACACTTATTATCAAAATATATTAATGCTTTTTTTTGTAAACTAAAGAATGATTAAACGTTTACCTATACTAATATTTATTTTTTTGATTTTTTATATCTATTTAAAGGATGAAGTTTTTCCTAAAGATGATTTGAAAATCGGTATCTCACTTCCTAAAACAGGTATTATAAAGACCTGGGGTGAATCTGTGCAAACTGGTGTTAATGCATACTTTAAATATGCAAATGATATGAATCTACTTGGTGATAAAAAGATAAAGCTTATTGTTTATGATGATAAATATGAACCAGAGTTAACTTTAGAGAATACAAATAAGTTAATTTATAGTGACGACGTTTTTGCTCTTTTTGGTTTTGTTGGAACTCCTACAGTAAAAAATATATTACCAGTAATACATGATGAA
>JASMTK010000104.1:0-5883 GCA_041694355.1 Arcobacteraceae bacterium | reverse complement strand
GACTTTAACAAGTGGATGTGGTGGAGGAGTTACAGGAACTGCTGATGGAAACCTTGAAATACCATTTAATCAAACAACATTTAAGATAACACCAAAAAGAATACTAGATGAAATACGAATATTTTATAAAGAGAGTGAACTTTATAATTTAACTGGATGTGTACATAAAGCAATGATTTATTTACTAGATGGGACAACAGTAACAGCAGAGGATATTGGTAGACATAATGCAATTGATAAGGCAATTGGAAAGTGTAAATTAAAAGGTTTAGATACAACAAAATCGGTTCTTTTTGTATCAGGAAGATTAAGTTCAGAGATGGTTACTAAAGCTGTGATGCATAAAATTCCTATTGTTGTTTCAAGAACAGCTCCAACGTATTTAGGTGTTCAAACTGCACATAAACATGGAATTACACTAATAGGTTTTACAAGAGGAAAGAAAATGAATCTGTATACGCATCAAGGTAGAATTGATGTTTAAAAACTGTAAATTTTAAAAGAGGTAATCATGGAAGTAAAAGTAAAAGTTTGGATAGATGATGATAAACACAATTTAATTTTTGGTGGTGGAAAAACTGAGGTATTGAAATATATTGATGAAACAGGTTCTATTTCAAATGCTGCTAAAAGAGTTGGTATGAACTATAAAAAAGCTTGGACTCATATAAAAATACTAGAAGAGTATATAGAAGATCAACTTGTATTAACAAAAAAGGGTAGAGGTGAAAATAGTGGTAGTTCTTTAACTCCGAAGGCAAGAGAGATTATTCAAGCTTATGAAATACTTCAATATGATGTTAAAAAGTTTACAGAAGAAAGATTTAATGAACTGTTTTTAAAAGACGGTAAAGAGGTTATAAAAGTTAAGGAAAAAGAAGATGAAGAAGCTTAATATCTTACAATATAATAATATGCAAGATTTGCATATAAAAGCTGAATTGTCTGCAAATGTACTAAGCAATAATGAACAGTACCATAAGTTAGAAAAAGAGTTTACAAAAAAGTATAACTTTGAGAAATTAAATACTTTCTCTTTTGATAAAGATGGTTTTTTAGGACTGTTATTAAATCTTAGCAAAAAAGGAAATATTGTTGTTAGTTTAGGAGAAACAAACTCCTTGATTGAAGCTTGTGTAGTTTTTGAAAGTTTAGGTTTTAATATTGATTATATTCCATTAAAAAAAGATGGAAAGGTTGATATCTCTTATTTAGATAAAAAGAGTTTTGATTTTATCTTTTTATCATCTTACGTGATGGATACTTTTGTTCAAGTTCCACTACAAGAGATAAAAGAAAAAACAAAAGCTATGATTATTTCAAATGCAAGTGCTAATTTTAGTAGTTTAAGTGATGTAATCTATTTTGATCCATATAAACTAACAGGGTTTAGTACCTCAGGTGTAATTCTTTTCAGTGATGATTTATTTGAGCAAAAAAGTTTTGCATATATAGATTTAGTTGCAGTATCAACAATATTAGAGGCTTTAAATGCTCAAAAGTTTAATACAAAAATGCAAGAGAAATTCAAAAGTAAACTACAAGAGGTTTTAAAAGATGAAGTTTACTTTTTTGTAAATCACGAAGACACTCTTCCTTATACTTTACATTTTGCACTAAGAGATATAAAAGCAAGAGAGATTATAAGAACATTAGGTTTAGATGAAATACATATAACAAATGGTGAGGGGTGTAGTTTAGGACTGTCTAAACCATCAAGAATAATTCAGTGTATGGGATATGACGAAATTACTAGTAGAAATGCCTTGTCCTTATCTTTTAGTGAAGAGTATGATGATGAGACAATAGCAAATATAGTAAATAAAATAGCAAAAAAATATAAACAAATAAAGGTTTTAAATGAGCAGTAAATTAACATATTTAGATTTCAATGAGGCTGTAGCTAGAAGTTTAGAGTTAGCCTCTTGTACCACATTAAAAGAGATTGTTCCTTTAGAAAAAGCTATTGGAAGAGTACTTGCACAAGATATAAAGTGTATTAAAAACCTTCCTGCTTTTAATAACTCAGCAATGGATGGGTTTGCTATAAAAATAGAGGATGCAGGAAAAACACTAAATATAAAAAAGACAATTTTTGCAGGTGACAAAAATGAAAAGACTAAAGCTGTTTTACAGAAGGGTGAGTGTTATAAGATTATGACAGGTGCTAAAGTACCAAATGATGCCAATACTATTATTCCTATAGAGAAGTGTACTAATGTTACTGATGTATCTGTAACTACTCCAAAGGATTTGAAAAAAGGTTCTAATCTAAGGTTTAAAGCTGAAGAGCAAAAAGAGGGAAATAGGCTTTTACAAAAAGGTGAAATTATAAACTCATCCTCTATTACATTGCTAGCATCACAAGGAATCACTATGGTAGAGGTTTATAAAAAAATCTCTATAGCAGTTGTATCAACTGGAAATGAACTAAAAGAGCCTTGGGAAAGTAGTGATGATGAGGAGATATATAACTGTAATTCGTATGCTTTAGTATCACTTCTTATTGAAAATGGCTTTGATGCTACATACAGTGGAGTTATTCCAGATAACTTAGAAGCTTCAAAAGAGTTTATTTCTAATATGAAAAACTATGATGTGATTATTACAACAGGAGGTATCTCTATGGGAGATGCTGATTTTGTTGGACAGGCATTTATCGAAAATGGATTAAAAACTGCATTTCATGGGGTGAATGTAAAACCAGGTCGTCCTATTATGATGGGTGAGATGAATAAAACAGTTGTTATGTGTTTACCTGGGAATCCACTTACTGCAATGGTAAATATGCATCTTTTTGCACTTCCGGTTTTACATAAAATTCAAGGTAGCAATAGATTTTTTCACGATATAAATAAAGCTATTAATCTTGAAGAGTTTAAAACTAAACAAGGAAGAGTAAATGTAGTTTTAGGAAATTTAGAAAATGGAGGTTTTAAGGTAACAAGAAAAAACAAATATGGCTCAGGGATGATTACAGCATTGTATGAAAGTAACTCTATACTTGTGACTAGTCAAAACACAAGTTCTATAGAGCAAGGTCAAGAAGTTTATATAATTAGGTTTAACGCTCAATTAATAAATGAAAAAATAGAAATATTTAATTAAATTATAGGAGGAGAGATGAGAATGATAAAAAAAGGTTTATTAACATTAGGATTAAGTGCAGCATTAGTTAGTGGATTAAATGCAAAAGATTTAATGATGGCAACAACTACTAGTACAGATAATACAGGTTTATTAGATTATTTAGCACCAAAGTTTGAAAAAGATACAGGTGTAACTTTAAAGTGGGTTGCAACAGGAACTGGAAAAGCTTTAAAAATGGGTGGTAATTGTGATGTAGATATTCTGTTTGTACATGCTCCTGCAAGTGAGAAGAAATTTGTTGGTACAGGATATGGAGTAAATAGAACTCAAGTAATGTATAACGATTTTGTACTTATTGGACCAAAAGAAGATCCAGCTATGGTTGAGGGAATGAAAACAGCTGCAGCACTTAAGAAAATAAATGAAAATAAATCTAAATTTTTCTCAAGAGGTGATAACTCAGGAACAAATAAAAAAGAGATTAGCTTATGGAAACAAGCTATAAATAAAGCACCTGAAAAAGCCTCTTGGTATGTTCAAACAGGTCAAGGAATGTTAAGAACAATCAATATGGCAGCTGAGAAAAATGGTTATACAATGACTGATAGAGGAACTTGGATTAAATATGAATCACAAAAAACTGATAAAAACAGTATGAAAATAGTAGTTGAGGGTGATAAAACTTTATTTAATCAATACTCTGTAGTTTCAATAAATAAAGAGAAATGTTCAAATGTAAAACCAAAGTTAGCTAAGAAGTTTACAGACTGGATAGTTCAACCTGAAACACAACAAACAATAGCTGATTTTAGATTATTAGGAAAAGCATTGTTTATTCCAAATGCAAATAAATAATTGTTTAGAAGGTTAGGGTTAATAAACGTATGAGTCTTTTTACTGATGGTTTTAATGAAGCAATTAAACTACTTGTTTCTGGAAATGAGAGTGTTTACTCTGCAATTATAACAACTGTGACAGTTTCGTCTTGGTCGTTATTTATCAGTTTATTAATAGGTTTACCTTTAGGGTTTGCTCTTGGATATTATAACTTCCCTGGTAAACCTGTAGTAAGAACTATTGTAGATACACTATTAGCATTACCAACTGTAGTAATAGGTTTGGTTGCTTATACTATGTTGTCACAGGTTGGACCATTTGGGCATTATGATTTACTTTTTTCACAAGAGGCTATTATCATTGCTCAGGTTGTATTAGGACTTCCTATTATTATTGCTTTAACTGCAACACAAGTTGAAGCCGTGGATAAACGGCTTTACTTGTCATTAAAAGGTTTAGGTGCTTCATCTTTACAAATTTTAAATGCAACATTAGTTGAAGCAAGATTTGGAATTATGACAGCAGCTGTTACAGCTTATGGAAGAATTGTAACTGAGATTGGTATTTCTATGATGGTTGGTGGAAATATTAAATATCATACAAGAACTATAACAACTGCAATTGCTTTAGAGACTGGAAAAGGTGAGTTTGTAACAGGAATTGCTCTTGGATTAGTTTTATTTGTTATCGCACTAATGGTAAATATATCATTATCAATTTTAAAAAGGAAATGGACTCAATGATAGATAATAATTTATATGAGTTAAAAAATATTGAACAGTATTATGATGGAAGAAAAGTTTTAGATATTGATACTTTAACTTTAGAACCAAATAAGATTATTGGTTTTTTTGGACCAAATGGAAGTGGAAAATCTACTCTTTTTTCTCTTTTATCATTTACAAATAAACCCTCAAAAGGTGAGGTTAGTTTCAATGGTGTTGATATAAAGAAACTTGATCTTGATACTAGAAAAGAGATTGTATTAGTTCCTCAAAATCCATATTTATTAAAAAGAACAGTTTTTGAAAATGTTGCTTATGGTTTAAAAATTAGAAAAGAGACAGCAAATCTAGAAAATAAAGTGTTAGAAGCCTTGACTTTAGTGGGGCTTGATAGTTCATTTTTATACAGAAAGTGGAGTCAATTATCAGGTGGTGAAGCCCAAAGGGTTGCACTTGCAGCAAGACTTATACTAAAGCCAAGGGTTTTAATTTTAGATGAGCCAACAAGTGGAGTTGATACAAACTCTGCTCAACTTATTAAAGAAGCAGTTTTAAGTGCAAAACAAAACTGGGATACTACTATCTTAATATCAAGCCATGATCACAACTGGTTAAATCATATTTGTGATAAAAAAGTCGCTTTATTTCAAGGGAATCTAGTGGAAAGTGGTAGTGTAAACTTACTTTTCTCACCTTGGGAAAAAGATAAAGATAATAACCTTGTTAAACAGTTTATTGATGGACAAAGACTTACTATAAAAGATAGTCAAGATAAAAAAAGAGACTCAGTAGTGATGATAAATTCAGAACATATTGATGTTTGTAGGGTAGATTGTGAAGAGATGAAAGATGAAAATACATTAATTGCGCAAGTAAGTTCTATACAACAATTACATAGTGATAAGTATTTATTGATTGAGTTTAGTATTGCTGGAATTAGCTTTAATAGTAAAATCACAAGAAAACAGATGCAAGAACAGACATTTTTACCAGGTGATAAAATTCATGTTAATATTGATACTTCTAAAGTTTGTTGGATTTAAAGTGATTTAATAGTGTAGTGTAAGAAATAGAAGAGTTAAGAAACTCTTCTAAATGGAATTATAAAACTGTAACGTTTACAGCTTGTAAACCTTTGTCAGTAGTCTCTACTTCGTATGATACTTTTTGACCTTCTTCTAAAGAAACTCTTCCGTATCCAGAGTTGTTAACTTGTCTATAGTGTACAAAT
>JASMTK010000103.1:0-81713 GCA_041694355.1 Arcobacteraceae bacterium | reverse complement strand
AACATTCTATCTACTTTTGCATTTCCTGTTGACTCTATATAATCAAACTTGTTCTTTTTATATTGTACAAGTTCTACAAACTGCTTGAAATAACTATCTATTATTTCTAACTGAGCATTTGAAATCGTTCCAAACATTTAATAATCCTTTATATTTTTAATAGTACGCAGCTTCAATAAACATAAGTATTCTAGTCTTTTTTAGATTAAAAAAAAATTTACCAATAATATAATATAACAATTAAGATAATATAAGCTTATAATAAATTAATTTTAGTATAATTTATTTAATTATATATGGAGTTGTTATGAAAGTTATTAAGTCTGCATCACTAGAAGCCATCGATGCACAAGAGGTTAGTTTAGAAGCAAGTTTTACTAAAGGTCTACCATCTTTTACAATTGTAGGGCTTATAAGCACAAGTATACAAGAGTCTAAAGATAGAGTAAAGTCTGCTTTATTAAGTAATGAGTTTAAATTTCCACCACTAAAAATCACAATTAATTTAGCCCCAAGTGAAATAAAAAAGAGAGGTTCGCATTTTGATTTAGCAATTTCATTGTTAATTAGTTTAAATAATAACCAAAAAATAGATTTTAAAGAGTTTCATATTTTTGGTGAAGTTGGCTTAGATGGAAAAATAAAAGATACCTCGTCTATTTTTCCTATTGTTTTATCTTTGAAAAAACAAAATTTGGTAAAAAAAGTTTTAGTCTGTAAAGAGAGTGCAAAAAAAATATCAAAAATACCTGATATTGAGATTTATGTGGTTGAAAATGTGATAGAAGCAATGGAGTTTTTTGAAGCTGAAGAAAAAAATAGATATTTGTATGAAAATGAAAGCTTTAAGTATGACTCTATTGAAGTAAAAGGTGAAAGGTTTTTTTATGTAAAAAACTATGAAGAAGATTTTACTGATGTATTAGGGCAGGATATGGCAAAGTTTGCAGCTTTAGTAAGTGCAAGTGGAAATCATAATATGTTAATGGAAGGTAGTCCTGGTTGTGGTAAGTCGATGATTGCAAAAAGAATTCAACATATAATGCCTCCAATGTCTTTAGAAGAAATCTTAGAAAAAGCTAAACTTCAGTCTTTAGAGCAAATAGATATTGATTTTATACCAAAAAGAAGTTTTAGAGCACCTCATAATAGTTCAACTAAGTCATCAATCTTTGGTGGAGGTAGTACTAATGCAAAAATTGGAGAGGTTGCATTGAGTAACAATGGTGTTTTATTTTTTGATGAATTACCCCACTTTTCCAAATCAACACTTGAAGCATTAAGAGAACCTCTTCAAGATAATAAAATCCTAATATCAAGAGTAAATACAAAAGTTAACTATAGTACAAAGTTTACTTTCATATCAGCTATGAACCCTTGTCCTTGTGGAAATCTTCTCTCTTCTTTAAAAGAGTGTAGATGTAATGAAGCAGAGATACAAAGATATAAAAACAGACTTTCAGACCCTTTCTTAGATAGAATAGATTTAGTTGTAGTTATGAATGATAGCTTTAAAGATAATAAAAATATAGTATCTTCAAATGAGCTACATAATACAGTTATAAAAGCATTTATAAAACAAAAACAAAGAGGACAAAGTGAACTAAATGGAAAATTAAATGATAATGAAATAAAGAGATACTGTCAACTTGATAGTGAGTCAGAAGAGATTCTTCAAAAAGCAATTACTAACTTCCAACTCTCTTTTAGAAGTATAAATAAGGTATTAAAAGTAGCAAGAACAATAGCTGATATAAATGAAAATGAAAAAATAACAAAATCTGATTTACTAAAAAGTTTGAATTTTAGAAAGAGATAAAGCTTTAAAATACTTGTATTGTTTAGTTCATAATGATATAATGTTTCAGTAGTAATAAAAGGTGCTATTATGAAAAAACTAATTTTTATTTACTTCATTTCTCTTTTATTTTTTTCTACTTTAAATGCAAAAGAGATAAAACTTGGTTTAAGTGCAGATTTATCTGGTGAAATCTCATATATTGGGATAAATATCAAAAAAGGTATTGAGTCCTATTTTAATAAAATTAATAAAACTTCTACTACAGATTATAAACTCATAGCTTATGATGATAAATACAATCCAATAAAAGCAGCAAAAAATGTTAAAAAACTTATAAAAAAAGATAATGTTTTAGCTTTAATAGGTAATGTTGGAACACCAACTGCAAATGTAGTTATTCCACTTTTAGAAAAAGAAAAAAAGATTTTGTTTGGAGCATACAGTGGAGGTGAGATTTTAAGAAATAAAGCTTTAAATAAGTATGTTTTTAATTATCGTGCTTCATATAGTCAAGAGGCATATAGCATAATGCAGAAAATATACTCTTTAGGCATTAAACCAAATGAGGTGGCAGTTTTTTCTCAAAATGATACTTATGGAGATAGTGGTTTTAAAGGTGTAGTAAAAGCATATATAGAAAAAGGTTATTCAATATATGAAATTCCACATGAAAGGTATTCGAAGGGTACTTTAAATATTGAGGGTGGTTTAAGTAAGCTTTTAGATTGGAACAGAGATTTTAAAGCTATTGTCATAGTTGGTGTAAATGAGGCTACTGAAAAGTTTATAAGTTATGCTAAAGAAGACTTTCCAAATGCTATATTTTTTGTACTATCACCTGTGAATTTAATAGACATATCAAAAAAGCTAGTTAAATACAAAAAGGATATTTACACAACTCAGGTAACACCACTGCTTACAAGTGATTTAAAAGCTGTACAAGAGTTTAAGGAAGAGTTTAAAAACTCTTTTCCTAAAAGTTCTGCAAATCTTATATCCTTTGAGGGGTATTTAATTGCAAAACTATTTGTAAAGTATTTAGAAAATGAAGATTTAAATAGTTTAAATACAAATAGACTTTTAGAGATATTTAATACAAAAGATAGTGTTGATATTGGATTAGGGTTTAGTTCAGATTTTATGAATAATCAAAATCAATACAGCGATAAAGTGTGGTTTTCAAATGTAAAGGATGAGAAGCTTGTAGAAGCTACTTTTAAATAGATTGACAAGTAAAAGGAGTCAATCATGCTTAAGTTATTTCAAAAACTAACAAAGTCTTTGTCTATAAAAAATATTGTTATTCTTGGTGTTGTGATAATGACTCTTATAATTGTCACATTTGCAATTACTATGGGATATTTATCTTCAACTATTAAGTATGACCAAAATACACTAAAAAGTATTTTAGATTTAGAAAAACAAAATCAAAATATTCTAACAATTGTCAGAAAAATTAATTTTATTGACAACAAAATAATTTTGAGTGAGAGTTTAGAGGAAATAGAGAATTTAGAAAAAGAGTTGGTTCCTAAAGAGAATATAGTTTTAGAAACAAATAGAAATAATCATCTAAATAGGTATAATATTCAAATTGATTTAATCTCTAAAGATTTATCTAATTTGGTTAATCTTCAAGGCTATATTTACGATTCAAAATATGTTTTGCTTTTTTATAACAAAGAGTTACAAAGTTACAAGAGTCAAATGAACAAAAAAATTAAAACGATATCTGATAATACTGAAGGACTTTATGGAAAAGCTTCACTATTTGGAAAAAGGTATATTAGAAAGAATAAAAAAGATTTAAACTTTGAGAAGATAAATGATTTTGAAAGTGTTATGACTATTTCTAGAGATTTAGATAACTCTATTTTGAAACTATCAAACTTTCTATCTGTATTTTATTTGGTAAACCAAAGAGATATAATAGAGGATTTGAAAAATAATAAAATAAAACAGATATTAAATAAGTTTGAAAATAGCCTTTTAAGAATGAATAAATATGAAAGGTTTGATAAGAGATTAGTTGAAAATATAAATGAAATAAATATTGATTTTTATAATATTAGAGATTTATTGGGACTTTATATTTCAGCAAAAGATAGATTCTTAGTAGAGAAATCTAAGTTTCTAAATTTATTAAAACAATCAGAAGAGTTAAATACAAAAGTTGTAAAAGAGATTAAAAAGTTAAATGTCATTTCAAATGATATTAAGCTAGATATTTTATCTCACTCTGATTATATATCAAAAACTACTACTTTAGTGATTGTGATTGTGGGTATAGTATCTTTAGCTTTACTATCATTAGCAGCTGCAACATTGATATATAGAATAAATTATCCTTTAGAGTTTATCATAAAATATATAGAAAGAATAAAAGGCAATAGAAAAAATTTAAATAAAAAACTTCCAGTAATTACAAATGATGAATTTGGAAAACTTTCAAACTCTTTTAATTCAATGACAAAAACAATAAAAAATAACATATCACAAATTGAGAATCTAAATAAAGAGATAGAGGATACTCAAAAAGAGGTAATTTTTACAATGGGAGCTATAGGTGAAAGTCGCTCAAAAGAGACTGGTAATCATGTTAAAAGAGTTGCTGAATATTCGAAAATACTTGCATTGAAATATGGACTTGAACCTGAAATTGCAGAATTACTAAAAGAGGCAAGTCCAATGCATGATATAGGAAAAGTTGGTATTCCTGATGCAATTTTAAAAAAACCAGCAAGATTAGATTCCAAAGAGTGGGAGATTATGAAAACTCATGCCCAATTAGGTTATGAGATGCTTAAACACTCAAAAAGAGAGATTTTAAAAGCAGCAGCAATTGTTGCTAAAGAACACCACGAAAAATGGGATGGTAGTGGATACCCTGATGGATTAAGTGGTGAAAGTATACATATATTTGGAAGAATAACGGCTGTAGCAGATGTATTTGATGCTTTAGGAAGTGATAGGTGCTATAAAAAAGCTTGGCCTTTAGAAGATATCTTGAAACTATTTAAAGAGAATAGAGCTAAGCACTTTGATCCAAGATTGGTTGATATATTCTTTGATAATATTGATGAGTTTTTAGAAGTTAGAGACAAATTTAAAGATTAGTAATACATATAAGATTTAATGACAAAATGGTAAAATACAAATAAAAATAAAAACGGGCTATAAGCCCAAGGAGATTTAATGACAAAATGTGGTTTTGTATCTGTTGTAGGAAGACCAAATGCAGGGAAAAGTTCTTTGCTTAACTGGCTAGTTGGAGAAAAAATTGCAATGGTTTCACATAAAGCAAATGCAACTAGAAGAAGATCAAATATTATAGTAATGCATGAAGATGATCAAGTAGTATTTGTAGATACACCAGGTATTCACGAAACAGAAAAACTTTTAAATCAATTTATGCTAGAAGAGGCATTAAAAGCAATTGGTGATTGTGATTTGATTCTATTTTTAGCACCAGTTACAGATAAACTTAAGCATTATGAAGATTTTTTAGAAAAAAATAAAAAAGGTACAAAACATATACTACTACTTACAAAGATTGACTATGTTTCAAATGATGAAATCTTAGAGAAAATGAAAGAGTATGAGAAATATCAAGATAGGTATGAATCTATTATTCCTATTTCAATTAAAAAACAGACAAAACAGGGTGATATATTAGATGAAGTTGTAAAACATCTACCAGAACATCCATATCTTTTTGATCCTGAAATAATGACAACAGAGCATATGAGAGATATCTTTAAAGAGTTTATTAGAGAATCTATATTTGAAAATATCTCAGAAGAGATACCTTATGAAACTGATGTACTGATTGAAAAAATTGAAGAGAAAAAAAATGTGGATGTAGTAAAAGCAACTATTGTAGTTCAAAAAGGTACTCAAAAAGGTATGATAATTGGAAAAGGTGCTAGTGCTATTAAAAGAATTGGAAAAGATGCAAGAGTAAAAATCGAAAAGCTTACAGGTAGAAAGTGTTTTCTTGAACTTTTTGTTTCAATTAGAAAAGGGTGGACAAAAGATAAAAAAAGCCTAAAACAGTTAGGGTATGATATGGATAGTCAATAATAAATTAGTTATTAGTTTATTTTAATTTAAATAAAATTACACTATAGTAACTTACTTTATTATTGTGAGTTACTATGAGTCCTATTGCAAATATCTATGATTTTGAATCTGTTTTATTAGAACCATCTGAAAAGATAGATAAAAAAGCTATTAAAAATTATATCTTTACTTCATTAACATTGGGAAATACCGATATAGAGAATAAGAGAGTATTTTATACTTATCTATATTTTTCCAATTCAATTCAAGTTTTTATAACTGAAACAAAGTATGATACTTTTGTTTTTGAGTATTTAGAACCTCTACTTTCAACATCACATAAAACTACTATACTTATTTGCGATGAATTTTTCGCAGTTTTTTATAAGGCACAATTTTACTATTATAAAAAACTAAATACACAAATAAAACAAGAAGACATAGAAGAGTTTGTTTCTAAGAAACTTTCTTTAACTGATATATCAATTCAGGTTGTAGATGAAAAAAGATTAAACGAATTATTAAATAAAAAGCAGAAAATAAAATCATCAATTAAAAGAATAAGTAAAAGCTCTAAAGGCTTGTACTCATATTTAGTATATCTATTATTGGTTTTTTTCGTTTTCACAGGTTATATTTTTTATAAAAATAGTGAAATAAAAAAGCAAAATATCAAAATAGAAAAACAACAACAAGAAAGAGTTTTTGCAATGAAAAAAAGTATTAAATATACATTTATGAAACCTTTTTTGAAAAGAGTAATAACTAATATTAAAAAAAATAGGATAAAGATCGATTCTATAATCTATGAGAATAAAACACTAAAATTTAGACTCTTAAGTGCAACAAAAGCAGATATTAACCAGTTTGTTTTACAAAGTAAAGATTTTATTAAATTAAATACTATAAGAAAAGATTTAGAAGAGGGGTATACTTTTGATGGTATTATTAGATTTACTAAATAATCTCTATGAGAAAACTACTACTGTTGTAAAAGCACAACTGTTTTTTCTACCCTTACTTATCACTCTTTTTATTATACAAAATATTGATTTGAATTCTAAACTTTTAGACTATAGCAAAATAGAGTTTAGCAGAGAGAATAAAAACTATGATTCTAACAAGATATTAAAGTCTATACAGAACTTTGCAGATGAGAATCATATAGATATAAATAGTGTAAATCTTAAAGAAAAAGAACTTTTTCTTACTTTAGTTTTGCAGGAAAAAACAGTTTTAAAAGCTATTGAATTTTTAGAAAATATTGATGAATACTCAAATATTAAAGGTTTTAGTCTTAGTGAGTCAAAAGAAGAGTTTTTTACATTAAAAGTAGATATTGATTTTAGTAAGAGATATATCAAAAGTCTAAATAAAACTCATATAAATGATATAGCAGAAAAAAAAGATATAAAACTAAAGCTAATAGCAATAGTTGCAAATAGAGTTAAGATAAATAACAGATGGTATAGAAAAAATCAACAAATAGATAAATATGTATTAACCCACATAAGAAGTAGTAGTGTTGTTTTAAAAAGCCAAAGTAATATTTTAGTTTTGAGGATTAAAGATGAGTATATTAAATGAAGTGATAGATTATAAAAGTATAGAGAATTATGATTTAAATCTATTAGAAGAGTGCTTGATACTTCCATATTATGAGGATGATTTATCAATTTATGTATTGGTTTGTGAAGAATCAAAGTTATTAGAGATTGATGATATATTTAACAAGCTTATAAAGTATAAAGAAGTGAATAAAAAAGAGTTACTATTTTTATTTTCAAATATAGAGACTAAAATCAATCTATATAAAACATCTATAAAAGCTTTAAGGGTAAATACACAACAAAATACACTATTACAACAGTTTGTGGATTCTCTTTTGCAGTTTGCAATTTATAGTAGAGCAAGTGATATTCATATGGAAAGATTGGATAAAAAGACACTTTTTAAATTTAGGGTTGATGGTAATCTTAAAACTTTTTTTGCTTGCGATATAGAGTTTTTGAAGCTTGTAGCCTCTTACTTAAAACTTATATCAAATCTCGATGTTACACAAACAAGACTACCTCTTGATAGTAGGTTTTCAAAGCAAATAGATAACAAAAAGTTTAACTTTAGATTATCAACAATGCCTACATTAAATTTTGAGTCAATAGTTATAAGAATTTTAGATAATATAGATGTAAATAATAGAATTGAAAATTTAAACTTCTCTTCACATATACTTGTGGATTTGAATCAAGCTATGAGATTATCCCAAGGTCTAATTCTTGTCACTGGTCCAACAGGAAGTGGTAAAACTACAACTTTATATTCAATGTTAAATGAACTAAAAAAAAGAGAAAAAAAGATTATTACGGTTGAAGATCCAGTTGAGTATAAAATAGAAGAGATAGCGCAAGTACAAGTGGATAATAAAGTAGGATTAAATTTTGAGGTTGTATTGAAAAATATATTGCGTCAAGATCCTGATATTATTTTTATTGGAGAAATAAGAGATAAGTTTTCACTACAAATAGCACTTCAAGCTTCACTTACAGGGCATTTGGTTTTAGCTAGTATTCACTCAAATAGTAGTGCTCAAACTATTACAAGATTATTAGATTTAGAGGCTGATCCTTTTTTGATAGCTTCAACGTTAAGACTAGTTCTATCGCAAAGATTGGTTTTAGCCTTTTGTAAAAACTGTGATACAAAAGGTTGTAAAAAATGTAACTATACAGGTTACTATGGTAGAACAAATATTGCAGAGTCATTAAAAGTAGATGAGAGTTTAAGCTCATTGATTTTTAAAAATGATGGATTAGAAAGTATAAATAATTATTTGAATTCAAAAGGTTTTATTACTATGTATGAAGATGGAGTAAATAAAACTAAACAGAACATCACTTCAATGAGTGAAGTATTAAAAGTTGTAAGTTTATAAGATGTATGAGTATAAAATAAGATATTTAAAAGATTCTAAAATTTTAACTAAGATAATTCAAACTGATGATATTAAGAACTATAAATTACCAGAAAATACTATAGAGGTAAAAAAAAGAGAAAATATTTACTTTTCACTCTTTAAAAAAAGAAAAATTACTATTGAAAACAAAGATTTAGTTTTGCTTTTTTATGAGTTAAATATAATGCTAGAAGCAAACCTTGTAATAAGTGACGCTATGGATATTTTGATACAAAATCAACAAAATACAAAGTTAAAAGAGTTTACAAAAGATTTAAAAAGTTCACTTGTAAACCTCTCTTCTGTTAAGAAAACACTTACTAATTATAAGATTGATGAAAATATCATATCTTTTCTGGAACTTTCACAAAATAGTTCAAATCTAAAAGTAAATATAAAATCATTATATTTGATGATACAGGAGAATGAAAAAGTTAAAAATGATTTTAAAAAGGCTATTAGATACCCTTTGATGTTATTAGTTACTTTAGTATTATCTTTGAATCTGATTTTTTATTTTGTAATTCCAAAGTTTAAAGCTGTTTTTAGTGAAAATTATGAATCTTTACCTTTTGCTACAAAACTTCTCTTTTCTTTACAGAAGTTCTATTTTGAAAATATATTTTATCTTCTTTTATTAGTTGTATGTTTTGTAGCATTTTTTGTTTTTATGTATTTGACAAATTATAGTTTCAAGTATTTTATTCAAAAATTATTAGTAGATAAGATACCTTTTATAAAAGGCTTTTATTCATCAACGCAATATTATAAAATGTTTTTAGTTTTAGATATATTTATGAATTCAAATTATGAGTTTCCAAGAGCATTAAAGGAGTCTAAAGCTTTAATAAGAAATAAATACCTTTTAGATAAAATATCGCTCATCGATAATTATTTGAAAAATGGTAAGACCATATCTTATTCATTTAAAAAAGTAAAACTATTTGATTCTTTAGTTTTGAGTCTTATAAGCACAGCAGAAGCCTCAAACTCTTTGAAGATAGTTTTACCAGAAATAAAAACAATATATAAAAATAGATTTAAAGAGAAAATAAATAAAATTCTAATATACATTGAGCCTATTTTTTTATTTTTTATTGTTGGTATAATTCTTTGGATTGTTTTAGCAATTTTTATACCAATATGGGATATGGGGAATATTATTAAATCCTAAAGGAAATTTAGTTTATGGTTACAAAAGAAGAGTTTGAAGAGTCAATTAAAAAAGTATTATTATATTTAGATGAAGACCCTAATAGAGAAGGGCTTTTAGATACTCCATCAAGAGTTAGAAAGGCTTTTGAATTTATGTGTAGTGGGTATAAAGAAAATCCAGAACAGATAATTAAAAAAGCACTTTTTACATCAACAAACGATGAAATGGTTGTAGTAAAAGATATAGAGTTTTACTCACAGTGTGAACATCATATGTTACCTATTATTGGTAAGGCTCATGTGGCATATATACCAGATGGTAAAGTTGTTGGGTTATCAAAAATACCAAGAGTTGTTGATGTGTTTGCTAGAAGATTACAAATACAAGAACAGATGACAGAACAAATCTGTGATGCATTAAATGAGCATTTAAAACCTAAAGGTGTAGCAGTTATAATAGATGCAAGACATATGTGTATGGAGATGAGAGGTGTTCAGAAAATAAGTTCTACAACAGTAACTTCTGCATTAAGAGGTCTTTTTAAATCAAATAAAAAAACAAAAGATGAATTTCTATCAATAGTTGGTTCATCACTTCATAAATAAAATTATAAAATTCACAGTTATCTTTCTGTGAATTTTATAATTAATGATAATTATTATCAATATTAATAGTAAATTAATTTAACCTATATTATTATTCCAATTCAAAAAAATGAAAAGGAAAATAATGCAGAATAAATTAAAGCTTCTATTAAGCACTTTAATTTTTTCTTTACTATTTATTGGTTGTGGAAATAATACTAATAGTAATGAAAATAAAGGTGTGTTCATAGATGATGTAGTTTCAGGTATAAAGTACATCAATGGTAATAATGAAGGGTACACAAACTCACAAGGTGAATTCCCTTATGAAAATGGAACTGTAGAGTTTTATCTAGGAAAAATTAAAATAGGTGAAATTAACTCTTTAAATAGTGATAAAAAAGTTTTTATACAAGATATTGTTGGAGTAGACAGAACAAATACCAATGATTCAAGAGTATTGAAAATAGCAACTTTTTTACAATCTTTAGACTCTGATGATTCAACTGATACAATTGAAATATTAGATGAGGACTTCAATAAATTTACTGAAATTCAAGAGACAAGTATCGATCAGATAACTGATATAAATACCACTTTAATTGAAAAAGGGTTTGAAGTTAAGTCTAAAGATGATGTAAAAAGACACCTAGATAATGTTTTAAAATTATATGATATAGTTAAATATGATAATCCTACACAAGATAATAACAACTTACTGATTGAAAATATTAACACAAACCTTGGAAAAACTTCTTCTATTTCAGTAATATTTAATGAAGATATAAAAAAAGCTCAGTCAATTGAAAATTTTATTAAGTTATTTGATGAAAATGGTGAAGAGTTAGAATTTACTGTTACTCATAAATATGATAAGTTAGATATTACTTTGGAGGATACTATTTCTTCTTTTCAAAATATTATATTAGAGATAGAAGTATCTAAGTTAATAGGATATGGTATTTCAGGAGATAAAGATGTTAGCATCAATCTTTCATCCTATATTGTAGATGGGTATTCAACTGATATTCAACCACCAATGCTAAGTACTAATAGTAAGTTTTTAAATGAATTTGTATCTGAATTATCAATTTATACATTCAGTGGTAATGTAACAGATAATAGCTCTTTAGAAAAAGTTTTTGTAAAAATTAATGATGAAGAGTATGAGGCTGATATCACTTCTAATGAATATATTGTAGATGTTGCTTTAGAAGCAGGTGCAAATAAATACTCTATTGTTGCAATTGATATAAATGGTAATAAGTCATCTATTACAAATACAATTTTTTTAGGAAAAACAGTAGCAGCAGGTGGTTCACACTCAGGAGCAATTAAAAATGGAGAGTTATTTACTTGGGGTAGAAATAATTATGGACAAACAGGCTTAGGGTATACATCAAAGTTAAATGATGAAACAAATGGAGTACATCCAGCAACTCCTACAAAAGTAGAAACACCTACGGAGTTTGAAGTCTTATCTTTCATGCAAAACTACTCTTTAGCAATTGATAAAAATGGAGATGTTTATTCTTGGGGGTATGATAAATATGGTGAACTAGGAAGAGGTGATGTTTATACAAATGAAATATGTGGAACTACAAATTGTAGACTTGATATTGGAAAAATAGAAGGTCTTTCAAATATTGTGGCAATTGATGCAGGTCTTAGCCATGCATTAGCTTTAGATAAAGATGGAAATGTTTTTGCTTGGGGTAGTAATAAAGATGGTGAACTTGGTAGCGGTAGTACAGAAGATTCTTTGGCTCAACCTGTTCAAGTTATTTTTCCTCAATCAAATGTAAGAGTTGTAAAGGTTACTGCTGGATCTGATTTTTCAGTTGCATTAGATAATAATGGAGAAGTTTGGGTATGGGGTAAAAACTTTTACGGTCAAGCTGGTCAGGGGTTTGATTATGGTACAAATGATCAGTTAACACCTATAAAAGTTCCTATACCAAATGGAGTAAAGATTAAATCAATTGAAGCTGGTACAGGACATATACTTGCATTAGCAAAAAATGGTGAAGTGTATGGATGGGGAAATAATTCTACTAGTCAAGTAGGTTATAATGGCTATCAATATAAGGGTACTGAAAATGCTTGGGAGTCAAGAATTTATGAGCCTACTAAGATTTTAGATAACGACAATGAAAACCCTGTGATAGGCGTTTATGCAGGAGGTAATTCTAGTTATATTATCAGAGCTGATAAAAAAGTTTACCCTTGGGGTCAGTTTGGTGAAACAAAAGAAGATGGAAGTCAAGAGTATAATAATTTAGACTTTCCTGAAGATAAGCTAAAAGCTATCACTTCTGTAAAGGATATGGCAGCTGGTGCATTACATGTAACAGCAATAAAAGATGATGGAGTGGTATTTACTTGGAGATGGAGTTTTGAAGGAAGCTTAGGTGGAGAATCAATAGCTAATATTTGGTTTTATCTTTATCCTATTATTGTAGATTTTCCAATAGATAATACTGACAGTAATCCTGATTCAAATAATAACAATAGTATCACTGACTTATCTGGTCTACCTCCTGCAGGGGGTAGTGCCACTATTGCATATAATGTTGAGGAACCTTTTTTAGAAATTATAGATACATTAAATGAAAATGAGATATCAGGGGTTTCACAAGGAAGAGAGTTATTCATTGCACACTGGACTCCTGCACCTGGTTCAAGACCAACTCTTGATGGATTAGGCCCTCTTTTTAATGCAAATGCATGTACATCATGCCATAACTCAAATGGGAGAGTTACTCCATATAACAGTGATGGTACTACTGATAAATCTTTTTTATTTAGAATTGCAGATGAAAATGGTAATGAACATCCTATATATGGAGGGCAACTTCAAACACAAGCTACTTCTGGAGCTTCAGAGGCTTCAATATCTTGGACAAAGAATAGTTTATCAAATAAAATAGAGTTTCATACTTTAGCTCAGAATTCACTTGATGGTTTTAACATTGGAGGTAGAATATCTCCTCACTTAATAGGAATGGGATTGCTTGATTTAGTTACTGAAGAGACAATATTAGAGTATGAAGATGTAAATGATTTAAATGGTGATGGAATATCAGGAAGAGCTCACTGGGTTATTGAAGAGGGTGAACAAAAAATTGGTAGATTTGGGTGGAAAGCTATAAATTCAAGCTTAAAAACACAAAATGCTGGTGCAATGCATCAAGATATGGGACTTACAACTTCAGTAAACCCAAATGAAAACTGTACCTCTAGCCAAGATATTTGTCAAAATGAAGCAAATGGAGGGAATCCAGAAGTGAGTGAAATTGCACTGCAGCAAGTAGTTGATTTTATGAGTGCACTTGGAGTTCCTAATAGAAGAGTAAGTGATAAAGAGAAGTTTAATAAAGGTTTAGAAGTTTTTGAAAGAATTGGTTGTGCATCTTGTCATAGGCCAACAATGACTACAGGAACAAGTAATAAGTTTTCAAGTTTAAGTAATCAAACAATCTATGCATATACAGATTTACTTTTACATGATATGGGTGAGAGCTTAGCAGATGGAGTTAGAGAGAAAAATGCTACAGGAAGTGAATGGCGAACACCTCCATTATGGGGAATAGGTATTGTTGAAGCAAAAGAAGGTGCTAGGTTTCTACACGATGGTAGAGCAGCTAGTATTAAAGAAGCTATTGAATTACATGATGGTGAAGCTAAGGAAGTAAGAAATAAGTTCATGAACTTAGACAATAAAGATTTAGAAGATTTATTATTATTTTTAAGAAGTATTTAGTAAATGTAGTAGAAGTCAATTTTACTCTTTAGAATTGACTTCTACAGAAGTATCACTTTTGCTAGCATTAAGAAGCTAAAAAATCCTACTATATCTGTTACAGTTGTAAGTAAAACAGTACTTCCAATAGCTGGATCAATATCTAGTTTCTTTAACACAAGAGGTATTGATGCACCAAAAAAACCAGCACTAAATAGATTTATAATCATTGAAAGGCCTATTACTAACCCTAAAAGTTTAGTATCAAACCATACCCAAGCTATTATTCCCATGATAACAGCAAATAGTAGTCCATTTGACAACGAGATAACAACCTCTTTTTTTATAGCGTGCTTAGCTCCATCTAATTCAATATCACCTAAAGCTAACTGCCTAACCATAACAGCTAAGGTTTGAGTACCTGCGTTTCCACCCATTGAAGCAACTATTGGCATTAGAATTGCTAAGGCTACGTATGATTGAATCGTTTCATCAAAAATTCCAATTACAAGTGAAGCTAAAATAGCAGTTCCAAGATTTAAAAATAACCAAAGAGCTCTTTTCTTTGCAGTTGTAAAGAGATTATCTTCATGCTCAAAGTCATCATTAACACCTGCTAATTGATACATCTGTTCAGTTGCATTTTCTTCAATTACATCTAAAATATCATCAGATGTAATTCTTCCCATTAAAATACCTTGAAAACCAACAACAGCAACAACTGATAAGTCATATCTTTCAAACATCTTAGCAACTTCATCAATATCCTCATCATCATCAACTTTAAAAGGTTCAAATTTATCAGGATGCTCTTTTAGCAGTTGCTCATAAGTTTTATCAAAGTCGTAGATGATTAGATCTTCTAGTAGAATAGAAGCTAAAAGTATACCTTTTTCATCTATTATAAAAACCTGGTGAATATTATCAAGTTCATCGTCATCTTTTGCTTTTTTTAGTCTTTCAACTGATTCACCAATAGTTTCATGTATAGTTGCTGAAAAAAGCTCTGTTTGCATATAAGCACCAGCTTCTTCATCTTCATATTTTTTAAGCCAATCAATCTCTTTTTGGTCTTCTTCTTGAAGTCCTTCATAAATTTTCTTAGCTTTATTGGTATCAAAATCTTCTATCTCTTGAATAATATCAGTTTGGTCATCTGACTCAAGTTCTTCAACAGCATCTGTTAACTGGCTTGTAGATAACTCTTCGTAGGCATCTTCTCTTAGTGCTTCAGGTAATTCTAGTAGTACTTCACCTAATATTTCATCAGGTAAATTTCTAAGAATGAAAAAGAAGTCATCTACACTATCTTTCTCTATTCTTTTTAGTGAGTTTGCAATATCACTTGGATGTAAAGAGTTTATGGCCTCTAGTAGTTTGTTTGGATCTTTTATAATTTCATCTTGAGGCATAGAAACTCCTTTTATTGATATATTTATTTTATTGTTAAGTCACTTTTATAAGCTACTCTATCTAATCTTGTTGGCTCTGGTCTATTTTCCAAATTAATTGTATAATTTAACTCTTCAATTCTTAGTTTTGCATCAGCAATAAATTCTCTTTTTGCTTTTCCTTTTAAACCTTTGATATTAGGCTTTTTTATAACCTTCATAGGATTAACAGCTCTTCCTCTTTTATATAAACCAAAGTGTAAGTGAGGACCTGTACTAAGACCTGTACTTCCCACATAACCAATATGTTGACCTTTTACAACTCTCTGTCCTCTTCTAATTCCACTTCTATATTTATATTGGTGAGCATATAGAGTTTTATAACCATTTTTATGTCTTATGATAATTGTTTTACCATATCCACCTCTTCTACCCACATAACTAACTATACCATCAGCCGCTGCATAGATTTTTCTACCTCTTGGAGCTGCAAAGTCTGTACCTAAGTGAGCTCTATATCTTTTTTTAATAGGATGCCATCTTTTTCTTGTAAAGTGACTTGAAATTCTACTATATGTTAGAGGTACTCTAAAGAAATAAGTTTTTGTGAAGCCTATACCTTTTTCATTGTAATATTTATCATCAGCTTCATTTAGAAATCTATAATATCTTTTTTTATTTACTTCAACCATAGCAGCATCAATTTCAGGTAAACCATGTGGTTTTCCCATTAAAACTCTTTGAGTATATTTTATAGCAACTATATCACCTTTTTGCATACCTCTAAAGTTTACACCACTAAACAAAGCCTTAATCATTGCTGAAATTGCTGCGTTATTTGTAGCTTTTTGAATATCATAAGAAACAGAACTTGTAATAGGAACTACTATAGTTTCAGTATATTCCTTATAGTTTATAGGTAAAGTTTGAAATTTATATGTACCATTTTCATCTTTATAAACATGAAGTTGTATTTCTTGTGATACTGGTATTAATACTTGATTTAGTGTACCATCGTCATTTTCATATAAGTAATATCTATCTTCTGCTTTAATCTCAGAACATAGCTCTTTTTCCTCTTTTTCAAGTTCAAAGTATAACTTTTGAGAAATAGAATACTTATCTAAAAAGGTTAGAAATGTTTCACCTTTTGGCCAAGGCAACTCTTTAACTTCAACACCAAACAAAAAATTGATTAATAATGCTACGAATACGATGATTTTTTTCACGGACAAATTCACTTTTATTTAAAAATTAGGCCTAACAGTATACAATTTGCCAACTTAAAAAATTATATATAGGAAATCAAATTTGAGTAAATTATTTGTATTAATTACACTGTTGCTAACATATTCATTAAATGCAAAAGATTATGTAGAGTTGTATGAAAAAAAAGGTATTAAAGAGGTTGAAAAACACTTAGATAAAGAACTTGCGAAAGAAGCTTATTGGAAGAGTAAACTTGAAAATAAAATTACTAAGTTTGGTTATTTAGAAACAAATAAGTCCATAATATTTGTAAACAAAGTAGAAAAATCACTACAACTTTATAAATTTAATAATAACAATTATGAAAAGGTTTTTGAAAAAGAGGTGATAACTGGTGAGATAGAAGGTGACAAAATATTAGAAGGTGATAAGAAAACGCCAATTGGTGTGTATGATTTGCTTAGAAAAAGAGTAAACTTAGATCAGTTTTATGGTCCAATGGCTCTTACAACCTCTTATCCTAATAGCTTTGATAGAAGCTTAAATAAAACTGGACATGGAATATGGATACACGGTATGCCTCTTAAAGATGAAAGAGAGAAATTTACTCAAGGTTGTATAGCTTTAGATAATGACCCCTTGGTTGATTTAGAATCAATGATTGATTTAAATAAAACACTATTAATAACCTCAGAAAACAAGATAAAACCTACTTCTTTAAGTGATATATCAAAAATTATGGCATTTATTTATGATTGGCGGTATGCTTGGAAATACTCAAATTTAGAGGATTATTTGAGTTTTTATTCAGATGATTTTAGATGGTATAACAAGAAAAATAAAAAACAATTCTCTTTATATAAAAAAAGAGTTTTCTCAAAAAAGGAAGAGAAAATAATTAAGTTTACAAATAAAGAAATCACTGTTTATCCAAACTCTTTAGATAAAAAACTATTTAGAGTTTTTATGGATGAGTATTATAAGAGTGATAATGTACGATTTGTAGGTACAAAAGAGCTTATTTTAGAGCTTAAAGATGGTGTTTTAAAAATTTTATTTGAGGACTAAATCATAATTTAACTCTTGTTTGGATATAATCTTGCTTACTTAAACAACCATAATTAAGGCGAGAAATGCAGAAGAAAGAGATGAACTTAGAAGAGATGGCACTTGCCCATTCTTTAACACTTGAAGAACTGGATAACATCAAAGAAATTTTAGGTAGAGATCCAAACCATGTTGAAATAGGTATTTTTTCAGCAATGTGGTCTGAACACTGTTCATATAAATCTAGTACAAAGTATTTAAAAGGGTTCCCAACTAAAGCTCCTTGGGTTATTCAAGGTCCAGGTGAAAATGCAGGGGTTATTGATATAGGAGATGGATACGCAGCCGTATTCAAAATGGAGTCACATAATCACCCTTCATTTATTGAACCATATCAAGGTGCTGCTACTGGTGTTGGTGGAATTATGAGAGATGTATTTACAATGGGTGCTAGACCTGTTGCTTCTATGAACTTAATTCAATTTGCTGGAATTGAGGGAGATAGTGAAACTGCTAAAAAACATAGATACCTTTTAAGAGGTGTAGTTGCTGGTATTGGTGGATATGGTAACTGTATGGGAGTTCCAACTATAGGTGGTCAAACAAACTTTGAAGAGTGTTATGCTGGCAACAATCTTGTAAATGCTTTTAATTTAGGTATTGCAAAAGCAGATGAGATTTTCTACGGAAAAGCTGAAGGTGTTGGAAATCCAGTTATGTATGTAGGTTCTAAAACAGGACGTGATGGACTTGGTGGAGCTGTTATGAGTTCTGCTTCATTTGATGAAGATTCTGAATCAAAAAGACCTACAGTTCAAGTTGGTGATCCATTTACTGAAAAGTTATTATTAGAAGCTTGTTTGGAACTATTTAAAGAAGACTTAATTATTGGTATTCAAGATATGGGTGCTGCTGGTCTTACTTCATCTTCTTTTGAAATGGCAGGAAGATCTGACTCTGGTATGATTATGCATTTAGATAAAATTCCAGCAAGAGAAGAGGGAATGACTCCTTATGACTTTATGCTTTCTGAATCACAGGAAAGAATGCTAATTTGTGCTAAAAAAGGTAGTGAGCAAGCAATTATCGATATCTTTGAAAAGTGGGAATTAGATGTTGCTGTTGTTGGTGAGGTTACTGATACAGGAAATATGGAATTATTTTGGCATGGTGAAAAGTGTGCCCAAGTACCAGTTCAACCTGTTTCTGAACAATCACCTATTTTAGATAGACCAGTTGAAAAACCTAAATACTTAGATGAAATCAAAGATATAAAACTTGAAAAAGAGTTCTCAAATCAAGCAGTATTTGAAGAACTATTTAGTGATATGGAAGTTGTAGATAAAGCGTGGATTTATGACCAATATGACTCTATGGTACAAACAAACACAGTAAAAGGACCAGGGAAACTTGATGGTTCAACTATTAGAGTAAAAGAGACAGGTAAGGCTCTTTCTATGTCAGCTGATTGTAATACAAGATTATGTTATATTGATCCAAAACTAGGAGCAGCTGCATCTGTTATGGAAACAGGAAGAAATGTTGCAATGAGTGGTGCAACTCCAAAAGCAATTACAGATTGTCTTAACTTTGGTAACCCAGAAAATCCAGAAGTAATGTGGCAGTTTAAAGAGGCTTGTGAAGGTATAAAAGAGGCTTGTGCAAAACTTAATACACCTGTAATTGGTGGAAATGTTTCATTATATAACGAAACTAACGGTGTTGGAGTTTTCCCAACTCCTGCTGTTGCTATGGTTGGTGTAAATGATGATGCAAATAAAGTATTACCATCTTGTCTGCAAGAAGAGGGGAATATTTTATATTTATTAGGTGAAACTAAATCAGAGTTTGGTGGTTCACTTTATATGAAAAAAATGTATAACAAAGTAGCAGGAGTTCATCCAGAAGTTGATTTTGATAAAGAACTTGCACTTTGGAATACTGTTATTGAAGCAAATAAAAATGACTTATTAGAGTCTGCAAAAGATGTAAATGTTGGTGGTATAGCAGTATCATTAGCAAAAATGGCAGTTGTTGGTAAAAAAGGTGTTGAAGCTAATATATCTTTAGATGATTCAAAAGATATTTTTGCTGAGTCTTTAAGTAGAGCAATTGTTGAAGTGAAACCTGAAAATGCACAAGAGTTTGAAAACTTAGCTTCTAAAAACAACTTAGAGTGTTTAAGTATTGGTGCAGTAAAAGGTGATAAAATCTCTATAAATGATATTTATAAAGATTTAGATGCAATGTCTGATATCTATTTCAATAAATTTAAGCAGGTTATTGAACAAGATTTATAATCAAAGCACACTAAGCCAAACCCTAAGCGGGGTTTGGCTTTTTTTATTTTTATAATATTAAATAGTAACAAGGAAGTATAATAAATGAGAGCATTAATTTCTGTAAGTGATAAAAGTGGTGTTGAAAATTTTGCTAAAGAGTTAGTATCTTTAGGGTATGAAATCATCTCAACAGGTGGTACTTATAAAAAGCTACAAGAGGCTGGAATTGAAGTAATTGAAGCAAATGAAGTTACAAAATTCCCTGAGTGTTTTGAAGGTAGAGTTAAAACTTTAAATCCATATATTCATGGCGGTATTTTACACAGAAGAGACAAGCAATCACATTTAGATGAAGCTAAAGAGCTTGGAGTTGAGGGTATCGATTTAGTATGTGTTAACCTTTATCCATTTAAAAATGCTATTGAAACAACTGATGATTACGAAGTAATTATTGAGAATATTGATATTGGTGGACCAGCGATGGTTAGAAGTGCAGCTAAAAACCATGATTCTGTAATCATTGTAACTGATGTTGCTGATTATGACTTAGTTCTTAATAACTTAAAAAATGATACAAATACTTTTGAGTTTAGAAGAGATATGATGATTAAAGCTTATGAGCACACTGCTGCATATGACTCAATGATTGCAAACTATATGAACAAAAGATTCAACAATGGTATGGGTGAAAAGCAATTTATCGTTGGTGAGAAAGTATTTGATACAAGATATGGAGAAAACCCACACCAAAAAGGTGCATTATACGAATTTGATAAGCACCTATCTGAAAAATTCATTCCAGTAAAAGGTGAAGCATCTTTTAATAATATGGGTGATATTAGTGGAGCTGCAAAAATCGCTGCTAATTTTGGTGATGACAATGCAGTATGTATTGTAAAACATGGTAACCCTTGTGGATTTGCTATTAAAGATACACTACTTGAATCTTATACAGAAGCTTTAAAATGTGACCCTGTTTCTGCATTTGGTGGAGTAGTTGCAGTAAATGGTATAGTTGATAAAGAGTTAGCAGCTAAGATGAACGAAATCTTCTTAGAAGTTGTATTTGCTGCAGATTTTACTGATGAAGCAATTGAAGAGTTTAATAAGAAGAAAAGACTTAAATTATTTAAGCAAGGAACTGCAAAGTTAGACCTTGCAAACGATGATTTTAACTTCAAAATTGTTGATGGTGGATTTGTTTACCAAGACTCTGATGTAGTTGGAGAGGATGAAGTTAAAAATGCTGAGTTAAAAACTGAAAGAACTGCAACACAGCAAGAGAAAAAAGATATGGAAATTGCTGTAAAAGTAGCAGCAGGTACTAAATCTAACTGTGTTGTTTATGTAAAAGATTCTGCAGTTGTTGCTATTGGTATGGGTATGACTTCAAGAGTTGATGCAGCTAAAGCAGCACTTAGAAAAGCGGAAGATTTAGGAATTGATGTAAGTGGTTCAGTTCTTGCTTCTGAGGCATTTTTCCCATTTAGAGACTCAATTGACGCAGCTGCCCAAGCTGGTGTTAAATGTGTAATTGAACCAGGTGGTTCTGTAAGAGATGATGAAGTTATAGAAGCTGCAAATGAGCATGGAATGGCTTTATATTTCACAGGTGTTAGACACTTCTTACACTAAGAAAAAGGTGATTTAAATCACCTTTTTAAAACAAAAAACCAACCTATCACAGCCGATAAAATTAAAATACTAAATACTACAAATAGTGTTTTTGTATCTTCAATATAAGTACCAAAGTAAGCTAATAAAAATGATCTTCCAAAAGATACTACAAAAGTAATAGCAATATATTTTTTTATATTAACTTTTATAACTCCCGCTGCATAAGAGATTATATCAGATGGATTATAAGGTAAGATACGAATTAGTAGTATAAAAGTTTCAAGTTCTTGAAGTTTTTTTACTACCCTTGCAACTTTCTCTTTCTCAAAAGTTTTATGAAATTTTTTTTCAATTAGTCTACCAAAGAAGTATACTATAACTCCTCCTGTAAAAAGCCCACTACCTGCTACTAGTGTTGTAGTTACCACTCCATATAGGTTTCCACTTCCTATTACTATAACTTCTGCAGGAATTGGCGGAATCACAACTTGTAAAATCATTAAAAGAAAAAGTAAAATAAGTTCGATATAAAATCCTTTGTTTTAGAATATTTTACCAAAAATTAATTTCAATTAAAACTTATGTTATTACAATGAATAAAAAAAGGATTTTTCATGACTGATAATATTTCAATGTATTTTGCAAAACTTTTAGAAAAAGTAGGTATTAAAAGAGTATGGGGAATCACAGGAGATTCTTTAAATGGATTAAGTGATAGTTTACAAAAGCTTGATAGTATAGAGTGGATAGGTACAAGACATGAAGAGACAGCAGCTTTTGCAGCAGGGGCTGATGCAAAGATAAGTGATAAACTTGCAGTTTGTGCTGGTTCTTGTGGTCCAGGAAATTTACATCTTATAAATGGACTTTATGATTGTCAAAGAAAAGATGTACCAGTTTTAGCTATTGCTTCACATATTCCCTCAAATGAGATAGGAAGTAATTATTTTCAAGAAACACATCCACAAGATTATTTCAAAGAGTGTAGTATTTATTGTGAGTTAGTATCAAATCCAGAACAAATGCCATATATTTTAGAAACTGCTATTAGACAAGCAATTTTAAAAAAAGGTGTGAGTGTTATAGTTATTCCAGGTGATATTATGCTAGAGCAAATGCCAAAAGACTCAAAACTTTTATGGAATAATCCTAGTTTGCCAACAGTAATGCCACAAAAAGATGATATATCAAAACTTGCAGATATTTTAAATGAAAATGAAAAAGTTACATTTTTATGTGGTGCAGGCTGTAAAGATGCCCATGATGAAGTTGTAAAAGCTGCACAGATTTTAAATGCTCCAGTTGTTCACGCATTAGGAGGAAAAGAGTCTATAGAGTGGGAAAATCCAAATAGTGTAGGTATGACGGGACTTATTGGGTATGAGTCAGGTTATTTTGCTATGGAAAACTCTGATGTTGTACTTGTATTAGGTTCAAGATTTCCTTATAAGGCCTTTTATCCAAAGGATGCAAAGATAATTCAAATAGACATAAAACCCGAGTCTTTAGGAAGACATTGTCAACTTGAGTTAGGAATAGTTGGTGATGTAAAATCAAGTCTTGAAATATTATTAACAAAGATAAAAAAGAAAGAAGAGGATTCATTTTTAAAAAGTGCATTAAAACATTATAAGGATACAGTAAAAAACTTTGATAAGTTAGCAAGCGATGAGAGTTCTGAAAAGATAGTTCATCCACAATATTTAACAAAACTGATAGATAGATATGCAAGTGAAGATGCCATATTTAGTTGTGATGTAGGAACTCCTACTGTTTGGGCTGCAAGATATTTAACTATGAATGGAAAAAGAAAATTAATAGGCTCTTTTAATCACGGTTCAATGGCAAATGCACTACCACAAGCAATAGGTGCAAAAATAAATAGTCCAAGTAAAGAGGTGATTGCATTGTGTGGTGATGGCGGTTTTGCTATGTTAATGGGTGATTTTTTAACACTAAAACAGTATAATATAAAAGCAAAAATAGTGATTTATGATAATGACTCTTTAGGTTTTGTGTCAATTGAGATGAAAGCTGGTGGTTATTTATATGAAAATACAGATTTGACTAACCCTGACTTCTCAGCTATTGCAAATGCAGCTGGAATAAAAGGTTTTAGAGTAGAAACTCCTAAGAGTTTAGAGAAAACATTAAAGGAGTTTTTAGAGTATGATGGACCTGCAATTTTAGATGTTAGAACAGCTAAGCAAGAGCTTACAATGCCTCCAAAAATAACCTTTGAAAGTGCAAAAGGATTTGGTATATATATGTTAAGAGCTATAATTAATGGTAAAGGTGATGAGTTAGTTGAAGTAGCTAAGCAAAATTTATTAAGATAGAAAAGGAGAAATATGTCAAAAAAAGTTTATTGTATTGCCTCATTTAAACCAAAAGAGGGTAAACAAGTAGAGTTATATGAGGTTTTAAGAGCATTAGAACCACAAACTTTAAGAGAAGATGGTTGTATTCAATATATTGTTACAAAACATTTTGAACATAAAAATGCAATGGGAAGTAGTTTTCCTTTAGTATTCAATGAAATATGGAGATCAAAAGAGGCATTTGAAGCTCATTGTGAAAAACCTTATATAAAAGCTTTTTTTGAAAAACATTGTTTGGATGAAAAAGGTCTTGTAGAGGATTACAATGTTTGTGTTTACAGTGACGAGTAAACTATTTAAAGAGTAGGGATTCCTTACTCTTAAATATCAAGTAGTGCTTTTATATTTATAACTAAACCTTTACTTCTAAACTTTGGTAATAAGTTTATTAGTGACTCTTCTCCATAAGTAGATATATGTTCAGTAATTAACTCTTTTTTTGTATCTGAGTTTAAAAGTAGTTCTTCAACTTTAGTAGCATTATTTGACTTTACTGCGTGTATAAGTTGTGTTGATACAGGAATAAATGTCATTCTTAAATCCTTAATTTTTAAAATTACTTGGAATAATGACACTTTATGGCTTATATTTTATCTATTTTATTGTAATCAAATTGTTACTGTAATCAAATTGAAACTTAGTCTCTTATTTCTCTAAAGCAGTTAACAATATAAGATGTAAACTCTAAAAAAAGTTTGCTTTTATACTTCTTCTTATGATAAATCATAAAAAGCTCTCTTTCAAAATTCATATTTTTTATTTTTACTTCAAAAAGTCTTTTATCTTTTAACTCCTCTTGTACAGCAAGTTTTGATATACAAGTAATACTACTCTTATCATGTAGTAAGATATTTTTTATCTCTTCAAAGTTTGAGAGTTCCATAGTTATATTAAGCTGTTCTAAAAATTTAAGTTTACTTAGAAATACCTCTCTTGTTGCTGATCCTTTTTCTCTTAAAATCCAGTTTAAATAATAAAGTTCATCTATAAAGTACTCTTTATTTGTAAGCTTTTTATTTGAAGTTACAATTATCAAAGAGTCATCACTTATCTTTTCTTTTATGATATTTGAGTCTTCAAAATCACTTTCTATGAATCCTAAGTCTATTTTTGAGTTTAAAACTTGCTCTACTATCTGTTTTGTATTGTTTGAAAATTTTGATATTTGCACTTCATGTTTTGAGATAAAATCATATATAAAAATTGATAAATCAATACTATTGAAAGTTTTGCTAGATGCTACTTTTAGTTTACCTTTTAGTTTGTTTTTTGAAAATATGTGACTACTATCTAATAGTTCAAAGTAGGCTTTACTTGTACTATCTTTAAATAATCTACCTCTTTCGTTTAGTACAAGCTTTTTTCCAATTCTATCAAATAGCCTTTCATCAAGTTTTTTTTCTAATGAGTTTAGACTTATAGATATTGCTGCTTGGGTCATATTTATCTCTTTTGCTAAGTTAGATATATGTGGGTTATCACATAGTTTAAAGAATATATCTAACTCCTTTAACGTAAGCATTGCTAATCCTTATAAAAAATATTTATTATTATAACAAATATAATTAATTTTACAAATCAAAATAAAACCTTTATAATTTTGTCAAGATTAAAGGAATTATTATGAGTATTTTAAATGATATGAATTTTTATAAAGGAATGGTATTTGTTATTATATTAACACTGTTATCTTATTTGATTGTACAAATAAGGTTAGTAGAACAGTTACATTTTTCAGTGTTGATTGTAGCTATTTTGATTGGTATGATTGTTTCAAATAGTTTTAAAATAGATTTAGACAAATACTCTTTGGCTTTAAACTTTTGCACAAAACAGCTACTAAGATTTGCTATTGTTTTATATGGATTTAGATTAACATTAGATGAACTTTTTGTTGTGGGATTTGATGGGTTTTTATATAGTTTTATTGTTGTATCAAGTACATTTATTCTTGGTTATTTTATAGGTGTAAAGATTCTAAAGCTTGATAATCATATAGCAATATTAACAAGTGCAGGCAGTGCTATATGTGGAGCAGCAGCTGTTTTAGCCACAGAAGCTATTTTAAAGAATAGAGCTTATCAAACAAGTATTGCAGTCTCTACTGTTGTTCTTTTTGGTACAATTTCTATGTTTTCATACCCTTATTTGTATGAAATTAATATCTTAAATCTTTCAGATAAACAAATGGCTTTATATGTTGGTGGAACGCTTCATGAAGTAGCACATGTGGTTGCAGCTGGCAATACATTGCATAATGATACGATTGCAAATAATGCTGTTGTTGTAAAAATGTTAAGAGTTATGCTTTTAGCACCTTTTTTATTGTTGGTTGCTATTTTTTTTATGAATAAAGAAGAGACAACAAAAAAAGTAAAGATCACCATACCTTGGTTTGCTATTTTATTTATAGTTATGATTGGTATTAACTCTTTAAATCTATTTAGTAGTAGAGTAATAGATAGTTTAAACCTATTTGATACATTTTTATTAGCAGTTGCTATGTTAGCACTTGGATTAAAAACAGATTTTAAGAGTATTAAAAAAGCAGGGGCAAAGCCACTTTTATTGGCAACAATACTCTTTTTATGGTTATTTGTAGGAGGTTACATACTTACTTTAGCAATTTGATTTCCATAGGCTTTTTTGCCTATGAAATTAACAAATTATTCTATCTTTGATTATTTTTTCAATATTATCAATAGCATTTTGATGTCCCTCAAGTGCCTCATCATAGCTATTGTATCTTTTATTATAAACAGGTTCATGATAAACAACTTGTCCACCATCTTTTTTGAAAATCATTGTTTCATATACAAAAACATTGTTGTGTTGATTTAGCCAAGAGTGTCTTACGTGCATTTTTATTGTTGAAATAAAATATCTTTTATCATCAACTGTTGCAATATGTTTTAGTTCTAAATCCTGATGTTCCACATTATTCTCCTAGTTTTTCTAAATTATATTTAATTGAAATGACAATTAAATGATAAAAGCATATTTTAGTTAGAAGAAAAATTATAATTTTTAGATATAATAATCTTATATGGGGAGTATAATGAATAAAATTAAAATTATCTTTACTTTACTTTTTATATTTTATAGTTTTTCTTATGCTAAAGAATTTAAAAAAGTTACTATACAGTTGTCTTGGTTTGATCAGTTTCAGTTTGCTGGTTATTATATGGCAAAGAAGCAAGGGTTTTATAAACAAAAAGGTTTAGACGTGACTATAAAACCTTTTGAGTTTGGAATAAATATCCCAAAAGCAGTAAGTGATGGAGTTTATGATTTTGCAGTTGGTAGAGAAACACTTATTTTAGATAAATCAAAAGGAAATGATATAGTAGCTTTATATGCTATTTTTCAGTCTTCTCCTTTAATTCTTTTGACTACAAAAGACTCAAATATAACTAAAATAGAAGATTTTCAAGATAAGAGAATTATGACTACAGTTGATGATGCTAGTGAAGTCTCTTTAAAAGCAATGATTAAATCAAGAAATATAAATTATGATGAATTAAACTTTATAAAACATACTCATAACATAAATGATTTAGTAGATAAAAATACAGATGTTATTTCTGCTTATATCTCAAAATCACCTTATGAATTACAACAAATGGGTATTGAGTACAATATATTTGATCCAAAATCATATGGGTTTGATATGTATAGTGATATGTTGTATACAAGCAATAAGCTGATAAAAAATGATATTGATACTGTTCTTGCTTTTAAAGAGGCTTCTTTAAAAGGATGGAGATATGCTTATAATAATATTCAAGAAACTGTAGAGCATATTTATGAAAATTATAATTCTCAAAAATTATCTAAAGAGGAACTTTTATATGAAGCAAAAGAGTTAAAGAAGTTATCTTTTTATGATACAAATGAGTTAGGAAAGATAAGAAAAGAGAAGATACAAAGAATTTTTGATTTATATAATGTGATGGGAGTTACTCAAAAAAAAGTTGAGTTTGATGATTTTGTATATACACAAAAAAAGAGTAAAGAGCTAAAACTAACTCAGCTTGAAAAAGAGTATTTAAATAAAAAATCTTTTATTAAAACTTGTGTTGCTCCAAACTTTATGCCTTATAGTTCTATTCAAGATGGTGAAATAAAAGGTTTAGTAATTGATTTTTTAAAGCTTATAGAAGATAAAATTGATGTAAATTTCATATTAGAACCAACTAACTCATGGAGTGAATCACTAAATAGTATTAAAGATTATAACTGTGATATTCTTCCAATGGCACAATTAACAGATAAAAGAAAAAAGTTTTTAAACTTTACAAATAAGTATACCTCTGTATCTTCAGTGCTTATTACAAAGTATGACAAACCTTTTGTGGAGAACTTTGAGACTTTAAAAGATATAAAAGTGGGAATAACAAAAGGTATTTCTCTTTTTGATTTTCTATCAAAAAAGTATCCAAATATAGATTTTATAGAGGTTGATAGTTTAGATGAGGGATTAGAGAAAGTAAGAGATGATAAACTATATGGTTATGTCACTACAATGGGAACAGCATGGTATGCACTTCAAAATAACTATCTATCAGTACTTAAAATATCTGGTAAATTCAATGAAAAAATAGATGCAAGGATTGCTGTTAGAAATGATGATTTAGTACTATTAAATATCTTAAATAAAGTAGTTGCTTCAATAAATGAGGATGAAATAAAAGATATATCTAATAAGTGGGTTCATGTGGAACATAAAAAAGAGTTTGATTATGAGTTGCTATTTAAAATTTCAGTTATTGTTTCCATAGTTATATTACTTCTTTTATATAGACAAAGATTTCTAAAAAAAGTGAATACTCAGCTAAATGAAAAAGTAAAAGATAAAACATTAGAGTTACAAAAAATAAATGAAAATCTTGAAGAGAGAATAAAAGAAGAGGTTGAAAAAAACTTAAAAAAAGATAGGCTAATAGCAAGACAATCAAAGATGCTTGCACTTAGTGAAATGATTGAGAATATAGCTCATCAATGGAGACAACCTTTATCTGTTATTAGTACAGCTGCAAGTGGAATAAAAGTTAAGAAGCAAGTAGGTGATTTAGATGATAGATTCTTTTTTAATTCAGTAGATTCTATAGTAAAGTCTGCAAATTATCTCTCTTCTACTATTGATGACTTTAGATACTTTTTTAAACCAAAGAAAGAGAAGAGTGTATTTAAACTAGTAAAAGCTATAAAGAAAACAATCAATCTACTACAAGTGAAATTTTCACAAGAAGAGATTGAAGTAGTAGAAGAGTTAGAGGATATTGAGCTATATGGTCATGAAACTGAGTTGATTCAAGTTATTATTAATATACTTAATAACTCAAGGGATGTTTTAAATGCAAAACAGAGTGGTAAAAAGTATCTATTTATAAAAACTTCAAAAAATAGTGATGAAATAAAAATAGAGATTTTGGATAATGGCGGTGGAATAAAAAAGAGAAACCTTGATAAAATATTTGAACCTTATTTTACTACAAAACATAACAGACAAGGTACAGGTATAGGTCTTTATATGTGTCATCAAATTATTACAAAGTATATGAATGGTTCAATAGAGGTAAATAATACAAAGTATGAATATAAAGGTGAAAAATACAAAGGTGCTAAACTAACAATTACATTATATGAAGATAATTGATATTTAGATACAATCAATAAAAACTTATAACAATAGGATATATTTTTGAATTGGTTAGATATAGATAAAAATCATGTTTGGCACCCATATAACTCACTGCCTTCTACAACTAAGATATTACCAGTTAGTAGTACGAATAAAACTTCAATTTATTTACAGGATTCAACAGAATTAATAGATGGAATGAGTTCTTGGTGGAGTGCAATTCATGGATACAATAACCCAAGATTAAATGCTGCAGTAAAAAAACAAGTTGATATTATGCCTCACATAATGTTTGGTGGTCTTGCTCATGAAAAAGCATCGGAATTAACAAAACTATTAATAGATTTAACAGGTTTAAATAGTGTATTTTTATGTGATAGTGGTTCTGTTTCTGTTGAGGTTGCTTTAAAAACAGCAATACAGTATCAAGAAGCAAAAGGACTTAAAAAGTATAAGTTTCTAGCTTTAGAAAATGCATATCACGGTGATACCTTAGCTGCTATGAGTGTGTGTGATCCAAACAACTCAATGCACTCAATTTATGGCTCTTATTTACCAAAACATATTTTCACACCAACTCCACAAATTGGTTTAGATACTCCTTGTGAAGAAGAGATAGAGAAGTTAGAAGAGAACTTTAAAAAACACCATGAAGAGTTGGCTGGTTTTATTTTAGAACCAATCGTTCAAGGTGCAGGAGGAATGAGAATTTATAATCCAAAATTCCTACAAAAAGCAAGAGAGTTATGTGATAAATATGATATTTTATTGATTGCTGATGAAATAGCTACAGGTTTTGGACATACAGGTAAAATGTTTGCTTGTGAATGGGCAGATATAAAGCCTGATATTATGACTGTGGGTAAAGGTCTTACAGGTGGATATATGACAATGGCAGCGATGATTACTAAAGAGAAAGTTTCAAAGACTATTAGTGAGTCAGATTTGGGACTTTTAATGCATGGACCAACTTTTATGGGTAATCCTTTAGCTTGTAGTGTTGCTATTGAGAGTATAAATCTCCTTTTAGAGTCACCTTGGCAAGAAAGAGTACAAAATATAGAAAATATATTTACGAAGAAGCTTAAAAAAGCAAGAGATTTACCAATGGTAAAGAGTACAAGAAATATAGGTGCTATTGGAGTGATAGAGTTAAAGGATGCAAGCTATGCACAGCAAATACAAGACTATTGTGTTGAAAATGGTGTATGGATTAGGCCATTTGGAAAACTTATTTATTCGATAGTTGCTTATACTATGGAAGAAGAAGACTTAAAAAAAGTTATAAACACTATGATAGAAGCAATTGAAAATATAAAAGAGTAATTATGAAAAAGAAGCAACTTAAAACTTTGAAGAAAAACTTACCAAAAAAAGCTGATATATTAGGACGGAAAAATCTCCTTAACTCTGCTGTTTTAATTCCTTTGGTTAAAATTGATGAGGAGTATTATTTACTTTTTCAAAAAAGAGCAGCACATATAAGACAAGGTGGAGATATCTGTTTTCCTGGGGGAAGATTTGAAGATGGTGTTGATAAAAGTTTTAAGCAAACTGCATTAAGAGAGACTTATGAAGAGTTAGGTATAAAATCAAAAGATATAAAAGTCATAGGTAAACTTGGAAGTTATGTGGCTCCTATTGGTGCTATAATAGAACCTTTTATAGGAGTTGTTAAGAAAAAAGCCTATGAAAATATGGATATTGATAAAAATGAGGTTGAAAGTACACTCTTAGTACCTCTAAAGTTCTTTAAAGATAATGAGCCATTAGAGTATACTTTAGCTCATGAGGTTCAACCTTATAAAATAGATGAGAATGGGAATAAAGAGATTTTTTTTCCGGTGGAGGATTTAGGGTTGCCTAAAACATATCACAAGCCTTGGGGAAATAAAAGACATAAAGTGTGGGTTTACAAATATAAAGAAGAGATAATCTGGGGAATAACCTCAGTTATAATAAATGAATTGATAGAGAAGTACTAATGAAATATATATTTATACTATTTCTTCCATTTTTTCTTTTATCTTGTAGTAATAATAAGCTTAATACTCAACCAAAAAAAGCAGAGATAAAAGAGATAAAAAAGAAAGAAGTTAAGAAAGTTAAAGAAGTTAAGAAAGTTAAAGAAGTTGAGATAGAGAAAAAAAAGAAAGTTGAAAAGAAGAAAAAAGAGGTTAAGAAAAAAAGAGTTATACCTTGTAAGGAACTCTTTGATGAAACGAGAAAAGAGAGTTGTTATTTAGATAAATTGAAAAAGGGTTATAGTGAAGATTCTATTATCTATTTAAGTAAAAAGTATTTTGATGATAAAAAATATGAAAAACTCTACAGCTTAATTCAACAAAGAAAAAATAGTATTAACCCAATGCTTTTAAGGGAAATAGCATATAAGTTTAAAAGAGGTTATGATGATAAGAGATATTATTACAAAGCTTTTGAATTTTATAAAGTATCAGCAATAAAGGGTGATGTATTTAGTATGTCAGAACTTGGATATTTATATGCCAAAGGCTATGGTATAAAAAAAGATTATAAACAAGCCTATTTTTGGTTTAAAAAAGCAAGCTTAAATGATAGTAGATATTCTATGTCTTGGATAGGCTACTTTTTTGAAAAAGGCTATTATGTAAATAAAGACTATAAAAAAGCAATAAAATGGTATAAAAAATCAAATACAAAGTATTCACAAATGAGAATAAAAGTGATTAATAGGAAATTAAATGAATAGTATAAGTATCAAAGAAAAAGATATATTCCCCTCAAAGGTTGTATGTATCGGAAGAAACTACTCTGAGCATATTAAAGAGTTAAACAATCCAAACCCTGAAGAGATGGTGTTTTTTATTAAGCCTAACTCTTCTGTATCAAGTGAGATAATATTTCCTAAAGAGTATAACTCTTGTCATTATGAAGCTGAAATATCATTTTTAATAGAAGAGGGAAATATATCAGCAGTAGGATTTGGTCTAGATTTAACTTTAAGGGAAGTGCAAACTAGACTAAAAAATGCAAAGCTACCTTGGGAAAGGGCTAAGGCATTTGATAACTCAGCAGTTTTTAGTGAGTTTGTTAATATAAAACATAATGACATTGCTAGTTTAAAGCTTCAACTTTTTATAAATGATGAGTTAAGACAAGAGGGTGGAGTTGTTGATATGATAAATAAACCAGATGAGATAATAAAAGAAGCAAATACTTTTTTGAGTTTTGAAGATGGTGATATTTTGATGACTGGAACACCTAAAGGAGTAGGAGAGTTTGATATAGGTGATAAGTTTGTCGGTAAACTTTTCTTAGAAGATAAAGAGATATTATCTTGTGAATTTGATGTAAAATAGGATTTGAAATGTATAATGAATTAAATGAAGAAGAGAAAAGAGTAATAGAAAATAAAGGTACAGAGATGCCTTTTAGTGGCGAATATAATGATTTTTATGAAGACGGTATATATAGATGTAAAAAATGTAATGAACCACTTTATAAATCAACTGATAAGTTTAAATCAGGTTGTGGCTGGCCTAGTTTTGATGATGAGATAAAAGATGCAGTAAAGAGAGTACCTGATGCAGATGGAAGAAGAGTTGAAATAGTATGTGCAAATTGCGGTGGTCACTTAGGTCATGTATTTGAGGGTGAGGGTTTTACATCTAAAAATACTAGACATTGTGTAAACTCTGTTTCATTAACTTTTGAAAAGCAAAAATAGATTAATAGTTTTTTAGTATTCTAAACCTAAGTATCTGTTTTTTGTAAATACTAAGTATTGTTTTTCTTTTTCTGTTTTAATATTTGTACTCTTTTCAATAAGCTGATTTTTAATCTTTTGTTCATTTACACTGTTTTGCCATTTACATTCACAAAATGCTATATTTTCATCATCAAAAGCTACTATATCTATCTCTTCTTTGTTATTCCACCAACGACCAACTTTTTTAGGTACAAAATCAAGATATTTTAAAGGGTTTTGTAAAATTTGTTCTATCATAAAATCCTCAAATGCAAAAGATACAAATCTATCATTGAAGTTTAGTTCTATTTCATCTAATACTATTTGGGTTTGTTCAATCTCTAAATAACTATAGTTTTTATAAACATAATAAAACCAAAAATTTAAAAAGTTGTCTTTTATCTTATATCTTCCAAATTTACTTTTTAAAGGATTTGATTCGGTTACAGGAGTCTGTTTTTCTACAATATCTAGTTCAATAAGTTTTAGCATATACTTACTAAGATAAGATGAGTTAACTCCTAGTGATGAAGCTATTTGACCTATTTTTGTATTGCCTTTTGATATTGACTCTATGATGCTAAAGTAACTTGCACTATCGTTTATTTCATCTTTTAATAAAAAATTACCCTCACTATAGAGGTAACTATTTTTGTTTAGTATCTTTTGCTCTATATTTTCAATAAATGACATATTTTGGTCATACTCATTAAGGTATTTGGGAATAGTTCCAAAAGAGGTGTATATAAGCATTTGGTCAAGTTTGGAAACAGTTGGTAAAAATGCTTTGATATGATCAAAAAGTATAGCTTTTATATGTAGTTGAGAAGTTCTTCGTCCATACAAAGGAGAACTATAGTTTAAAACTTCACTTTGCATCATAGATAAAACAGAACCACAAAGTATAAGATAGATATTTGTATCTTTTAAGATGGTATCCCAAAGCATTTGAAGCTTTGAAGAGAATGCTTTATCTTTTAGAGTAAGGTTTTGATACTCATCTATTACTAAGACTAATTTCTCACTCAAATTAAGATTTGGTAAAAACTCTATTGCCTTTTCAAAACTATCAAATTTGATATGCTCTTTTAAGTTTTTAGGTAAAAAAGCTTTGATTTGATTTGTAAAAGCTTCTAACTGCGTAGTTAAATCACTTTGTGTAATATAAAGATAAATATGGGGCTTATCTTTAATAAACTCTGAAATAAGTGCTGTTTTACCTATCCTTCTTCTTCCATATATCACAGAAAAAGATGACTTTTGACTTTGATACTCTGAGTTTAACTTTTCTAGTTCTTTAGTTCTGTTTATAAACATACTGTTTCCCTACATAATTATTTATTACAGTATTATAGCATTTTTTATATGGACTAGCAAGAGTTTAATTGTCTATACTGTTTTTTACTATAATTTATTTTAGTAAAAGGTACTATAAACTCTTTTTAGTATTTTAAGTATGGTTATTTAAAATATAGTTTTTTAAATCATTTACTTTTAAAGGTTTGCTAAAATAGTAACCTTGAAATAAATCACAGCTTATATTTGTAAGTTTTTCTTTTTGTTCTTTAGACTCAATCCCTTCTGCAAGTACACTCATCTTAAAGGTTTTACCAATAGAAATAATACTCTCTACCATATTTAATGAGTCCTCATCATATAAAATATCATCTATGAAGCTTTTATCAATTTTAAGTTCATCAATAGGTAGTTTCTTTAGTAAACTAAGAGATGAGTATCCTGTACCAAAATCATCAAGAGATATCTTAATATCTTTATTTCTCAACTTATTTAATAGACTTAAGATAAACTCAATATCATCAATAAAAATGCTTTCCGTAACTTCAAGAGTGATTTTTAATCTATTAAAATTTAGTCTTTCTATTTGTTCAAAAAGTTTGTCATAGAAATTTGGTTCCATAAACTGCTTTACAGAGATGTTTAAAGATAGTTGAAACTCTTTATTTAAATTTTTTTGTAATTGGTTTATTTCTATAAAAGATTTTTCAATAATATGTTTACCTAATCTAGTCATAATACCAGATGTCTCTGCAATTTTTATAAATTCATCAGGAGGAATGAAACCTAACTTTTCATTTTCCCACCTAACTAAAGCTTCAACTCCATAAAGATTACCTTTTATATCAATCTGAGGTTGATAAACCATATATATCTCATCATTTTGAATTGCAGTTTTTAATTCTTGTTCAATTAAAGAGTTTCTTAGGTGCTTATGTTTTATAGAGTCTTCAAATAAATAGTATGTATTCCTTTTCTTTTTTGCTTCATACATTGCTATATCAGCATACCTTTTAACTTCATCAAAGTCTTTTCCATCAAGTGGAAACTGTGCTATACCAATACTTGCACCTAATATAAATTGATACTGTCTAATACTGTAAGGCTCTAATAGTCTATTTATAATATCATTTGCAATCTTTTTTACTTTCTCTTTTTTTATTACATAAGATACTAAAATAAACTCATCTCCACTATATCTTACTAAAATATCATTTTGTTTTTTAAAGCTTTGTAGTCTAAAGCTTACTTCTTTTAAAATCATATCACCATAGTTATGCCCATAGTTGTCATTTATATTTTTAAAATTATCCATATCAATAAAGAAAACAGTAAAGGGCTTACTATTTTTAACTGTAACATTATCAAGATTATTTGCTAAATATAGTCTGTTGTTTAAGTTTGTTAAGTAATCATGTGAAGCTTGATGATAAAGAGCTTTTCTTTTTTTGTATTCTATTTTATTGATATATCTAAACATAAAGAATAGAATCAAAGAAGTTATTACATAGATTACTAAGTATGGTAATGATCTATTTAAAATTTCATCGTTTATTTTATCTATTCTATTTTGATGCAAAATCCATAGTTTATATCTTTTTATATACTTAATAGCCGATAAAACCTTATGTTTTGAATCTAACTTTTCATATTCAATAGAAAAAATATTTTCATCATTTTTGATATGAAAAATATCTTTTTTGTATTTTTGTTCAACTTTTTTTATTATATGGTTCACATATGTTAATGAAAGGGGTTTGTTATAAACCTCCTTGTGTTTTTTGTCTCTATATTTTGTTAGTTGATTAAAGTAGTCTATATCTCTAAACAAGATTATTGATTTATTAGTGTTTATGGCTTTTTTTACATTTATCCCTGCTGTCATCACTGCAATAGTTTTTTGATCTTTACCTTTTATAGCTTTTCTAATTGGTATGATTAATGTATTCAATGTATTGTGAAAATAGGTTCTACCTATTACCATTTTATCTTCATTTAAAGCATATCTAAAAGATTTTGTAGTCTCAGGTTTCTTTAAAAGATTTGGTAGTTTTTTGATATTTTTTAGGTTGCTACTTGTTACATATAGTTGACCATCTGGTTTTGCTAAACCAAAAGCTATGATAGGAGAGTTAAGCTTCAAAAGGTTATCTAAAATTTGTCTAGATTTATTTTTTGACTTGTAGTTATTATTGTAAACTAATTGTTCACCTAAGATATCAAGTAACATTTCATATTGTAAAAAGGTAGAGTATATAGATGTTGAGCTTACATTTACAATACTCTCTTGTTTTTTTTCATATTTTTCATAAGTATTATTATAAATATTTAAAATTACAAAAAACAGAATACCAAAGCCAATTATTAAAATCATATAAAATAAAATCCAGATATTTCTTTTTATTAAAGCCATGTTAGTTTCCTTTTAAATATCTTACTAAATTATCTTTTACTAATGGCCTACTAAAATAGTAACCTTGATAAATATCACACTTCATAGAAGATAATTTATCCTTTTGTTCTTTTGTCTCAACTCCTTCAGAGACTATTTGCATATTAAACTCTTTTGCAATATTGATGATACTTTTTACAAGATTTTCACTGCTTTTTTTATTTAGTAATTCATTTATAAATGATTTGTCGATTTTAAGTTCATTTATTGGAAGTCTATTTAAAACACTCAAAGAAGAGTATCCTGTACCAAAATCATCAAGAGAGATTTTTATTTCTTCTCTCCTTATCTCTTTTAATATTGAAACCACACTATCAATATCTTTTATAAATATACTTTCAGTAATCTCTAAAATTAAAAGTGTTTTATCAAAATTATATTTTTTAATTGAGTAGATTAAATCAGTTAAAAACTTTTTTTCTAATAGTTGATTTATTGATATGTTTATTGATACCATAAACTTTTTTTCTAAGTTATCTTGTATCTGTTTTGTCTCTTTTAAAGTCATATCTATTATATGTTTACCTAAAGTATTTATATAGCCAATTGATTCAGCTGTGAAGATTAGTTTTTCAGGGTTTACAAAACCTAATTTTTCATTTTCCCATCTAACCAATGCTTCGACTCCTATAAACCTCTCTTTAGAGTCTGTTTTTGGTTGATAAACCATAAAAATTTCATTTTTACTTATAGCTGTCTTTAGTTCTTGTTGCAGTAAGTTTTTTTCTTTAAACTCTTTTTTTAGTAGGGCATTATAAAAATTATAAACATTCTTTTTTCTTTTTACGTCATACATAGCTAAGTAAGAGTTGTTTTTTACTTCATCAAAGTCTTTCCCATCATTTGGAAAAGTAGCAACTCCTATAGTTGCCGTTAGATTTACTTTGTAGTTGTTTATTGAAAACTCTAGTGATAAATTAGAAAGAATTTTTCTACAAAAGTTTTCTAATAACTCTTTATTTACTAAAGTAGTTATAATCAAAAATTCATCAGCACTAAATCTTACTATAAAATCATTTTTATTTTTAACCAAAACTAGTCTTTTTGCTACTTGTTTTAAAACTAAATCACCATTTAAATATCCATAGTAATCATTTATATTTTTAAAACCATCTATATCAATTGAGATGATGCTATAGTTTCTATATGTTTTATTGTTAGTCAAATTAGTTTTTATAAACTGTCTATTGTAAAGGTTTGTTAAACTATCATGTGTTGCTTGATAGTATAAATCATCTCTTTTCTTTTTTTCAAAACTATTTATATATCTAAACATATAATATAAAAAAATATATATTAGTAAAAATGCAAAACAAGCAAAGCCGATTTTTTTTGTATATATTGTTTGTATTATTTTAAAATCTGTTTGAGTTATTATCCAAAGCCCATATCTTTTCATATACATAGCAGAATAGAATACATCTCTTTCATCATCACTTTTTAGAGTTACTATTTGTTCTGTATCTTTTATTGTTTCAATTGATATATTGTATTTCTCTTCAGTTTGTTTGATTGACCTATTTAGAATATTCTTAGGTACTTGGTAATCATAAATTTTATAGTTATCTAAGTGTTTACTTTGAGGAAATTGGAAAAATCTGTCTTTATCTCTATACAAAAAAGTATCAAACCTTTTATATGATTGATTATTATTTATAAAAAAACTAAAACCTCTCTTCATATCTATATCTACTTTTAAAATATACCATTGGTTATTGGCTTGGAAGTTTTTAGTTATAGGTATAATTGTCTTTTTTATATCTTTTAGGTAGTAGGTTCTTTTAATACTAAAAGAGTCATCTTTTAGGTTATTATTACTTTTAAAAAGATTAATAGAGACAATTGAGTTATTTAGTCTCTTGTATGTATTTAGTTCCAAATCTAACTTATTTAAATCTTTTTGTTTAATTTCTTTTATTATAATATCCATAATGGTTTCGTATTGGTGAAAAATAGATATAAAAGAGTTAGCAGTAATTTTAGTAATATTTTCTTGCTCTATTTTATAATCTTTAATGGTTCCATTTATAGTATTATAAATATAAGTCATTAAAGTTATAAAGCCAAAGATAAAAATTATAAGAAATAGTATCCATATATTTTTTTTTATAATTGCCATTATATTTTTTCTTCTATTATAGTATTTATTTAAGAAAGATAGCTTAAAAGAAAATTGATATATAAATATAAATAGAGTATAGTTAAAATAAGAAATAAAAAAGGTTAGTTATGGAAAATAGACAAGCTTATTTTGCAGGTGGTTGTTTCTGGGGTATTGAGTATTACTTCGAGAAAAAAGAGGGTGTAAAAAGAGCAGTTTCTGGATATATGGGTGGAGAAACTCCTAATCCAGACTATAAAACTATTTGTTCAGGTACAACAGGGCATTTAGAAGTTGTGATGGTTGAGTATGATCCTAGTATAGTATCTTATGAAGAGTTAGTTAAACTATTTTTTGAGATTCATGATTTTACTCAAACAAATGGACAAGGACCTGATATAGGTAGTCAATACTTATCAGCAATTTTTTATGAAAATGAAGATGAAAAACAAATATGTGAAAAACTTATGAAAAAGCTTCATTCATTAGGTTATCAAGTTGCTACTAACTTATATGAAAAAGTGCCTTTTTATGAGGCTGAGGATTATCATCAAGATTACTATGAAAAGCACCAAAGGGTGCCTTATTGTCATAGCTATAAAAAGATATTTTAGAATGTTCCTAAAATATAATAAATAGGTTTTTTATCTAATTGTTGAAGTTTTACATTGTATTTATTTGCCCAATGTGAAACTTCCTCATGAAACTCTTCTAGAATTTCATCTGCATCATTTTCGTCACATTTAATTTTTAAATAGTCTGTTTTATTTGAAAGTGCTACATAAGCGTTCATTTTCTTTAAATGGTCATTTAAAGAAAAAAGATGTTTTGAAAACTTATCAAAGTTCTCTGTTACACTCATCATCTTTTCAGCTTGCTTTAATGAAGCATCAGTTTTTGAGTATCCTAATTGTGATAATATTACTTCTGCAGATACGTCTATTTGCATATTTCTCTCCTTTAATTACTTACATAATCTTATCAAAGTATCTTTTAAATCTAGTTAATCAATATTGATTAATGTATAATCTTGATATATTAACATTCCTGCTGAACCTTTTACAAGAATTGATTTGTATGATTTGTAACCTTTTTCTTGAAAATATGCATAATTGTCACTTTCAGATTCTAAACTTAGTTTACTATCTTTTTTGAATTCATCAAATTTTTCTAAAATAGTGTTAGATGAGCTAATCAAATACTCTTTTTGAGAGTATAAAATCTGTTTTTTATCTTTAAAATAGACAAAATTTAGATTAGAGAATCGATTGTTGTTGTAAATAAATAAGTCTAAAACTCTAGTGCTACTTTTACTAAGTTTAGAGTTTTTTAAACTTATATTGTTTGTCCAATGTACACTCCAATCATTGATTAAATAGGGTGAAAGCTTATCATATATTTTTGTTTCAGCTTTCTTAGGTAATTGTAAAATATCAACAATCTTATCAACAAGTTTTTTTTGATCTGTTGGTACAGATGACATTTTACTAAGAGCAAATAGATTACTAACTAAAAACATAATCAACAAAAGTTTTTTCATTTCTCTTCCTTGTGTTTTTGGTATTATAAAAAAATAATATTTATAATATTCTTATATTAGCATCTTATGTGGATTTAATAAACATTAATATATAAATAATATAAAAAAAGGTTTATCATGCAATCAATTTTATTAGAGTTTAGTATGTTTCCAACAGATAAAAGTGAAAGCAAAAGTAAGTATGTTGCAGAAGTTTTAAAGATAGTAAGAGATAGTGATTTTGCCTATCAACTAACCTCAATGTCAACTCTTGTAGAAACTACAAATATTAAAGATGCTTTATCTTTGGTTGAAAAGTGTTATGAAAAACTAGAGTCTATGGAGTGTCAAAGGGTATATTCAACTTTAAAGTTTGATATTAGAAAAGGTCATAAAAACAGACTAGAAGAGAAAATCAAATCAGTTGAAAAACATATAGGGGAGGTTTCAAAATAGTCTAAAGTAGACTTTTTTGAACCCCTCTATTCTCTTCACCTAAAGCTTTTAGCCTAAATGTAAATCTATGTTCATCACTTCTTCCAAACTCTTTTATCTTTTCCACATGAGCTTTTGTACCATAGCCTTTATGTTTTTCAAAGTTATATTTAGAGTATTTAGGAGCAATTTCACACATATATCTATCTCTACTAACTTTAGCAAGAATTGATGCTGCACTTACTTCTTTTATAGTTGCATCTGCTTTTATTTTATGTTTTAGGTTTGGTATTCCAAATGATGTGTTTCCATCCATTAAAAAGTCATCACAATGGGAAGTTAACTTTTCTATTATCTCGTTTATTGAGTCTTTTAAGCATCTACTTATACCTAATTTATCTATCTGTTTTGCACTTTTAAAAACAATATGGTGTTTAGTACTCTTTTTTATTTCTTCAAAAAGCTTTTCTCTTTTTTTTTCTGTAAGTTTTTTAGAGTCGTTTAACTCTTCAACTTCATCTATTAAAATGGCTCCTGCAACAACCAGTGGACCAGCTATTGGTCCTCTTCCAGCTTCATCAATACCGCATAACATATTAGTCCTAATTTGTGTTTTTGAAATGTTACTGAAATTATATATAATAATAAATAAAAGAGTATTTTTATATAATCATTAATCAAATACAATATAGAATAGAGTAAATATGGAAAATATACAACGATTTATGCTTTCAGGGATACTACTTATAATAATAGTTATTTACTATTTTGTAAAAAATCAAGACGATGAGAATATAAAGATAGGTTTTATTGGTTCTCTAACAGGAAAGTATTCAGTTTTGTCAAATGATATGATGAATGGTGTTACTTTAGCATTAGATGAAATAAATCATACAGTTGATGATAAGAAAATAAAACTTGTGATAAAAGATGATAAAAATGACAAAGAGGTAAATGAAAAAGCTATAAATAGTTTTATAAAAGAAGATATAAAGATTGTGATTGGTAATGCTACAAGTACTATGTCAGCTATATCAATGAATATTATAAATAAATACAATGATATGGTGATGATTTCTGCTTCTTCTGCAAGTACACAGTTTTCCAATAAAGATGATAACTTTTTTAGAGTTCATGTTGAAAACTCACCCCAAAGATTTGATAACTTTACAAGCTATTTACTCAAAAATAATTTAGATAAAGTATATGCAATTTATGATCCCCTAAATGAAAAGTATACAAAAAAACTATATAGATAATTTTGAAAAAAGTTTTATAAAACAAGAGCAGATTTCTTTTATTCAAAAAACAAATAAGTTGTCAGATTTAAATTTCTTGATAAATGATATAAACAGTAAGAAGCCAAGCTTAGTTTTAATAGCTGCAAACTCAGTAGACTCAGCAAATATAATTCAAACACTAAAATTAAATAATATTGATACAAAATTTGCATTAGCGGAATGGTCTTTAACAAAATCATTTATACAAAATACAGGTTCCTTTGCAAATGGTGTACTTTTTAATATAGATTTTGATGTGGAGTCACAAAATCAAAACTATCTTGAGTTTAAAAAAGCCTATACAAATAAATATCATAAAGAACCCTCTATGTACGCAGCTAAGTCATACGAACTTACAAACATAATAATAAAACTTCTAAAAGAGAATAAGCAAGAAGATATTAAAAAAGCTTTGTTGAAACAAAGAGAGTTTGAGGGGCTGCAAAATATGATTGTATTTGATAAGTATGGGGACTTAGTTACTAACTTTTATACTTTTGAGGTAAAAGATGGAAACTTTGTAAAAGTAGATGATTAAAAATAAAAGTCTAAAAAAAGAGATACTTTATTTACTTATTGTATTTCCTATTTTTATTATAGTATCTACTGCAATATATTGGGGTGTAAGTCAATACAATAGTAAGATAAACGCTATAAATCATTATCAAAACCAAGTTTTATATCAAGTGAAAAAAGAGACTACAAAATTTATAGAAGATATTCTTAATACAGCAAGCTTATTAAAAAAAAGTTATAGTAGTGATGAAACTTTAATAGATAATATAGTAAAAGTAAATAGCAATATCTCATCAATTATAGTATTAAATAAAAAAGGTATTATAAAGGATATAGCAAGTGAGTATTATACAAACACTAAAGAGGGGTTTGACTTCTCTCAAAAAGTCTATTTTTCAAACATAAGTAGTAAAACAACACAGTATTGGTCTGATTTTTTCTTATCAACAATCTCTTTAAAACCTACAATCTCTTATAGCTTTACATATGAAGATAAAATTTTTGTAATAATGTTAAAACTATCAGAACTTTCTGAGTTTATTTCAAGGTTTAAAAATATTGATGGTTCATATATGTTAAGAGTATTTGATAAAAATGGAATCATTATTTTAAATCCAGGTTATAAAGATATTGCAATGCAAAGGTTTAATGCCTCAGGATCTGAGGTTTATACTAAGCTAATTGATAAAAAGCCAGAGTTTACTCAAGCAACCTTTACTCCATTAAGAGCTAAAAGTGTTCAGTATGGAAGTTATGTAAATATACCAAAGACTGATTGGAAAGTATTGGTTAGACAAGAGTATAAAGAGATTAATAATATTCTTAAAAATACAATAATAGTCTCTTTAGTTTTTATATTAATCTTCAGTATGTTTTCAATCTTTTTGATTTTAAAAGTGTCAAGTAGACTTTTTAAATCCTTTAACAAACTACAAAAAAATGTATTAAATATAAAAAGAGGTGAATATAAAGAGAGTAGTTACAATCTTTACTATACAGAGTTTAATAATCTATTAAAACAGTTTGATGAAATGAAAATAGAGATTGATAAAAGAGAAGATAATCTTGAAGAGTCCTTAGATAGTTTTAAAAAGCTTTTTAATTCCACTTTAGAATCAATTGTTTTAACAAAGAATGGAATTATAAAAGATGTAAATGATATTACATTATCATTATTTAATGCAAATTCAAAAGATGAGTTTATAGGTAAAAATATGATGGATTTTATTTTACCTGATTATAGACAAATAGTAGCAAAAAATTTATCTAAGGATACCTTGCCTTATGAAGTTGAATTATATAGAATGGATAAATCGATTATGCATGTTTATGTACAAGGTAAGCTTTTAAAGTTTAAAGGTGAAGATGTAAGATTAACTGCAATTATTGATGTAACAGAGTTAAAAGAGAAAGAAAAACTTCTATATGAGAAATCAAAAATGGCCTCTATGGGAGAAATGATAGGTAATATAGCTCATCAATGGAGACAGCCTTTAAGTGTTATAACTACTTGTGCTAGTGGAGTTAAGCTTGAAAAAGAGATTGGTACTTTAAATGATGAGAAGTTAAATACAAATCTAGATATAGTCTTAGACAATGCAAAGTATCTTTCAAAAACAATTGATGATTTTAGAAACTTTTTTAAAACAAGTAAAGAAAAGAATCAGTTTAAACTATCTAGTACAATTCATAGAGCCTTGAAACTTCTATCTGCAAGTTTAAAAAATAACAATATAGAGGTTCAATTAAATATAGATGAGTATATTGAAATCTATGGTTTTGAAAATGAACTATTGCAGGTTTTAATAAATATACTAAACAATTCTAAAGATGCATTTATACTAAACGAGATAGAACAAAGAGAGATGAAAATAAATCTTTTAGAGAAAAACAAAAAGATATATTTAGATGTTATTGATTATGCAGGTGGTATAAAAGAGAGTATTTTAAGTAATATATTTGAGCCTTATTTTACTACAAAGCATCAAACACAAGGAACAGGTATAGGTTTGTATATGTCTCATAAAATAGTACATGAGAGTATGAATGGTGAATTAAGTGTGATAAATATGTATAATGAAAATCAAGAAAGAGTAGGTTGTAAATTTACGATTGTACTTCCACTTGATGAAAAAGAAAAATCTTACAATCATGACTTTATAATATAACTTGACAAATATGCACTCAAGTTGCTATAATTATTTTAGCAGTTAAACAAAAGGAGTGCTAAAGATGAATAATATATTAGAAAAGTTAACAAATCAATTACACGAGACAATAGAATCAGCTGTATCATTAAGCTTACATAATAAAAACCAAGAAGTTGAAATAGTACATTTTATATGGGCCTTATTGACAAATACAAATTCAGTATTAAATCAACTTCTAAATAAAAGAGGAATTGATAAAACAGCTTGTGAATTAGAAGCAAAATCATTAGCTTCAAAACTACCTCAATCGTCAAATATTTCAAAAGAGAATATAAAACTTTCAAAAGATTTTGCTAGTAGTTTAGAAAAAGCCCATGGTCTAATGACAAAAATGGGAGATAGCTTTATAGCTGTAGATACTTGGATACTAGCAAATCTTGACTCAAAGTATATCAAAGATATTTTAGGAAAGTATCTTGACTTACAAGAGTTAAAAAAAGAGTTAGAGAGTATGAGAGCAGGTGCTACAATAGATAGTGCAACTAGTGATGAGACTTTAGATTCATTAAATAAATTTGGTATTGATTTAAACCAAAAAGCAATTGATGGAGAGCTAGATCCAGTAATTGGAAGAGATGAGCAGATTAATAGAATGATGCAAATTCTAATAAGAAAAACAAAAAATAACCCAATCTTATTAGGTGAGCCAGGAACTGGTAAAACAGCCATTGCAGAGGGCTTAGCTCAAAGAATTGTAGAAAAAGATGTACCTACAAGTTTACAGAATAAGAAAGTAGTTACTCTTGATATGAGTGCATTAATCGCAGGTGCAAAATATAGAGGTGAGTTTGAAGATAGATTAAAAAAAGTAGTAGATGAAGTTAAAAAAGCTGGGAATATCATACTATTTATTGATGAGATTCACACTATTATAGGTGCAGGTGCTAGTGAGGGAAGTATGGATGCTGCAAACATACTAAAACCAAGTTTGGCAAGAGGTGAACTACATACAATAGGTGCTACAACACTAAAAGAGTATAGAAAGCATTTTGAAAAAGATGCAGCAATGCAAAGAAGATTTCAACCAATTAGTGTGGACGAACCAAGTGTAAATGAGGCTTTACAAATCCTAAGAGGAATAAAAGAGAAGCTTGAGGCTCATCACAATGTTACTATAAATGATAGTGCATTAGTTGCATCTGCAAAACTAAGTGATAGATATATTACAGATAGATTTTTGCCTGATAAAGCGATTGATCTTATTGATGAAGCAGCAGCAGAGTTAAAAATGCAAATTGAATCAGAGCCAATTGCCTTATCTAAGATTAAAAGAGAGATTCAAACTATTAATGTTGAAAAAGAAGCATTAAAGATGGAAAAATCTAAGAAAAATGATCAAAGATTAGAAGAGATAGAAAAAGAACTTGCTAATTTAAATGAAAAAAGACAATCATTAGAAGTTAGATTTCAAAATGAAAAAGATACTTTTAATGCCACAAGTGAATTAAAAGCAAAAATTGATGAGTTAAAAACTAAAGCTGCAAGGGCAAAAAGAGACTCTAAATTTGAAGAGGCTGCATCAATTGAGTATGGTGAAATTCCAAGTTTAGAAACAAAAATCAAAGAAAATGAACAAAAATGGCAAAAGATGCAAGCAGAGGGAACTTTACTTAGAAACTCTGTTGATGAAGAGGCAATTGCTAGTATTGTTAGCAGATGGACAGGTATTCCTGTAAATAAAATGATGGATAGTGAAAAGCAAAGAGTATTAAAAGTTGAGTCAGTATTAAAAGATGATGTAATAGGACAAGATGAAGCAATAAAAGCAATAAGTAGGGCAATCAAAAGAAATAAAGCTGGCTTAAGTGATGAAAATAGACCTATTGGTTCATTTATGTTCTTAGGTCCTACAGGTGTTGGTAAAACACAAAGTGCAAAAACACTTGCTAAGTTCTTATTTGATGATGAAAGGTCATTAATTAGATTTGATATGAGTGAGTATATGGAGAAACACGCAGTTTCAAGATTAATAGGTGCAGCACCTGGATATGTTGGATATGATGAGGGAGGACAGTTAACAGAAGCTGTTAGACGAAAACCATATAGTGTAATTCTTTTTGATGAGATTGAAAAAGCACATACTGATGTGTTTAATATACTATTACAGGTTTTAGATGATGGAAGATTAACTGATAACAAAGGTGTAACAGTTGACTTTAAAAATACAATTATAATTTTAACATCAAATATTGGAAGTTCTAAAATCATAGAAATAGAAGATAAGGAAAATAGAAGAAAGGAGGTTTTAAATGACTTAAAGTCAAACTTTAAACCTGAATTTCTAAATAGATTAGATGATATTGTGATTTTTGAACAGTTAGGTTTAGAAGCAATTACTGATATAGTTGATATTTTATTTAAAAATATCAAACAAAGAGTATCTCAAAAAGATATAAATATAGAGTTAACTAAAGAGGCTAAAAACTATATTGCAAAAGCAGGCTTTGATCCTGTTTATGGTGCAAGACCATTAAAAAGAGCTATTTATGAAATAGTTGAAGATAAATTAGCAGATTTAATTCTAGAAGATAAAGTAAAAGAGGGAGCAACTGTTAAGTTTGACCATAAAGATGGAAAAATAGTAGAAACAGTTAGTTAAAAATTCTACGATATAACTCTTTTTTGTTATAATTAATTAAAAAAGAGTTATATATGCTTAAGTCAGAAAAAGAGATATTGTTAACTATTAAGTATTTACCTGTATTATTAGTTCTACTTGTGTCTCTTATTTTTACTGTAACCTTATATAAAAATAATATAAATGAGTTTGAAGAGAAAAGTTTAAAACTAGAAAAAGAGTACAAAGAACATAATAAACATATTGTAAAGTATCAAGTAAAAAGAGTTCAAGAACTTATAAAAGAAAGAAGACTTTTAAGTTTAGATAAGTTAAGAAAAAGTCTTAAACTACAAGTTGATAATGCACATAAAATAGCTTTATCAATATATGAAAACAATAAAAGTAAATCAAAAGAAGAGCTAAAAAAGTTAATCAAAGATGCATTAAGAGATATACGATTTAATGAAAATAGGGGATACTTATTTGTTTATTCACTAGATGGTAAGAATATTTTACATCCAGTAAAGCCTAATTTAGAAGATAAAAGTCTTTGGAATTATCAAGATACAAAAGGTACATATCTTCTACAAGAGATGAATAAGATTTTAAAAAGAAAAGATGCCACTTACTACTCTTGGTATTGGACAAAACCAGATGATAAAAATACTGAATATGAAAAAATGGGATACTTTAAACTATTTGAACCATTTAATTGGTTTATAGGTACAGGTGAGTATGTAGATGATTTTCAAAAAGCAGTTAAATCAAAACTTCAAACAATGATAAGTAATATAAGATATGAAGAAAACAACTACATTTTCCTTTTAAATCTAGAGGGTGAGTTTTTAAGTATTTATGATAAAAATTTATTAGGCAAATCTGTTTTTGATTTAAATATTGTAAAAGATGCAGATAATATATTTGATAAAATAATAACTACAGTTAACAATAATGGTGGTTATGTTACATATGTACATAATCAAAGACCACAAGATGATAAAAAAATAAAGAAGATTAGTTATGTAGATAAAGTTAATGAATGGAAATGGATTATAGGAAGTGGCTTTTATATGGATAAGTTCTATGAGGGCTTAGAAAAAGAAAAAACAAAACTTTATGAACAAAATCAAAAGAAGATAACTGAACTACTAATTGGAAGTTTGATTTTGACTATAATATTTATATTTATATTTAACTATATCTCAAAGCTTTTAGAAAGAAAGTTTTTAACTTACAAAAATCAATTAGAGAAGAAAGTTTTAGAGAATAAAAGAAAAGATGAACTTATGCTTCAACAATCAAAAATGGCTGCAATGGGTGAGATGATAGGAAATATAACTCATCAATGGAAGCAACCACTATCAACTATATCAACTGTTGTAAGTGGTATGAAGTTATCAAGAGAGTTAAATCAAGAGATTGATTTAAAAAATGAGAAACAAAATCTTGATAATATTCATACACAAGTTAACTACTTATCTCATACAATTGATGACTTTAGAAACTTCTTTAAAATTGATAAAGAGTTTAAAAAAGTAGATTTAAAAGAGTTAGTAGATAAAACAAAGTCACTAATACAAATAGAACTAAGAAACAATAATATTGATTTAATAAATAATATACCAAATGAGATCTATGCACATACTCTTGAAAATGAACTTATTCAAGTTTTAATAAATATATTTAATAATGCAAAAGATGAATTAAAGAAATATGAAAGAGAAAGATTTATAATTGTAGAGATATCTTTAAAAGATAGTTTTATTGAATTATATGTAAAAAATAATGCAGGCTATATAAATAAAGATATTATAACTAAGATATTTAACCCTTACTTTACAACAAAAGAGAATAAAAAAGGTACAGGTCTAGGCTTACATATGAGTAAAGAGATAGTAACTAAGCATTTAGATGGTGATTTAAAAGTAGAAAATCAAGAAATTTTTAAGGATGATATAGAGTATGAGGGAGTAAGCTTTACAGTTAGTTTGCCAAAAGAGCTCTAAACTAAAGAAAGTTTAAGCAAATCTTTAGTAAAATCCACAACTTAATTAGTGAAATAGAGGAAGACTATCATGAAAAGAACGTTTCAACCACATAATACTCCAAAGAAGAGAACACATGGTTTTAGAGTAAGAATGGCTACTAAGAATGGTAGAAAGATCATCAAAGCAAGAAGAGCTAAAGGTAGAAAAAGATTAGCTGTTTAAGCAAGAGATACCGACTTAATAGTCAAAAGGATTTCAATAAGCTATACAAAAGCGGCAAAAAATGGCATACAGGCTCATTTGTCGCTTTTTTTAGTTTAGATGAACAACTAAAAGTTGCATTTGTGACTTCTAAGAAAGTTGGAAATGCAGTTTTAAGAAATAAAGCTAGACGTAGAGCTAGAGCTTTATTTAAAACTTATGAAAATAAAATCAAATCTGGCAAATATATTTTTGTAATCAAAAAAGAGATTCATCAAAAAGATTATAAACAATTAAAAAGGGATTTTGATTTTGCTTTAAAAAGACTTGATTTGCTAGAAAAATGAAAGCTTTTTTCAAATATCTTATAAGATTTTATCAACGATATCTATCAATAATATCATTTGGGTCATGTAGATATTACCCAACATGTTCACAATATGCACTATGGCAATTTGACAATAATACTTTTTTTAAGGCTATTTATTTTACAATTACACGCATATTAAAATGTAATCAACTTTTTGCTGGTGGGATTGACTATCCAATAGTTAAACTAAATAAGTTAGAAAAGATTGATTTCAAAAAAATTAAAATCATATACTGGTTAATTCCAACTAGTAATGGTAAATACATTGTAGTTAAAAATCGGGAGTGGAAGAACAATAATGAATAACATGAATCAGAGTAACGGTATGCAAAAACGAATGTTAATTATGACATTAGTCGTATTTGTATTTTTTATAGCGTATGAGTTTTTAGTATTAAAACCTCAAAAGGAAGCTAAAGAGCAAGCAAAGCAAGAGCAAGCGAAGCAAGAAAGAACTGCACCAGTTGATGGAATGAAAGAGACAGATGTATCTGGAAATCCAGTTGATATGTCAAAATCTGTTTCTTCTTTATCTTCAAAAGAGGTAGCATCAAATGAAATTATCTCAGTTATTAAAACTAATAGAAACATTATTAGTATTGATAATAAAGGTAGAGTAGCACAAGTTACTTTATTAGAAGAGAAATATAAAGATGAAGATGGAAACCAAATTAAGCTATTTGAATCAAATCAATTAAGACCATTAGAGGTTAGATTTGCTGATAAAAATATCAATAACAAAGCTTTTAAAGTTGCTGCACAAGCTAGTACAAACCAACTAGTTGTAAAAAATGGAAAAAAAGAATTAACAGTTACTCAAAACTTAGGTGAAACTGTTCTAACTAAAAAGTTCACTATTTATTCAGATGGACACTATGATTTAACTACAAGTACTACAAATGATAAAAAGTTTTTCATAACAAATGGGTTTAGACCAAATGTTTTAGCAGATATGTATGCAGACCATGGAGCAATGGTTAAGTTAAATGATGAAACATTAACTATCATTGAAGATGGTGATTTAGAAAAAAATACAAATGTAACAGGTGCTAGATTTGTATCAAACTTTGATAGATACTATGCTACTGTAATTTATAACTTTGATAGATCAATGTCTTTATCATTTATGCCAGATGAAAATGATAATCCACAAGCATTTATTCATGGTGGAGATAATATCTCATTCTCAGGTTATATGGGACCTAAAAACTTTAAAGATTTATCAGCTTTAAATAAAGAATTAACTGACGTTATTGAGTATGGTTGGTTCACATTCTTAGCAAAACCTATGTTTGTATTACTACAATATATTCATAATATGGTAGGAAACTGGGGTTGGACTATTGTTATTTTAACAATTTTAGTAAAACTAGTTCTATATCCATTATCTTATAAAGGTATGGTTTCTATGAACAAGCTAAAAGAGTTAGCTCCAAAGATGAAAGAGATCCAAAATAAATATAAAGATGATAAACAAAAGCAATCTATGCATATGATGGAACTTTATAAGAAACATGGAGCAAACCCAATGGGTGGTTGTTTACCATTAATCTTACAGATTCCTGTATTCTTTGCTATTTATAGAGTTTTACTAAACGCAATTGAATTAAAAGGTGCAGAGTGGATTTTATGGGTACACGATTTAGCGGAGATGGATCCATACTTTATTTTACCAATATTAATGGGTGCTTCTATGTATATTCAACAAAGAATTACACCAAATACAATGCAAGATGAAATGCAAAAGAAGATATTCCAATTCTTACCAGTTGTATTTACATTCTTCTTCTTATGGTTCCCAGCAGGACTTACGTTATACTGGTTTGTTAACAACGTATTCACAATAGCTCAACAATACACAATTAATAAAATGTTTGAGAAAAAAAGAGCTGCAAAGAAATAGGAAGTAACTATGAAAAAATTTGAAGCAAAATGTTTAGAAGAGGTTTATGAGTTAGCTACTTCAGAGTTTCAGTGCTCTATAACTGATTTAGAAATAGAGATTGTTCAACAGCCAAGTAAAGGATTTCTTGGCTTTGGAAAGAAGACAGCAATAATTCAAGCATGTTATAAAGATAACTGTAGAACCTATGAGAAGGATATTTCTTCAAATGAATTCAAAGCAAAAGATATTAAAATTGAAGATGTATCTGCAAAAATAAAAGATTCAACAACTAAAAGTCAAGAAGATGAAGTAGTTGAATCTAAAGAAGATAGTACTAACTCTACAAATGTTAGAAAAGTTGAATCAAAAGAGAGAATCTTTGATAATTTTTATAATGAAAAAGATTCGCAAACTCAAGTTTCGAATATTATATTAAAAAAAGATTATGAGCAGGTAATTGAAGAGATAAAAGAAGGAATCAAACTTCTATTTTCAAATAGCTGTTATGATATTGATGAAGTTAAAGTTGAACTTTATGATGAAGAGACAGTTTACATAGAGTTTAATGGTGAAGATTCAGCTTTATTAATTGGAAAAGAGGGGTATAGATATAAAGCATTATCATATATTTTATTTAATTGGATAAATGAAAAATATGGACTAATGTTAAGATTAGAGGTTGCAGAGTTCTTAAAAAATCAAGAGCAAGCAACTCATGCATATTTAGAACCAGTAATTGAAGCAATAAAAGAGAAAGGTATGTTTAAAACAAAACCTTTAGATGGTATATTAGTGCATATTGCTTTAAAGAGATTAAGAGAAGAGTTCCCAAACAAGTATGTTGCTGTTAAAACAAACATAAGAGGTGATAAATACGTACTTGTGAATGAATATAGAAGTAAAGAGTACTAAAATTGTTACTAGATGATAATACTATCGTTGCAGTTGCTACTGCTAACGGTATTGGCTCAATTTCTATTGTTAGAGTATCTGGTAAAGATGCTTTAACAATTGCTACAAGATTAACTAAAAAAGATACTTTCAAACCAAGATTAGCAACATTAAGTCAAATATACACTACAAATGATGAACTTATTGATGAAGCTTTAGTTTTATACTTTAAAGCACCTTTTTCTTTTACTGGTGAAGATGTTATTGAGTTTCAATGTCATGGGGGAATAGCTATTGCTAATATGGTTGTTGAGGAAGTCTTAGCTTCTGGAGCAAGATTAGCAAATCCTGGTGAATTTTCTAAAAGGGCATTTTTAAATAATAAGATTGATTTATCAAAAGCCGAGGCTATCTCAAAAATAATTGAAGCAAGAAGTGAAGATGCTGTTAAACTTTTAGCAAAACAGTTAAAAGGTGATCTGAAAAATTTTGTTGAAGATATTAGAGAAGATTTGCTTTTTATGTTGGCATATACAGAGGTAAGTATAGATTATGCAGAAGAGGATTTACCTACTGATATTTTTGAACAAATTACAAATAAACTTAATAAAATTGAAGATAATCTAACAAATACATTAGAGGCTAGTAAAAGAAGAGAGGGAATGATTGAAGGTTTTAAGGTTGCTATCGTTGGTAAACCTAATGTTGGTAAATCATCTTTATTAAACAAGCTTTTAAATTTTGATAGGGCAATTATTTCAGATATTGCTGGAACTACAAGGGATACTATAGAAGAGTCAGTTAAAATAGGTACTCATATCATAAAGATAGTAGATACAGCTGGTATTAGAAGTGCAAGTGATGAAATAGAAAAAATTGGTATAGAACGATCTATACAAACAGTTAGTGAAGCTGATATTATCATATCTATTTTTGATTCAAGTAAAGAGTTTGAGGTTGAAGATAAAGAGATTTTAGAACTATTAGAGAATCAAACTAGTAAAGAGGTTATTACTATATTAAACAAGGTTGATTTACCTGTTAAGTTTGATAATAGTAGATTAAACAACAATTACCTTGAATTATCAGCAAAAAATGATATAAAACCTTTAGTAAACAAATTAGAGTCAATTTTAGATAATAATACACATAGTGATGAGATGTCATTAATCTCAAAAAGACAAGTAAACTCAGTAGAGGATACTTTAAAAAATATAATTGCTTCTAAAGATCCATTACAATGTGGAGAGTTAGAGTTTTTTGCACATCATATTACTACTGCTTTAGAGGCTATATCAAATATCACAAGACCTTATGAAAATGATCAAATGCTAGATGTAATGTTTGGGGAGTTTTGTTTAGGTAAGTAGTTTTTTACTTACCTGGGTAATCAAAAGATACTATTTTAGAGTTTTCTCTTGAGATATTGATCCATGAATTACAATCAAACTCTATTTCCACAACTCCACCCATAGGTATTTTTTCTTTAAATCCTGCTATAGTTAGAGCAAGTGCAGTCACTGATGGATTATGTCCTACTAAAATCATACTATTAACGGAATCAAATGTATATGATAATGTTTCTGTTAATTCATTTACATAAGCCATATATAATACTTCATTATACATAATATTTTTGTTATAGTTTAATGCTTTTGCAAGTTCTTCTGAGGTTTGACTTGTTCTTACAGCTGGACTAGATACGATTAAATCAACTTTTACTTCTTTATCAGCAAGTTTTTTACCCATTGATTTAGCATCCTTGATACCTTTACTACTTAAAGGTCTATCATAGTCATCTTGCCCTGGTGTTTCTATCTCTTTTTCAGCATGTCTAAAAATATATAATTTTTTCATTACAGCACTCTTTTCTTTTTATTTTATTTTAGAAAAAATAACCTTTTTTTGCTATAAAATTAAATCCATCTTAATCTATATCTGTTAAAATTGTTTCTTAACTAAGGAGAAACAAATGGGACAAGTTAAAGTAATTCTACTTTTTATTTTTCAAATGCTTATTTTTTCTTTTATAGGATTTTATTTAGCTGGTTCTGATGGATTATTAATCTCTTTTTTACTGATTAACTCTTTAAATATCTACTCTTATTATTATAGTGAAAAATTTATTTTAGAACAGTACAATGCTATTCCACTAGATAATTTAAAACATCCCTTATATGAAATTTTAGATAAAGTTATTTCAAAAACAAATTTAAATACACCAAGACTTTATTTAATATCAGATACTACTCCAAACGCTTTTAGTGTAGGTAAAAACTCAAATGACGCTAGTTTAGTTGTCACTACAGGTTTATATGATTTATTAAATGAAAAAGAGTTAGAAGCAATTATTGCACATGAGTTAGGTCATATAAGAAATAATGACATATTATTAAATTCAATTATTGCTTATCTAGCTAGTTTAATTTCATATATACCAAATAGAATGAAAAAGATGTACAGTAAAGAAATGCTTGAGAAAAGTTCATTATTCTTTTTCACAAATTCATTTTTTACTCCATTATCATCTATTTATATAAGAGTTTTAAATACTAAAAGAAGTGATATACTAGCAGATGCTTACGCAAGTGATATTTTACAAAGTGAAGATTTTGTACAAGCAGGGTTGAATGCTCTTAGTAAACTTTCAAATAGGGCAGAGCTTAATAATACTACTTTTCAAACTTCACATTTATTTACTGTTAATCCTTATTTTTTTAAAGAAGAGATTTTTTTAAGGGGATTTATCAACTCTTGTTTAAGTATAGAACAAAGAGTGTTAATATTAGAAGATAAAAAAAGCACCTCTTAACCAAAGAGATGCTTGAAATAAAATTATAGTAAAAAAAACTAAAAATATACTTATTATTTGTACACTTTTTTTACGTTTTCAATATTTGATGACATATTTAATAAAATCATATCAGCTAAAACTAAACTCATCATGGATTCAGCTACTACACTACCTCTTATGGCAACACAAGGGTCGTGTCTACCTTTTAATTCACAATCTACTTCATTGTTATGTATATCAATTGTCTCTTGCTTTATAAAGATTGAAGGTGTTGCTTTAAAGTATATCTTTACATCTATATCTTCACCGTTTGAAATACCCCCAAGCATTCCACCACTATGGTTTGATTTAAAACCATCTTTTCTTATTTGGTCATTGTTTTCATACCCTAAGTTTTCAGAAGAGTGAACACCATCACCAATCTCTACGCCTTTTACGGCATTTATACTCATCATTGCATTTGCAATTTGTGAGTCAAGTTTATAATATATTGGTTCACCAAGTCCTATTGGAGCATTTTTTACATTTACTAAAGCAACTCCACCAACTGAGTTATGACTATTTTTTGCTTTTAAAATAGCTTGTTTTTGCTCTTCTTCAGTATTCTTATCAAGAGCAAAAATTTCAGAAGTTTTTGCATAATCAAAATCAAGTTTGTTAGACTTAACTTTTTCTATTTGGCAAATACCACTGTTAACCTCAATGTCTAGTTCATTTAACATAAGTTTTGCAATAGCTCCAGCTGCTACTCTTGCAGCAGTCTCTCTAGCACTACTTCTTCCTCCACCTCTGTAATCTCTAACTCCATACTTATTATAGTAAGTAAAATCAGCATGACCTGGTCTAAATAGATCTTTTACATTTGAATAATCTTTTGATTTTTGATTCTCATTGAAGATTACCATTGATATAGGAGTTCCTGTACTAACTCCTTCAAACACACCCGATAAGATCTCAACTTTATCACCTTCTTTTCTTGAAGTTGCATACTTGTTTTTACCAGGTTTTCTTCTATCCATCTGTTTTTGGATAAACTCTTCATCGATTTTAATACCAGCTGGAACACCATCAACCACACAACCTAGTGCTTTACCATGAGATTCTCCAAAGGTAGTAAATCTAAACTTTTGTCCAAATGTATTCATTATTTATCTTCCTTTAGTTTCTCAATAGCTATTTTAGCGACTGCTTGTTGTGCTAGCTTTTTACTTTTTCCTTTAGCTACACCGTAGTTTTTATTATCAATCCAGATTGATACTTCAAACTCTTTTTTATGGTCAGGACCATAAGAACCCTCAATTTTATATTCAGGAATAGAACCAAATTTTGCTTGTGTAATCTCTTGTAAAGCAGTTTTATAATCACTAAATAGCACATCTAAATTTATTTTATCGTATGAGTTTTCTAATAAATCTAATACTATAGGTTTTAGAATATCTAAACCTGATTCTAGATAAATAGCACCCATAATAGCTTCAAATGCATCAGATAGGATTGAGGCTTTACTTCTTCCTTTGTTTCTCTCTTCAGCTGTAGATATAAAAATAAAATCACCAAGGTTTATATCATTCGCAAGTTTTGTAAATCCAGTTTCATTTACTAAAGAAGCTCTTATTTTTGAAAGCTCTCCCTCATTAGATTTAGGAAATTTTAAAAATAGATACTCTCCAACTATTAAGTTTAAAACAGCATCTCCTAAGAACTCAAGCCTTTCATTATTGTATGGTTTCTTATAACTTTTATGAGTAAGTGCTTCGATTATCAGATTTTTATCTTTAAACTGATAACCCAAACACTTCTCAAGTTTTGTGTAATCATTCATTATTATATCCTCTCTTTTTGTTATCATTTAATTATTGTTTTTTAATTTTTCAGCAAATGATCTTGCAATTATATCACATCTTTCATTATGTTCGTGCCCTGCATGACCTTTTACCCAAGTTGCAGTTATTTTGTGTATTTTTGAAACTTCTAAATACTCTTGCCATAACTCAACATTTTTAACAGGTTTTTTACTTGCTGTTTTCCAGCCTCTTTTTTCCCAACTCTCTAGCCATTCATTTATTCCCTTTACAACATAACTAGAATCTGATGTAATATGGACTTCACATGGTTCTTTTAATGCTTTTAACCCTTCAATAACTCCTATTAATTCCATTCTATTATTTGTGGTGTGTTCTTCCCCTCCACACAACTCTTTTTCATTACCTTTAAACTCTAAAATAGTTCCCCATCCACCAGGTCCTGGGTTCCCTAATGCAGAGCCATCACTGTAAAGATTGATTTTCTTCATTAAATCCCTTAGTTAGATTATGCCTAACATTAAATGTTAGTATACTATGACAGTGAGGACATCTTTTGTCATAAATTGGATGAATATTTTTACAAGATTTACAAATAAATTCAAAATTTAATGTGGCGTTTATTTTGTGTTCATGTTTATTCAAAGCAATTAATATATCAAATACAAAGTCATCACTATGTTTAACTAAATCTATATACCCTTTAGCACTATATAATTCAGTTAAAAATTTGTTTTTCTCAACTTTTTCAAAATCAATATCATCAAAGTTTAGAAACCACATCAAATCCATAAAACTCTTTGTATCAAACTCATTTAAGTGTTTCCAAAAAAAAGGTTTATTAAATTGTAGTAAAAACTCTGCAAATAGTCTTTGAATATCTTTTTCTTTTTTGAAGATATCATAAAGCCTTTCACTTCTTTGTTCGTATGACTCTACAGGATCATTTATAATTGTTAAACAATCTAAATAATAAAGATTTTTTTGCATATCTTCATTTAACTCTTCTAAGCACTGAGAAACCTCTTTTGCTTGTTCAAATTCATTAAGTTTTTCATGTATAATTAATAAATAAGTTAGTGCTTTTTTATTTCGTGGAGAGAACTTTAATATTCTGTGAAAGATATCTTTTGATCTTTGTAAGAAACCACCTTTAAAATAAGTAGTTCCTAATAGCTCTAAAAGTTCCTCTTTTTTAACTCTATCTTTTACATGCTCTAATAAAGTTAGATAAACGGATATGGCTTTATTGTAGTTTCCTTTGTGTAGAAAACTTGAAGCTAAAAGTAGTATTGAGTCAAAAGGTAAATTATATGTCTTATATAAATGGACATAATCCTCTTCTTTTAATTTACCAAGTTCAAATCTTTTGGATAATTCTCTATAATCTTTTCTTGCAGTTCTTTCTTTATAGAGACTATAAGAGTATGTAAAGAATGAAATTAAAAAAATAAGAGCTACTAAAATGATAATACCAAAGAGTGGATCTCGATATTCTAGTACTATATTATCCAACATAAACCTTTTTCTTAAATATTATAAATTTTATCATAAAAGTTCATATAAAATAATAAAAGGGTATAATATCATCTATGATAAAAAAAGAATCAATTGAAAATTTAAAAAACCATTTAGATGTAGTAGATGTAATATCTCAATTTTTAGAGCTTAAAAAGTCAGGAGCAAACTTTAAGGCCTGCTGTCCTTTTCATGGAGAGAGTACACCATCATTTGTTGTAAGTCCAGCAAAGCAGATTTTTCATTGTTTTGGTTGTGGTATAGGAGGAGACTCTATTAAGTTTTTAATGGAGTATGAAAAGCTTTCATATCCTGAAACAATTGAGAAATTAGCTTCTATGTATAATATACATTTAGAGTATGATGGAAATAATCAGCAAAAGAAACAAGATACAAAAGTATTAGAGGATATAAATGATTATTATCAAAAACTTTTTGTAAATAATAATACTGCAAAAGAGTATATTAAAAAAAGAGGTATTTCAGAATTCTCTGTAGAAAAATTTGAGATAGGTTATGCACCTAAATCTTACGATACAATTAATTTTTTAAAATCTCATCATTATAATTTAAATGAAGCAATTGATTTAGGAGTTATAAATACTGGAAATAATGGCTTATATGCTAGATTTATTGAAAGAATAACTTTTCCAATCTATACAAATAATGATAAGATTGTAGGTTTTGGTGGTAGAACAATCACAGGCCATAATGCAAAATATATAAACTCCCCTCAAACTAAACTATTTAATAAATCAAGACTTCTATATGGATATAATATTGCAAGAGAGAATATATATAAAAAAAATCAGCTTATAGTTTGTGAGGGGTACTTAGATGTAATTATGTTACATCAAGGTGGTTTTAATACAGCAGTTGCCACATTAGGAACAGCTCTTACAAAAGATCACTTGCCTCTTTTAAGAAGAGGTGAACCCAAAATTATTTTAGCTTATGATGGTGATAAAGCAGGATTAGAAGCTGCATTTAAAGCTTCAGTTATGTTAAGTCAAGGTGAGTTTGAGGGCGGTGTTGTGATATTTGAAGGAGGGAAAGATCCCGCTGATATGGTTGATGATGGAAAAATTGAGGAGTTAAACAAAATGTTCTCTACTCCTATAGATTTTATACCTTACTGTATTGATTATATATTAAACAAATATGATATAAACAACGCTTCACAAAAAAATAAAGCTTTAAATGAAGCAAATGATTATTTAAGATCATTAGGAATTTTATATCAAGATGAGTATAAAAGGTATATTGCTCAAAAGTTAAATATAAGAGAAAGTTTAATTCAAACAAGTACCGATACTCAAAAAAGAAGAGAGATAAACTTAACTAAAATTAACATACAAGAGTTGTGTATTATTAAAGCTATTTTAGAAAAGCCAGAGAGATTAGATTATGTATTAAATCTAGTGGCTCCAAGTATGTTTGAGGTTCATCAAAATGAGTTTGAAATATTATTGGAAGATATAAATAACACTTCATTAAATGCAATTGTATTAAATGACAAGCTTGAAAATTATGATGATGAAAGATTAAAAAGTGAGTTGTTAATTCTTTTACATAAATTCTATTCAAAGAGATTAACACAAGTATCTTTTGATAATAGTATACCTTTTAGTGAAAAGGCAAAAAATTTAAGAAAAATAAAAGATAATCTATATCAATTAAAACAAGGCAAGCTTGTAAGTTATAATTTATAGTTAATTTAAAAATTTTATTTTTTTACTAGTATAATTTTTGTAACATTATAAAAAAGTATTTTAAGAGGACAAAAGAATGAAGTTTATTCAAAGTGATAATTTACCTGAAGCTATAGGACCTTACTCACCAGCAGTTAAAGTAAACGGTATGGTATATACATCTGCGCAAGTTCCAGTAACATTAGATGGTACTATGGTAGAAAGAGATATAAAAGTTCAAACAAGACAAGTTTTATCTAACTTAAGAACTTTATTAGAAGATGCAGAAAGTAGTATGGATAATGTTATTAAAGTTTCTGTTTATTTAGAGAATATTGAAGATTTTGGTGTTGTAAATGTACTGTTTGCAGAAGCTTTTGGAGATCATAAACCTGCTAGAAGTACTATTTCAGCGAAAGGGTTGCCAAAAGACTCATTGATTATGATAGATGCAATTGCCACTGCAAGTGATTATTATTAATTAAAATTAATTGTTGACTTAAAGAAAGTTTAAACTAAATTAAGATACTATTCACGTTCGAAAAATAAGGTTAGTATAATTTTGTCAACAAGAAATTAGCATAAAGAACTGAATATTAGAGGAAGAAAAATGTACGCAATTATCAAGTGTGGTGGAAAACAGTACAAAGTTCAAGAAGGTGACATTCTTGATATCGACTATACTGGAAAAGCTGCAAAAGAAACTTTAGAAATCACTGATGTTTTAGCATTAAACGATGGTGAATTAAAAACTGGTGATGCAGTTTCATCAGCAAAAGTTGAAGCTGAAGTAGTATTAGATGGTACTGGTGTAAATAGAGATAAAAAAGTTATCATTTACAAAAAAAGAAGAAGAAAAGATTCTAAACTTAAAAAAGGTTTCAGAAAAAGCTTTACAAAAGTTAGAATTACTAAAATAGCTGCATAAGCAATCTTAAGGAGATAGAACATGGCTCATAAAAAAGGTCAAGGTAGTACACAGAATAATAGAGATTCAGCCGGGAAAAGACTTGGTGTTAAGAAATTTGGTGGAGAAACAGTTAGAGCTGGTAACATCATTTTAAGACAAAGAGGTACTAAAGTTCACGTTGGTGAAAATGTTGGTATTGGTAAAGATCATACAATCTACTCTTTAATTGACGGAGTAGTAAAATTTGAAACTAAAGATAAACAAAGAAAAAAAGTTTCAGTTTACGCTTCATAAGAAGCTTATTTTCTAATTTTAGTTAAAAAGGGTGTATGGCTTTTGCCTGCACCCTTTTTTTATTTATAAAATATAAGAAATTAAAAGTTAATCAACAAAATAGGTTGATTTTTGATTTTTTATAAACCATTGGAGGGTTATATGTTCATAGATAGTGCAAAATTTTCTGTATCATCAGGAAAAGGTGGACAAGGATGTACATCATTTAGAAGAGAGAAGTTCGTTGTAAAAGGTGGACCAGATGGTGGAGATGGAGGAAAAGGTGGAGATGTTTACTTTTTAGTAGATAACAACACTGATACATTATCTTATTATAAAGGTAGAAAAGTATTTAAAGCGGATAATGGAAAACAAGGAATGGGTTCTAAAATGACAGGTAAGTCTGCAGATCCATTAGTTTTAATAGTACCACCAGGAACTCAAGTTATTGATGATGATACAAATGAAGTTCTATTTGATTTATTAAATGAGGGTGATAAGATTAAATTTTTAGAGGGTGGAAAAGGTGGACTAGGTAATGTACACTTTAAAAACTCAAGAAACCAAAGACCTACATACTCTCAGCCAGGTCTACCAGGAACTACTAAAAATATAAGATTAGAATTAAAACTAATTGCAGATATTGGGTTAGTTGGATATCCAAATGTTGGTAAATCAACACTTATTTCAGCAACATCAAATGCAAGTCCTCAAGTTGCAAACTATGAGTTTACTACCTTAACACCAAAATTAGGTGTTGTAGAGGTTGGTGATTTTAACTCATTTGTTATGGCTGATATTCCAGGTATTATTGATGGTGCATCAGAAGGAAGAGGTTTAGGTTTAGAGTTTTTAAAACATATTGAAAGAACAAAAACCTTACTGTTTTTAATTGATGCAGCAAACTATAGGACAATGACAAATCAATATAATGTTTTAAAAGAAGAGGTTACAAAGTTTTCAAGTGAATTATCAAAAAGAAACTTTGCTGTAGCGATTAGTAGAACAGATGCTTACTATGGTGAAGATTTAGAAGCAGATATATTAAAGTTTATTGATGATATTAACCTTACAGCTGCAAATGAAAATGAGTTTGGTTTTGATACAAAACTGCCATATTATGTTCAGGATTTAACTTATAATAGATTTGATAATCAAAAGCCATTTTTTGTTTTACCAATTTCTTCTATGACAAGAGACAATCTTGAGTCACTAAAATTTGCATTGTATAAATTATTAGAATTAGGAAAATAATGAAAAATAATAACAGTTTACTTCCAAATAAAAGACTAATAATAAAAGTTGGAACAGCTGTATTAACTCAAGATGGAAAGTTAGCTTTAAGTAGACTAAAAGCTCTTGTTGAGTTAATTGCCAAATTAAAAAATGAAAAAAATTATGAAGTAATACTAGTATCATCTGGTGCAGTTGGTGCTGGGTTTACTTCATTACAATTAGATAAAAAAAATATTGCAAACAGACAAGCCTTAGCAGCAATAGGACAACCTTTATTATTAAAAAACTATAAAAAAGAGTTTAAAGAGTATGGTATCACTTGTGCCCAAATGCTTTTAATAGCAGATGATTTTGATTCTAGAAAACGAACAAAAAATGCACAAAATGTTATGGAAATATTACTTAAAAACAATGTACTTCCAATAATTAATGAAAATGATGTAATTGCAAATGATGAGTTGTTATTTGGAGATAATGATCAGCTTGCAGCACATGCAGCTTATCATTTTAATGCAGATATGCTTGCTATTCTTTCTGATATTGATGGATATTATGATAAAAATCCAAGAGATTATGATGATGCTAAACTCTTAAAGGATGTTTCATTTATTTGTGAAGAACATTTAGAGATGAAACATACTGCAAACTCAGAGTTTGCAACAGGTGGTATAGTTACAAAGCTAAAAGCTGCACATTTTTTGATGCAAAATAATATACCAATGTACTTATCATCAGGTTTTGATTTAACAAATGCTTATGATTTTTTACTTTATGATAATCATAAAAGTGGAACATTATTTAAAATTGAAGTAGAGGAGTAATCTTTATGAGTAAAAGAGTGTTATTTATGGGAACACCTGATTATGCTACAACAATATTTCAAGAATTAATTAACAGTTCATATGAAATAGTAGGACTTTTTACACAACCAGATAAAAAAGTTGGAAGAAAACAGGTTTTAACTCCTCCTCACATAAAAAAGTTTTATTTAGATAATAGTATCGACTTGCCTATATTTCAACCAGAAAAATTAAGAGGTAATGTAGAAGTTGAAAAACAAATAAAAGATATAAATCCCGATTTTATTGTAGTAGCTGCATACGGTCAAATTCTACCAAAAGAGATTTTAGATATTGCTCCTTGTATCAATCTACATGCATCATTACTTCCAAAATACAGAGGGGCAAGTCCTATTCAAGAGGCTATTTTAAACAATGATAAATATACTGGTGTTACATCTATGCTAATGGATGTGGGACTAGATGATGGAGATATTTTAGGCTATAAATATTTAAAATTAGAAGATAGTATGACTGTTGTTGATGTATTCAATAATCTTTCATTAATTGCAGCAAAACTTACAATAACTACTTTAGATAATTTTCAAAAAATCAAACCTAAAAAGCAGAATGAGTCAGAAGTTTCTCACTGTAAAAAAATCAAAAAAGATGATGGAAAAATTTCTTTAAAAGATTCAAGAACAGTTTATCAAAAATATAAAGCATACTGTTTTTGGCCTGGAATTTTTTTAGAATCAAAACTAAAATTAAAAGACATTCAATTAGAAGAAACTGACTCTACAAATAAAGAGGGGGAACTTCTTAAAATAGAAGAGAGTAGTATTTTAATAGGATGTAAAAAGGGAAGTATAAGAGTAGAAACTCTTCAAGCACCATCTAAAAAAGCTATCTCTTCAATTGATTATATTAGAGGAAAGCGATTAAAAGAGGGTGATATTATAAGTTAAGTATTTAGCTTAGGCTAAATACTTTGTGTATGTTGTTATTGTTATTAGACTTAATAACACACCTAATACAAGTGAATTAATAGCTACTTTCTCATCTAACCCACCTTTTATAGCTAGTACTGTTGCCATTGTCATTGGTGGCATTGCTACTTCTATAATAGTGACCTTTACCCATGTTTCTTCAATACCATAGAATAGTTGGAATCCAATTAGAACAATTATAGGAACAACAATCATCTTTAAAAGCATTGCCATTGAAACAATATGGAATCTTGCAAAAATATTTTTCAATTCCAATTTCATACCAATAGCAATCATAGCAATAGGTACAAGTGTTGCTCCTAATGTTTCTGAAGTTAAAAGTAAAAAGTTAGGAACTTCATAGTTCTTAGCGATTACAGTAACAAAAAACATTATACTAGGTGGAAATAGAAATACACTTTTAAAAATTGATTTAGTATCATTTCTTCTACCACTTCCCCAAGTAATTATAAACATTCCTATTGAAACTAATAATAAGAAAGAACCAAAAAGATCATAGATTAATCCATATACAATATAGTCTTGCCCATAAAAAGCATCTATGTATGAAAATCCAATAAATGAAGTATTACCAAAAGTAGCCATAATCATAAAGGTTGCTAATAGTAACCTATCAAGTTTCATAAGTTTACCAATAATATATGCTAAAAATAGATTTAATAAAATAAAACCTATAAACATTAATATCAAAGATAAGATTCTAGCATCTAATGTTAAAGGGTAGATTTTTGAAAATACGATAGCTGGTAAAGAAAAATATATAATAAATTCAATAAGTTGTTTTGAATTGTCATGATATATTAGCTTAAATAAATAACCAAGTAGGAGATATAAAGCAATAGGTAAAACTGGATCTAACACATAATAGCCTTTTTTAGAAAAATTATATTTAACTATATCTTGAAAAATAATTATGTATAATCTTATATGGAAATTTTAAGATTAAAAGAAGTTGATTCTACTCATACTTATTTAAAAGATTATATAAAACAAAATGGGTATAAAAATAGTTTATGTGTAGTAACTGATTATCAAACAAATGGAATAGGAAGTCGAGGTAACTCTTGGCAAGGTGTAAAAGGTAATCTATTTTTTTCATTTGTTGTACAAAAAAATGATTTACCAAATGACTTACCTTTACAAAGTACATCAATATATTTTTCATATATTTTAAAAAGTTTATTGAAAGATTTTGGCTCAAAAGTGTGGTTAAAGTGGCCTAATGATTTCTATATTGAAGATAAAAAGATAGGGGGAACAATAACTTCAATGACAAAAGATTTAATCTTTTGTGGAATAGGAATGAACTTAATAAATGTAGAAGAAAAATTTGGAAAATTAGATATTCCCATCAATTCGCATATACTACTAGAAAGTTATATGAATGAAGTGGAAAAACAGATTTCATGGAAGCAAATATTTAGTCAATTTAAGATAGAATTTGAACTTAGTAAAAAATTTCATGCAACAGTAAACAATCAAAAAGTAACATTACAAGATGCTGTACTAAACGATGATGGTTCAGTATATTTAAACAATGAAAAGGTATTTAGTTTAAGATGACAGAGATTATTTCAATAGCTAATCAAAAAGGTGGTGTTGGAAAAACCACGACAGCAGTAAATTTGAGTGCAGCTTTAGCTTTAAAAGGAAAGCGAGTACTTTTAATTGATGCAGATCCACAAGCTAACGCTACAACATCTTTAGGTTTCCAAAGAGATACATATGAGTATAATATTTATCATGTAATGATAGGTACAAAAGAGTTACCTGAAATTATATTAGACTCAGAATTGGAAACATTAAAAGTTGCACCTTCAAATATAGGTCTAGTAGGAATTGAAAAAGAGTTCTATAAAGATATGAAAGATAGAGAGTTAGTATTAAAAAGAAAAATTGATCCTATTAAAAAAGATTATGATTATATTATAATTGATTCACCACCAGCATTAGGACCAATTACTATTAATACATTAAGTGCATCTAACTCAGTTATAATTCCTATTCAGTGTGAGTTTTTTGCACTAGAAGGTTTAGCACAGTTGTTAAATACAATTAAATTAGTAAAACAAACAATTAATAAGTCATTACAAATAAGAGGGTTTTTACCTACTATGTATAGTTCTCAAAATAACTTATCAAAGCAGGTTTTTGCAGATTTAGCACAACACTTTGAAACTAAGTTATTTAAAATAGATGATACTTCGTATGTGGTTATTCCAAGAAATATTAAACTTGCTGAAAGTCCAAGTTTTGGAAAACCTATTATGCTTTATGATGCAAATGCAACGGGTACAAAAGCATATACAAATTTAGCGAAAGCTATAGCTGGATAAGTTAAAAAAATATTAGGAAGTGAAATGGCATTAGGTAGAGGATTAGGTGAATTATTAGGTGAAGTTGAAAGTGCATATGAGAGTTCAAGTGGAAGCAATGAGAACAAATCAAATGTTTTAGAAATTGATGTATCTTCAATACACGCAAACCCAAATCAACCTAGAAAAATCTTTGATGAGGATAGACTAAAAGAGCTTAGTGATTCTATTGTAGAGCATGGATTGTTACAGCCAGTAACAGTTATTCAAAATGATGATAATAGTTACACTTTAGTAGCTGGTGAAAGAAGGTTAAGAGCACATAAAATAGCAAATCTTGAAAAAATTAAAGCATTTATAATTGATGCTGAAGAGTTAAAGTTAAGAGAATTAGCTTTAATTGAAAATATTCAAAGAGATGATTTAAATGTAATTGAATTAGCTTATTCTTATGCCCAATTAATAAATGAACATAATTTAACACATGATGAACTTTCAAAAAGAGTATTTAAAAGTAGAGCATCTATTACAAATACATTAAGATTGTTACAATTATCCTCATATGTACAACAATTTTTAGCAAGCGACAAAATTAGTGCAGGACATGCAAAAGTTATGCTTGGACTTACAGAAGAAGAACAAAAAATGGTTTGTGACTCTATTGTAGGTCAGAAATTGTCAGTAAGAGAAACAGAATCTTTAGTAAAGAATATAAAAAATAAAGATAAAAAATCAGAAAAAAAGAGTAAAAAAGTAACATCTTATGATTTTAACCCATTAAATAATGTGATTACAAAACTTAAAGACAAGGATTTAAAAGTAAAAGCTGAAAAGAATTACTTTAAGATAGAGATCCGCTCACAAGAGGATATTGACAAAATATCTTCATACTTCAATCTTGATTAGTAACAAAAAATAAAAATTTATAATGTAGTTTATTCCTTTAATATAGTTTTATATTTAACTTTGCTAAAATATACGAGTTTTAGTCAAACTAAACTGTAAAAAATATGGAGGAATGAATGTTAGACATAAGTCCTGTATTATTGCTTAGCTCTGGTATCATCTTTCTTTTAGTTGTTGCTAGGCTAAACAGCTGTCTATTCAAACCACTATTAAAACACATGGATGATAGAGCCGCTTCTATAAAAAAAGATTTAGAAGATGCAAAATCAAACGGTGCAGATGTAGATGGAATGATTGCTGAAGCAAATAATGTTATTGCTGAAGCAAAAAAAGAGGCTGCTGCAATTAGAGAACAAGCTTATAAGGAAGCAAAAGAGAGTGCTGATGCAAAACTTGCTAGCGCTAAGTCTAATTTGGAAGCAAAATCTGCTGAGTTTGCTAAGAGTTTAGAAGAGGAGACTAAAGAGTTAAAAGATACTTTAGTTTCAGCTATGCCTCAATTTAATGAGAGCTTAAAAGCTAAGATTAGCTCAATTTAAATAGGATGTGTAGTATGAAAAAAGTTTTATTAACTCTTGGGGTTTTATTAGCTCCTTTATCACTTTTAGCTGCTCAAGGTGCGGAGACTGATTACGATATCGTTCAAAGAACCGTTAACTTTATTATATTTGCTGGAATTTTATGGTATTTACTTGCTGATAAAATTAAAGCATTCTTTGCTAATAGATCTTTATCTATTCAAGCTGAACTTGACAAAGTACAAGAGACTTTAAAAGCTTCAGAGGATAAAGTAAATGAAGCACAAAAACAATTAGATGATGCAAAAAAACTTGCTTCTGAAATTGTTGAAAATGCAAAAGCTGATGTTGATTCAGTTAAGCAAAAAGTTGCAGCTGATGTGGATAGTGACATTGTTAATTTAGAGAAAAATCTTGAAGAGATGATGAAAGTAGAAACATCAAAAGCAAAAAGAGAAATTGTTGAAGAAGTTCTTGAAGAGCTATTAAAATCAGACAATATTAAACTATCTCAAGACGAGTTAGCTAACATTGTTATTAAGAAGGTTGCGTAATGAATGATTTAATAGCAAAAAGATATGTAAAAGCGTTAATTGAAGGTAAAGATAGCTCTGCTATTAGTGCCTTAAGTTCAAATTTAACTACAATTTCAACAGCATTCGCTGATGAAAAGTTCAATTCTATTATTTCTTCTCCTGAAGTAAGTGATAGTGAAAAAGTTGAATTGGTTTTATCATTAGCTTCAAACGCTGATGAAACAATGACAAACTTAATTAAGTTACTTGGTGAAAAAAGAAGACTTTCTTTATTACCTGAAATTTCAACTGAGTTAAATGCTCAATTGGCAAAATTAGATAATAAATATGAAGGTGTTGTTTATACAAATCAAGAGCTTTCTAGTGATTATGTTTCTTCTATTGAGAAACAATTCAGTAAAAAATTTGATGTTGATTTATCATTATCACAAGATGTTTGTGACTATGATGGAATTAAAGTAGATATTGATGGACTTGGGGTTGAGATCTCTTTCTCAAAAGAGAGATTAAAGTCTCAAATGATTGATCATATTTTAAAAGCAGTTTAGAACTTATAAAGGAGAAATTGAATGGGTGCAAAAATTCAAGCTGATGAAATCAGTTCTATAATTAAAGAGAGAATTGATAACTTTGAATTAAATGTAGACGTAAACGAAACAGGTAAGATCATTGCTTACGCAGATGGAATTGCACAAGTTTACGGATTAAAAAATATTATGGCTGGTGAAATTGTTGAGTTTGAAAATGGTGAGAAAGGTCTTGCTGCAAACTTAGAAGAATCAACTGTAGGTGTTGTTGTACTTGGTAAAGGTGAAGGATTAAGAGAGGGTAGCTCTTGTAAAAGACTTGGAAAACTATTAGAAACTCCAGTTGGAGAAGGTATGGTTGGAAGAGTTGTAAATGCACTTGGTGAGCCAATTGATGGTAAAGGTGCAATTGAATCAACTGAATCTAGATTTGTTGAAGAGAAAGCTCCTGGAATCATGGCAAGAAAATCTGTACATGAGCCATTACAAACTGGTATTAAAGCAATTGACGCATTAGTTCCAATTGGTAGAGGTCAAAGAGAGTTAATTATTGGAGATAGACAAACTGGTAAAACTACAGTTGCTATTGATACAATTCTTAACCAAAAAAGTGAAGATGTAATTTGTATTTATGTTGCAGTAGGTCAAAAAGCTTCTTCAGTTGCAAATGTTGTAAGAACATTAGAAGAAAATGGTGCAATGGATTATACAGTTGTTGTTAATGCAGGTGCTTCTGAGTCTTCAGCATTACAGTTCTTAGCTCCTTATACAGGTGTAACAATTGGTGAGTACTTTAGAGATAATGCAAAGCATGCATTAATTGTATATGATGATTTATCTAAGCACGCTGTTGCATATAGAGAGATGTCATTATTATTAAGAAGACCACCAGGTAGAGAGGCGTTCCCAGGGGATGTATTCTACTTACACTCAAGATTACTAGAAAGAGCTGCTAAAATGTCAGATGAAAATGGTGCTGGATCTATGACAGCATTACCAATCATTGAGACTCAAGCGGGTGACGTTGCAGCATATATTCCAACAAACGTAATTTCTATTACAGATGGTCAAATTTTCTTAGAAACTAACTTATTTAACTCTGGTATTAGACCAGCTATTAATGTTGGTTTATCTGTATCAAGAGTTGGTGGTTCAGCTCAAATTAAAGCAACAAAACAAGTTGCAGGTACTTTAAAATTATCACTAGCACAATATAGAGAATTAGAAGCATTCGCTCAATTTGCATCTGACTTAGACGAAGCTACAAGAAAAGAGCTTGAATTAGGTCAAAGAATGGTTGAAGTATTAAAACAAGGTGTTAATAAACCATTAGTAATTGAAAAACAAATTGTAATTATCTACGCTGGTACTAAAGGTTACTTAGAGAACGTTGCAGTAGAAGACGTAGTTAAATATGAAAATGAGTTACATGCGTTTATTGAACAAAAGTACTCTAACATCTTAGACTCAATCAAATCTAAGAAGAAAATTGATGACGAGATTGAAGGTGAGTTAAAAGCTGCATTAGAAGAGTTTAACACTGTATTTAGTGCAGACTAAGGATTAGTTAATGGCTAACTTAAAAGAGATTAAACTTCAAATTAATAGTGTAAAGAATACTCAGAAGACTACTAAAGCTATGAAGCTTGTATCTTCTGCAAAACTTACTAGAACAAGACAATTGTCTGAACAAGCTAAAAGTTATGCAGCTAAGATAAATGAAGTTCTTTCTGATATTGCGCAAAGAGTTAGCAAAGTTCAAGATGATGAGAATATTGGTAGAGCATTTGTTCAAAATGATAACCCAAAAACAGTAGATATTGTTTTTGTGACTGCTGATAAGGGACTTTGTGGTGGTTTTAATATGGCAACAATTAAAACTGTTAATGAACTAATGAATGAATATGCACAAAAAGGTGTAACAGTAAGACTTAGAGCAGTTGGTAGAAAAGGAATTGATTATTTTAATTTCCAAAACCAAGAATTAACTCAAAGTGTTAATGATTTATCATCTGCTCCTGATTACGACAGAGCAGCAGAGTTCATTAAAGATGTTGTTGAAGATTTTAAAAATGAAGTTACAGATAAAGTAATTTTAGTAAATAATGGATTTTTAAATATGTTAACTCAAGAAATTAGAGTTAACCAATTGTTACCAATTAGCTTAGAAGAGGCAGAAGATAAAAATGCTGATTCTATGTTAGATATTGAACCAGATGATGATGAGGAAGTGTTAGACGAATTAACTGGAAAATATATTGATTTCAATATGTATTTTTCTTTAATTGATTCTTTAGCCGCAGAGCACAGTGCTAGAATGCAAGCAATGGAAGCTGCAACAAAGAATGCTAAAGAAAGAGTTGACTCTTTAACAGTTGAATATAATAAAGCTAGACAAGCTGCAATTACAACAGAGCTGATAGAAATTATCAGTGGTGTTGAATCGTTAAAATAATTTAAAGGAGCTACCCGTATGAAAGGTAAAATTATTCAGGTAATGGGTCCTGTTGTTGATGTTGAGTTTGATGGATACCTACCAGAAATTAATGAAGCAATTGAAGTATCTTTAGCAGACGAAAATGCTGATAGATTAGTATTAGAGGTTGCTGCACACATTGGTGATAGTAGAGTTAGAACTATTGCTATGGATATGACTGAAGGATTAGTAAGAGGTCAAGAGTGTACTGCAACTGGTGGACCAATTAAGGTTCCAGTTGGTGAAGACGTATTAGGAAGAATCTTTAACGTTATTGGTGATCCAGTAGATGAGGGTGAACCAGTTTCTGAAGATGCACCAAGATGGTCTATTCACAGAGATGCTCCTACTTTTGAAGAGCAATCAACAAAAGCAGAAATGTTTGAAACAGGTATTAAAGTAGTTGACTTATTAGCACCATATTCAAAAGGTGGTAAAGTTGGACTATTTGGTGGTGCTGGTGTTGGTAAAACCGTAATTATTATGGAATTAATTCACAACGTTGCATTTAAACACTCAGGTTACTCAGTATTTGCTGGTGTTGGTGAAAGAACAAGAGAAGGTAACGACTTATACTTTGAGATGAAAGATTCTAACGTATTAGATAAAGTTGCTTTATGTTATGGTCAAATGAGTGAGCCTCCAGGTGCAAGAAATAGAATTGCATTAACTGGTCTTACTATGGCTGAGTACTTTAGAGATGAGAAAGGTCTTGATGTTTTAATGTTCGTTGATAACATCTTTAGATTTGCTCAATCAGGTACAGAAATGTCAGCACTATTAGGAAGAATTCCTTCTGCTGTTGGTTACCAACCAACATTAGCAAGAGAAATGGGTGCATTACAAGAAAGAATTACTTCAACAAACAAAGGTTCAATTACTTCTGTTCAAGCTGTTTATGTACCAGCTGATGACTTAACTGACCCAGCTCCTGCGTCAGTATTTGCTCACTTAGATGCAACTACAGTACTTAACAGAAAGATCGCTGAAAAAGGTATTTATCCAGCAGTTGATCCATTAGATTCAACTTCTAGAATCTTAAATGCTGATGTAATTGGTCAAGAGCATTATGATGTAGCAAGAGGTGTTCAATCTGTATTACAAAAATATAAAGATTTACAAGATATTATTGCAATTCTTGGTATGGATGAGTTATCTGAAGAAGATAAGTTAACTGTTGCTAGAGCAAGAAAGATCGAAAGATTCTTATCTCAACCATTCTTTGTTGCAGAAGTATTTACAGGTGCTCCTGGTAAATATGTTGAATTAAAAGATACAATTGAAGGATTCAAAGGTATTTTAGAAGGTAAATTTGATGACCTTCCTGAAATGGCGTTCTATATGGTTGGTGGAATTGACGAAGCTTTAGCTAAAGCTGAAGATATGAAATAAACCATTTAAGGTATATTATGGATACAATTAAGTTATCAATCGTTACACCAAACGGTGAAATTTTTAACGAAGATGTAAAAACTGTAACTCTTCCTGGTAAGGAGGGAGAGTTCGGTGTATTACCTGGGCATGCATCTTTAGTTTCATCTTTAACTGTTGGTGTGATAGTAATTGAAAGAGGGAATTCTACTGAAGCTGTTGCTATTAACTGGGGACATGTTAAAGTGGATGAAAATTCTGTTGATGTTTTAGCAGATGGAGCTATCCCTTTAACACAAGGTGAAGACTCAGAAATAGCTAAAAACGTTGAAGCGGCAAAAGAATTAGTTAATTCTGTTAGAGATTCTAATGTATCTGTTGCTGCAGTTGAATCAAAAATCAATTCGTTCGCATAGAAAATAGTCAATGAACAATACAATACTAAATTATTTGGCAAATAGTAGTGCTATAACTTATATAGTTTTAGCACTACTGTCAATTTACTTAATCGTTACAATTTGGATTTTTATTTATAGATATATAAACTTAAAAGGTTTAATAACTAATGAAAAAAAATCATTAGAGTCATTAACATCTAGAGAGACAACTTATTCACCCTTGTCATCTTTAAATAAATGTTCAAATAACAGTACTTCAAAAGAGTTATTACATGCTTGTGAAATAAATATAATTAAAGATGCAAGTAGTGGTATATCATGGTTAGCAATTATTGCTTCAACATCTCCTTTTGTTGGTCTTTTTGGTACAGTAGTTGGTATCCTTGAATCATTTGCAAAGTTCTCTGGTCAAGCAAAGGTTGGTTTTTCACTTATAGCCCCTGCAATTTCAGAAGCACTTGTAGCAACTGCTGCAGGTATATTTGTAGCAATTTTTGCATATACTTTTCATCAAATATTAACAAGAAAAGTTTATGAACTAAATATCTATTTGAAAGCTCAGTCTGAAATATTAATTGCAAAAGGTTAGAACTGCTTGTACGACTTTAACCAAAAACCAGATCTAAACATTACACCATTAGTTGATATTATGTTAGTTCTTCTTGCAATACTAATGGTAACTGCACCTGTTATGGAGTTTGAAGAACCTGTTAGTTTACCTAAAGGTAGTAAATCAAAGCAGGCTAATGAATTTGAAAAAATTGATATAGTTATAACAAAAGATAGAGTTGTTAAACTTAATAAAAAAAGAACTGAATTAAAAGATTTTCCTGATACTTTCACACTTTTTTCTAATGGTAAAGATCAGAAGACTCCTATACATATAAAAGCAGATAAAAAGTTAATATATGATGATATAATGTTAGTTTTAAGAACAGTAAAAGAAGCAGGGTTTTATAAAGTATCCTTAATAACTGATGGATAAGTTATATGAGTTTTAACAGGTCTTTTTACTTATCAGGTATACTATCATTTTCCATTTATATTATTATTTGTATAGTTATTTATCAATTAGTTACATCAAATACTGCAAAAACATTTACTACAAAAAACAAACAAACTATAATTCAATTAGATATGATAACTAATAAAAGTGATAAGAAAAGAGTTGAAAAAAAATCAGAAATAAAAAAAGAGGAAAAAACAGAAGAAATAGTAAAAAAAGCTACATCAAGAAGAAATGAAAAAGCACCAGATTTAAAATCATTATTTGGAAAAGTAAAAACAAAAGAGACGAAAAAGACTAAAAAAGATATTAACAATGTAGAAAAATCTTCTAGCCCTAAAAGATATAAAGCTAAATTTGAAAAACAAAAGAAATCTTCTAATGTAAAAGTCGACTCTTTATTAGATCATGAAATAACTACAACAAACATAACCTCAAAAAGTTTCTCTAAAAATGATGAAAGTGATGAGTATTTTTCATTGATAAATGATAAGTTGTCAGCCTGGACACCTTCAGTATCTACAAAAAATTTATTAGCAACAGTTATTGTTACAATTAATAAAAATGGTTCATTTGATTATAAATTTACTAGATTTTCAGAAAATTTAAAATTTGATGAATCATTAAAAGCTTTTTTAGAAGAACAAAAAAGTATAATATACCCAAAACCAAAAAATACAAATTTGGTTAAAATAAGAGTAAACTTTAGATCTAAAGGATAATTATATGAAGAAATATTTTCTAGTTTTAGTATTTATGACATCATCACTTTTTGCAGTTGATGCAAATTTAGAAATTGTTAAAGAAGCAAATACTATACCTAAGATAACAGTTAAAATAGCAGAGGATACACAAGAAACATTTACATTAAATAAAATTAAGAAATTATTAATTAAAGATCTTGAAATTAGTGGTCACTTTGAATTCAATGATAAACAAATTGAAGATAATAAAATATCTTTTAATCAATTCCCTGACTTTATAAGACTTTCAAATAATGGTACAGATATTTTTTTAAATTTGAGTGCAAAAAAAGATATAAATGGTGCATACACATTGTATACAAAACTTTATGATGTAAATGCACAAAAGCTATTGTTAGAGAAAAGCTATACAACATTAAAAGAAGAGAGATATCCATTTTTAGCACATAGGACTGCAATATCAACAAATAAACAGTTTGATGCACCTAGTATTGAATGGATGGATAAGTTTGTTGTGTTTTCTGTATATCAAGGAAGTAAACAAGCCGATATAATGATTGGTGATTATACATTAAATTTTAGGAAGACAATTGTTACAGGTGGACTAAATATATTTCCAAAATGGGCAGATTCAAAACAAAGAAGTATCTATTATACTTCATACAATTATGAAAAACCAACTTTAGTTAGATTAAATATGTATACTAGAGAAAAGGAAGTAATAATGGACTCTGATGGTATGATAGTTGCTTCAGATGTAAATCAAGATGGAAGTAAGCTTTTAATTACAGCCTCACCTGCTGGACAACCAGATATTTTCTTATATGATACATTTAACAAAAATACAAAAAAGGTTACAAAATATAGTGGTATTGATGTATCAGGACAATTTTTAGATGATGAAGATAAAATGGTTTTTGTATCTGATAGGTTAGGGTATCCAAATATCTTTGCTAAAAGATTTGACTCAAGAGGAGTTGAAAGACTTGTTTATCATAGTAGAAATAACTCTTCTGCAACAGCTTATAAAGAAAGTATTGTATATGTAAGTAGAGATAATGAAAATGAACTTTCAAGAAGATCTTTTAATTTATATTTAATGTCAACATTAAGTGATGATTTGAAAAGACTTACTTCAAGTGGTGTAAATCAGTTTCCAAAGTTTTCAAGAGATGGTGAATCTTTACTATATATAAAAACATTTGATGGTAGAAGTTCAGTTGGAATAATTAGATTGAATTTTAACACATCTTACTTATTTCCACTTGCAAATGGAAGAATCCAGTCAATAGACTGGTAATTCAAATAATGATTAATTAAGTTTTGATTTTGTAAAATCAAATAAATTTTTAATTTTAAGGATAAATTTATGAAGAAAATTAGCATTTACTCTTTCCTTATTGCTTCTGTACTACTTACAGGTTGTAGTGAGAAGAATGTAGATATGAACGTAAACAATGGTCAGAAACAGCAAGAAGTAAGTTCTGAAAGTGCATTAAACACTATTCCTGATACAAAAGTTGAAAAAGTAATGGATGGAAGTTTTTCAATTGTAGAAGAAGCTGAAAATGGAACATATTATGAAATCAATGGTAAAAAAGTATTAATTGAAAATATTTACTTTGGATTTGATAAATATAACTTAACTTCAGAGATGAAAGAAGTAGCTAAAAATAATGCTTCAAAATTAGCACCTTTAAAACCAGAGACAACTGTTAAATTATCAGGTAACACAGATGAATGGGGAACTGATGAGTATAACTATGCTTTAGGACTAAAAAGAGCAAGAACTGTTAAAAAAGCATTAGAAAACAATGGAGTACAAGCTAATATTGCTATGGTATCATTAGGTGAGAGTAATCCTACTTGTACAGAAAAAAATAAAACTTGTTGGCAAAAAAACAGAAGAGTTGAACACACTCTGAAAAAATAATTTATAATGAATAAATATCTAGTCTCACTATTCGTTGCAGCTTCATTTACTTATGCCCAAGAGGTATCTGTATTTGGAGCAGGTGACTTAAACGCAAAAAATCCATATGGATTAAACTCTGCTGAAAAACATATTTTAGAAAATAAAAAAGAACTTAATAAATTAGATTCAAAAATTGATGATATTAATTCTTTAATGGATTCAATTAAAAAAAGACTTGAAGGTATCGAATCTATTTATGAAGGTGATTCTTCGAAACTTAATTCAACTGTTCATAAAATTAATAAGTTAGTTCAAAAAGTAGAAGAGTCGAAAAAACTAGCTACTGAAAATAAAAATGAGACTGAAGAGATTAAAAATGTTTCAGAACAGCTTATAAATATTAAACAAGAAACTGATAAAGAAGTAAGAGAGAGTATTAGTAAATTAAAAGATGCTATTTCAAAAATCTCTAAACTATTAAATAAAATAAATAGAAACTATGTATCAGAAGCAGAATTAAGAAAAAACATGAAACAGTTTATTACAAGAGATGAGTTTGAAAATTTAAAAAAGTCTCTTGGTAAAACAAAAGTAAATGAAAATGAAACTGTAGAGAAAAAAGAGAAGAAATTATCTAGTGCTAGTAAGCAAAAGATTATGGAAGAAGCGAAAAAACATTACTCTACAAGATATTTCAAATATGCTATACCTAAATTTGAGAAGCTTATAGCAAATAATTATAAGCCAGCTGAGAGTAATTATTATTTAGGTGAAATGTGGTATGTAAGAAAGAAATATGATCTAGCAATAAGTCATTTTAAAAAATCTGCTATGTTAAATGACAAAGCAGCTTATATGCCATCATTATTATTGCACAGTGCTATAGCATTTGATAAAACAAATGATAAAGAAAATGCTAAAAGTTTTTATAGTACATTAATAGATCTTTATCCAAGTTCGGATGAAGCAAAAGAAGCAAAAAAATTAGTTAAAAAATTATAATTTATAAGGAATAATTATGTCAAAAGTAATAGGTATTGAATATACTTTAAAAGACGCTAATACAGGTGAACAACTTGACACAAATGTTGGTCAAGCACCATTAGAGTTTATTTCTGGAAAAGGTCAAATCATTCCAGGATTAGAGTCAAAGTTAGTAGAAATGGAAGAGAATGATAAAGCAGATGTACTAGTTGAACCAAAAGATGGTTATGGTGAGTACAATGAAGAGGCGATTCAAACATTACCAAAAGAGCAGTTTGCTGGTATTGAATTACAAGAGGGAATGTCTTTATACGGTACTGGTGAAAATGGAGAAACAGTTCAGGTTGTTGTTAAATCATTTACAGATAATGATGTAACAATTGATTACAATCACCCAATGGCTGGAAAATCATTAATGTTCTCTGTTGCAGTTACTTCATTAAGAGCAGCAACTGAAGAAGAGATGCAAACTGGTGTTGTTGGTGGTATGGCTGCAATGTCTGGTGGATGTTGTGGTGGCGGTAGCCAAGGTCAAACATCAGGTGGATGTGGTTGTAATTAATAGTTGCTAGGTTAGCAAAATATCTCAATTATAGATATAATTTAAATAATTACATCAATCACATATTATTTGCCCAAGTTGTATAACTTGGGCAAAATTATTTTTTAGGGTTTTATTTTAGAACTTTAAAAAGTAGTTTTAATTAAACTTTTTAAACAAATTAAATTTAAAGGTATTAAATATGAAAAAAGTTGCATTTATTTTTCCAGGACAAGGAAGTCAAAGTATTGGAATGGGAAAAGATTTCTTTGAAAACAATGAAATTGCAAAAGAGATGATTTCTAAGGCTAGTGAAAGACTAGGTATAAGCTTTGAAGAACTATTATTTGAAGAAAATGACAACTTAAGTAAAACGGAGTATACACAACCAGCTATTCTATTAGTAAGTTGTATTGCAAATGAGATTTTTAAACAAAATTGTGAAATAAAACCAGAGTTTCAGTTAGGACACTCTTTAGGTGAATTTTCAGCATTAGTAAGTGCTGGTGCATTAAACTATTTAGATGCCGTTGAATTAGTTCATAAAAGAGGTCTTTTTATGACAGAGGCTTGCTCTGGTGGAGATGCTGGTATGATGGCTATTGTAGGTTTAGATGATGAGATTGTTGAAAAAATATGTCACGAAGAAAGAGAAGATGGAAAAAGAGTTTGGCCTGCAAATTATAATATGGATGGACAACTTGTTTTAGCTGGTATAAAATCAGATTTAGAATCTTTACAAGATAAATTTAAAGATGCAGGTGCAAAAAGAGCATTAGTACTTGATATGAGTGTTGCAAGTCATTGTGAATTATTAGAGAGTGCAGTTGAAAATCTAAGACCATATTTAGATGAGTATTTAAATGATGAATTTGAACCTGTAGTTTCAAATGTTACAGCTGAAAAATACTCTACAAAAGATGAAGCAATTGATTTATTAGCATCTCAGCTTACAGAACCAGTAAAATACAAACAATCAATTCTAAACAATAGTGATGTTGACTTATTTATTGAATTTGGAAATGGTATTGTTTTAAAAGGTTTAAATAGAAAAATAAATAAAAAGATCCCTACTCAAAATGTAAGTGATTTAAAATCGTTAGAAAAAACAATTGAGGCATTAAATGATTAATAAAAGAATAACTCCTAAAAAATTAGCCATTATGGGAGCAATGGAAGAAGAAATAGAACCTTTATTATCATATTTTGATAATGTTAAAACTATTGAATATGCACAAAATAAGTTTTATGAAGTTAATTATAATGGTTTAGAAATAGTAATTGCTTATTCAAAAATAGGAAAAGTATTTGCAAGTTTAACAGCAACTACAATGATTGAAAAGTTTGGATGTGATATGTTACTATTTTCAGGGGTTGCAGGAGCAATTAATGAAAATCTGAAAATAGGTGATTTAATTATTGCAGATAAACTTTGTCAACACGATTTAGATATTACAGCTTTTGGTCATCCAAATGGTTATGTACCAGGAGGAGATGTATTTGTTAATACATCTGATTTCTTAAGAGAGTTAGCAAGAGATGTTGCAGAACAAAATAATTTAAATGTGATTGAAGGTACAATTGCAACAGGTGATCAATTTGTTCACTCAAGTAGTAGAAAAGATGAAATTAAAGAGATATTTAATGCAGATGCATTAGAAATGGAAGGAGCAAGTGTTGCTGTTGTATGTAACTCTTTAAATATTCCATTTTTTATATTAAGAGCAATATCAGATTCGGCTGATATGGATGCCAACTTTGATTTTGATGAATTCTTAAAAGACTCTGCAAAAAACTCTGCTGATTATATTATAAAAATAGTAAACCAACTTAAGTAAACCAACATAAATAAATTAAAAGGTTAGTGTAAATATTATTGCACTAACCAAACTTTAAAAAAACAAATCCTATATAAACTAATATAAAAAAGAAAAACCATAGACTGTATTAAATAAATCTGCCAAAAAAATAGAAAAAAATAAGAAAAACAAGAGAAATAAATTAAAAAAGGCAAAAAAACGCAAATAAAATATAGTAAAAAGGAAGATAATACGTGAAAGAGGAAAGAAAAAGGCATAAATTAAAAAATTTAAGCCAATTTTTAGAAAAAGCACTTGACAAAGTAAGAAAAATTGTCTATAATTCCCGTCCAATTTCGCAAGAGCGACAACGAAAAGAGTTGAAGCAAAGAGGGTGAAAA
>JASMTK010000102.1:0-4048 GCA_041694355.1 Arcobacteraceae bacterium | reverse complement strand
ATGAAAAGAGAAGATATTAATAATTTAGCACAATTAGTGCAAAAAGAGAAATTAGAAAAATTATATAAAGAAATTGATAACAAATATAAAATAAATGTATTAACAAAACCAACAGAGCAAACACTTTTAGTACCAGTAAAAGATCCAATATCAAAAAGCGATTTTTATGCTGGAGAGGTTTTAGTTACTTCAACTATTGTTCAAGTAGAAAATACAAAAGGCTGGTCAATGGTGATGGATACAAATGAAGAATTATCACTTTTCACAGCCGTATTAGATGCTTGTTATGAGGCAAATATATTTAAAGATGAGATTGAAAAAGTTTTATTAGAAGCAAAAGAGCAAAAAGAAATAGCAAATAAAAAAGAGAATAAAAAAGTTAATTCAACTAAAGTCTCTTTTGATTTAATGTAAGGATATAAGATGGATACAGTTGATATTGAAAAGAAGAATAGAAATAACTTTAAAGCAATGATGAATGCACTTTCAATGCCAGGAGATATACATAAAATTGAAGAGTTATTTAACTCACCATTATTAGCAATAGCAAATACACTTTTATATTCAGAAGTAAGTTTTTACTATGATGGAGATGAAGAGTTTGAACTAATTGAAGCTATTACAAATCCTAAAAAAGAGGACGCTTCAAAAGCAGATTATGTATTTTGTGATGAATTAAATGAGTATCTATTTAATAAAGGAAAAGTTGGAACTTCAAAAGATCCAGAGTTTTCTACAACATATATATTTAAGTGTAAAGATTTTAATGGCTTAGATATTTTGTTAAGTGGGCCTGGAATAGATGGTACAAAAAAAGTAAAACTTCCAATAGATAAATCTTTTGTTGAGTTTTTTAATGAAAAAAACTCTTATTATCCATTAGGTAATGAAGTTTACTTTTTAAATGAAAAAAGTGAAATTATTGCAATATCAAGAACAACAAATTTGGAGGTTTTATAATGGCTTATTATGCAATTAAAGGTGGAGAAGAAGCTATTAAGAACTCTTTGAATTTTTATAGTGATATAGTAAATAAATCAGATGTTTTAGATGACAATGACTTAATAGAAGGGTTAACTTTCTCAATAGATAAGGTTATAAGTGAGGGATCACTTTACTCAAAAAAGTTAGCAAGTAAAGCAATAAAAAGAAGTGCAGGGGATTTACTAAATGCTTCATTTTTCTTAAGAGCTCATAGAAGTTCTTGTCAAAGAATTGGTATTTGTAAAACAATTGATGTAAATGATATGAGATTAAAAAGAAGAATTTCGTCAGCTTTTAAAGATATTGAGGGTGGACAGTTATTAGGTCCTTCAAATGATTATGAAATAAAACTTTTAATTGATTTAAAGAATGAAGAAGTTGATATAGAGGAGTTTTCATCAAATAATTGTGTAATAAAATCTGCCCTAACACCTCTTAGAGATGATAACTTAATAAAAGAGTTGCCAAAAGAGGAGAAACCTTGGGATATTACAAGAAATTATCCTAGTGCTCCTTATCCAAGAAGTGCTGTATTACAAGTAATGAGTAGAGCAGAGAGTGGTTCTATTCTTGCAGTTGGATATACAACAATGAGAGGTTATGGTGATGTTCACCCAACAATTGGTGATTTAAGAATAGGTGAACTTGATATCACATTTACTCATCCATTTACTAAAAATGAGGTGAAAATTGGTGAAATAGAGGCAACTGCTGTTGAAAGTGTTGGAACATTTAACGAAGATAGTCAAGGTGATACCAAACTAACTACTGGATTTGGTTTTTGTTTTGGAAAGAATGAGACTAAGGCGATTTCAATGTCAATAGTTGATTTAGCACTTTATAACAACTCTTATTCAGTTGGAGGAGAGAATATTATTGCTGCTGATTTTGAGATGATTATGCACCACTTAGATGGTATTGAGTCTTTTGGTTTTACAAATCACTTTAAATTGCCACACTATGTTACGTTTCAAACAGATTATCAGATATTTAAATCTGCGCAGAAATATGCGCAAACTAATAGTAAGGAAGATTAAAAATGAGATATGCATTTTTAGATGAAGAAGCAAAAAAAGAGATTAGAAGATCTATTTTAAAAGCAATTGCAATTCCTGGTTATATTGTATCATTCGCTTCAAGAGAGCTTCCAGTTGCACGTGGTTGGGGTACTGGTGGTTTACAACTAAGCTTAGCAATAATAAATGAAGAGGATACATTGAAAGTTATTGACCAAGGTTGTGATGGAAGTGTAAATGCTGTAAATATTAGAAATTTCATCTCATCAGTTACAAATGTGAAAACAACAACAAAAACACAAGAAGCAAGTATTATTCAAACTAGACACAGAGTTCCTGAAATAGATTTACAAGAGGGGCAAACACTAGTTTATCAAGTTCCAATTCCTGATATATTAGAGACAGTTGAACCAAATTTGGAAAAACAAAAGCTACTACACGCAAACGCTGATTACTCTAAACTTTGGGTTTTATTATATGAAGATACCTCTATGTTTGGGGATTCTAGAATATCAAATAGATATCCTGTAATGGTAAATGATAGATATGCAATGGATCCAAGTCCTATACCTAAGTATGACACACCAAAGTTAGGTGATTGTAAAGCATTACAACTATTTGGGGCAGGTAGAGAAAAGAAGATTTATGCAGTTCCACCATATACAAAAGTTGAACCGCTTAAATTTGAGGATAGAGAGTTTAAAGTAGAAAACTTCGATGGTAAAGCTTGTGCTAGATGTGGATCAACAAATAGTTTCTTAGATGAAGTTTATGATGATAATGGTGATGTTTCATACTATTGTAACGATACAGATTATTGTGATACTAGGTTAGAGTTAGGAGAAAGTAAATGATATTAGATTTAAAGAATGTATCAAAAGTTTTTGGAAAGTTTTGTCCAAACTGTTTGGATCATACAGGCGCAGATTATAATAGCTCTATTTGTCCTACTTGTAATAGTGTTGTAGGTGTAAATGATGTAAATCTTACTTTATCTCAAGGGGAAGTTTTAGGAATTGTAGGAGAAAGTGGTAGTGGAAAATCAACTTTACTACAGCTAATTTATCAAGACCAAGAGGCAAGTTTAGGTGAAATTTTTGTAAAAGATTTTGTTGGAAAAGATGGTAAGAAAAAAAATATCTTAGATGCGAACTTAAATGAACTATCACATTTAAGAAACTCTTTAATGTCTATGATTTATCAAAACCCCAGACTTGGATTAAATTACAAGTTTAGTGCAGGTGGTAATATCGCTCAAAAAGTTATTATGAGTGGAAATAAAAAATATGATGAAATAAGACAAAGAGCTATGTTCTTTCTTGAAAAGACAGAGATTCCAACAAGTAGAATTGACGACTATCCTGAGTATTTTTCAGGAGGACAACAACAAAGAATTCAAATCTCAAAAGCTTTATCAAGTAATCCAAAGATTTTGCTTTTAGATGAACCAACTACAGGGCTTGATTTATCAGTTCAAGCAAAGATTTTGGACTTAATAAAAGAGTTACAACACGAAATAGGTTTTGCTATGGTTGTTGTATCGCATGATTTAGGAGTAATTAAACACCTAACAGATATTACAGTTGTAATGAAAAATGGTCAAATTGTTGAGAAGGGATTAACTGATCAGATTTTAGAAGACCCTCAACACCCATATACACAACTATTAGTATCATCAATATTATAAGGATTATAATGACACGATTAGAAGTAAAAAATCTACAGAAAACCTTTACAGTTCATACACAAGGAAGTGTAGAGGTAAAAGGTTTTGAAGATATAAATTTCAAGTTAAAGCAAGGTGAGTTTTTATCACTTTTTGGTCCAAGTGGTGCTGGAAAATCGTCAATTTTAAAAACTCTTTATAGAACATATAATACAACAAGTGGTGAGATTAATTTCTATAAAGATAATGGTTCTATTGTAAATATCTCAAATTCAACAGAATCAGAGATTTTAAATCTAAGAAAAAATGACTTAGGTTATGTATCACAGTTTTTACAAATACTGCCTAGAATTAGTGCTGTTGATGTTGTAGCAACAGAGTT
>JASMTK010000101.1:0-4212 GCA_041694355.1 Arcobacteraceae bacterium | reverse complement strand
CATTGTTTCCATTACTGCTGCACTTGTGAAGTTCTCACTTGCTATCATCTCTAAATGGTCTGTTTGTCTCTCTTGCTCTTTTACTACTAAATCATATATCTCTTTATCTGCCTCTTCTAATCTTGCCTCTGTTATATAGCTCATAGTTTCTCCTTAGGTAAATTACTATTTTATTTCTTATTCTTCATCATCACTATGTAAATCAATTTCATGCTTAATTGGTTTCATAGCAGGGAATAATAAAACATCTCTAATAGAGTGTTCATTTGTCAACATCATAACTAATCTGTCAATACCAATACCTTGGCCAGCACAAGGTGCCATACCATAAGATAAAGCATTTACAAAGTCTTCATCCATTTCGTGTGCTTCATCATCACCTGCATCTTTTGCAGCTAATTGATCTTGGAATCTATCTAATTGATCAATTGGGTCATTTAACTCACTAAATGCATTTGCTATCTCTTTTCCTGCAATAAATAACTCAAATCTATCTGTTAAGTGAGGTTTTTTATCATTTCTTCTAGCAAGAGGAGATAACTCTACAGGGTACTCTGTAATAAATGTAGGATTAATAAGTTTCTCTTCTACATACTCGTCAAATAACTCACCTTGAAGTTGTCCTAAGTTCATAGCCTCATTTACTTCAAGTTTATTCTCTTTCATAAATGCAATTATTTTCTCTTTGTCTTCAACAATCTCTTTAGGTACTCCTCCAATTTCACTTAATGATTCAATTAAAGGAACTTCACTAAATTTAGAGAAATCAATCTCAACATCACCGTGAGGTAATACAGTAGGTAACTCTAAGTGTTCAAATAGATACTCAAAGTACTCTTTTGTAAGTTGAATTAAATCTTTATGAGTTTTATAAGCCCAGTAAAACTCAATAGAAGTAAACTCAGGGTTATGCGTTGCATCCATACCCTCATTTCTAAAGTTTCTGTTGATTTCAAATACTGACTCAAATCCACCAACAATTAATCTTTTTAAGTATAACTCAGGTGCAATTCTTAAATATCTATCTACACCTAATGAGTTGTGATGTGTAATAAAAGGCTTTGCATTTGCTCCTCCTGGAATAGGGTGCATCATAGGAGTCTCAACCTCTAAAAAACCTTTATTTTCAAAAAATCTTCTTGTAAGAGAGATTACTTTACTTCTTATATGAAATGTTTTTCTAACTTGAGAATTCATTATAAGATCTAAATATCTTTGTCTATATCTTAACTCTTTATCTTGAATTCCGTGGTACTTCTCTGGAAGTGGAGAAATTGCTTTTGTTAAAATTTTTAAATCATGTACATGTAGTGAAAGTTCACCTTTGTTTGTTACAAAAGGGTATCCAGACACTTCTAAAATATCACCAACTTCAATATTCTTTTTAAATATAGTATTGTAAAAGTCTTCAGGTAAATTATCTCTTGCTACGTAGATTTGTAATATACCATTTTCATCTTCAATCTTTAAAAAAGAGGCTTTACCCATAAGTCTAAAAAACTTAACTCTACCTGCAACTGTATAGTTTCTATTTTCATCTCTTTTATCTTCTTTTTGGAATATATCACTATTTACATTTAAAAACTGAGTAATTGTAGTATTTCTATCACTATTATTTGCGTAAGGGTTTACTCCCAACTCTCTTAATCTGTTTGCTTTTTCAATTCTTTGTTGTATGTATTTATTTTCAAACAATATAAAATTCCTTTATTTAGTTTAATTGCTCTTTAGCTTTTTCTATTTGTTCTTGTGTAGCTTCTTTTGTTTTGTTTAAAGAGTCTTCTACTTTTTTTATTACATTCTCTTCTACAGATTTTTTAACATCATTAACTGTTGATTCTACACCTTGTTTAATTTCATCTGTAGTTTTATCAATACTCTCTTCAATTTTCTTTGAAGTTGGCTTTTCATCTTCATCGTTTGAAGTGGCATCTTTTGTAGTCTCTACTACATTATCTACTGCTTTACCAACATTATTAGATAATTTACTTGTGTCAATTTTAATAATATATGAACCAACACTTAAAAGATGAGGCATTACAACAGAACCTGCTGTTTTATTGTCAATAGCTTTTTTAAACGATTCAACTTGATATAAAGCATAGGCAATAACTGAAAAAATCAGAAATACTTTAGCCGCACCAAAGATAAAACCAAAGATTCTATCAAAAAGTCCTAAACCACTTGCAGAGAAGATTTTACTTAATATAACACCTAAAACATAAACTATTAACCAAAAACCAATAAGAGAAGCTATAAATCCTATTAATTCTATAGTAGTTTTATTTTCTAGGGCTAGAAAAGGAGCTATGAAGTTTCCAACATCACCTGAAGTTCTTGACGCTACAAAGATAGCACCAATAATTCCAACTATACCAAAAACCTCTTTTATTAGACCTCTAAAAAGCCCTTTTAACCCTAATACTAAAGTAATACCAAGTATTACCATATCAAAAATACTAAACTCTTGCATGGACTTCCTTTACATAATATGCGATAGTATATCTAATCTTTTCAAAAGAAAACTTTAAAAGTTATGCTATAAATTTAATCTTTTTTGGATAAAATCACAAGATGATAAAAAGATACCCAACAAAACAAATTCATGTAGGAAATGTACCAGTTGGAGGAGATGCTCCAATTCCCGTACAATCTATGACATTCAGTAAAACATCAGATGTGGAAGCAACAGTAGAGCAAATCAGGGCTTTACACTTTGCTGGCGCTGATATAGTTAGAGTTGCAGTACCTGATATGGCAGCTGCTAATGCACTAAAAGATATAAAAAAACAAGTAGATTTACCACTGGTTGCTGATATTCATTTTAAACACAAATTAGCACTTATTGCAGCTGAAGTGGTTGATTGTATTAGAATTAACCCAGGTAATATAGGAGATAAAAAGAGAGTTGCAGAAGTTGTAAAAGCTTGTCAACAAAGAAACCTACCTATTAGAATTGGAGTTAACTCTGGTTCTTTAGAAAAACAGTTTGAAAATAAATATGGTCAAACTCCTGAGGGGATGGTAGCTAGTGCAGATTATAATATAAAGTATTTAGAAGATTTAGGTTTTACAGATATTAAAGTATCTTTAAAAGCTAGTGATGTTCAAAGAACAGTTCAAGCATATAGAACTTTAAGACCAATGAATAACTATGCATTTCATTTAGGAGTAACAGAAGCTGGGACACAGTTTCACTCAACTGTAAAATCTTCTATTGCACTTGGATCTTTATTACTTGATGGAATCGGTGATACATTAAGAGTATCAATGACAGGTGAATTAGAAGAAGAGGTAAAAGTAGGGAAAGCTATACTAAAAGATGTAGGAATAGCTAAGGAGGGCTTAAATATTGTATCTTGTCCTACTTGTGGAAGAATTGAAGCTGATTTAGTTAGTGCAGTTGAAGAGATAGAGAAAAGAACTAATCATATTAAAACACCCCTTGATGTTTCAGTAATGGGATGTGTTGTAAATGCTATTGGTGAAGCAAAAAGTGCAGATGTTGCAATCGCTTTTGGAAAAGGAAGTGGATTAGTGATGAAAAAGGGTGAAATACTTGCAAAACTAAAAGGCGATGAACTAATCAATAAGTTTGTTGAAGAAGTAGAGCAAGAAGCCCAAAAAAGAAAGTAAGAGTAAAGATAGTATATGGATAGTGTTTATAGTCTAAATATAGAAAGAGCAGTTTTAAGTTCGGTACTTTTTAATCCTGAAGAGTTAGAAGAGATAGTATCGATACTTAAACCTGAAGATTTTTATTTACCCGCTCATCAAAAAATCTTTGATGTGATGATTCAGTTAAATGAAGAGGCTATGCCTATTGATGAAGAGTTTATAAGAAAAAAACTTGATTCAAAAGATGTGGATGACTCAATACTTATAGAAATTATGTCTGCAAATCCAATTACTAACACAGTTGCATATGTAAAAGAGATAAAAGATGCAGCTGTAAAAAGAGACTTAGCAACTCTTGCTACAAAAATAAAAAAAGTAGCAATAGAAGAGGATATAGCTGCAAATGAAGCTTTAGATACTATTCAAGGAGAGCTTTATAAAATCTCTACAAATAGTGCTACAAGTGAACTTAAAGATATGCATAGTATCACAAAAGATACTCTTTCGTATATCGAAAAAATGAAAAAGCTTGGAAACCAACACCTAATAGGTGAAACAACAGGTTTTGATGCACTTGATAGAAGAACAACAGGA
>JASMTK010000100.1:0-7464 GCA_041694355.1 Arcobacteraceae bacterium | reverse complement strand
CTAAGACAGTAACCACATATTTAGGATTTTTATATGGACCATAAGTTGTAAGCCAAGCGTGTGATCTTTGATAGTATTTAAGTTCACTCTCTTTCATTCTTACTTTTTCAGATTGAGGAATACTAACAACCTGAGCAGTTCCAGTTTTTGCTGCAATTGTAACCTTTGAAGTTATATGATAGTTTGCAGTTCCTTTTTTGTGATTTGCAACTTCATACATTCCCTCTCTCATTAACTCAACATCGTCTTTAGGGAAGTCTAAAGAGAGTGGTTTAGCATAGTTAAGTTTACTAAAGTGAGGTCTTGGTAGTTTTCCACTAGCAAAGAAAGCTGTAAATCTAGCCATTTGCATAGGAGTTACTAGCATATTTCCTTGACCAATTGAAGTAATAACTGTCTCTCCCACATACCAAGGTTTATCATATTTTTTCTTTTTCCAGTCTTTATTAGGGTTTATTCCATAGAACTCATTTATTTGGTCTACTCCTGTTTGTTTACCTACACCTAATTTGTCTAAAGTTTTTGATATTTTATTTATTCCAACTCTTAGACTACCTTTATAGAAGAAGTCATCACAACTCTCTCTAATAGCTTTCTTAAAGCCTACAATTCCATGACCAAATCTCTTCCAACATCTAAAGTTTCTATTTCCTATTTTGATGAAACCTTTATCATTTACTTTATAGCTTTTTTTTATTCCATTTTCTAAAAATGATAAAGCAACACCCATTTTTATAATTGAACCAGGAGGATATAAACCATTTACTAGTTTATTAGTAAATGGATGGTTGAAGTCATTTCTCATTTTATTCCACTCTTTTACAGAGATTCCTTGTGCAAAGATATTGTTATCAAATTCAGGGAAAGAAGCAGCAGCCAAAAGCTCACCATTATGAGCATCCATAACAATTACTGCACCACCTTTATAATCGAAAATATCTTGAATATACTTTTGTAAATCAATATCTAGAGTAGTTTTAATACTGTTGTTTGTAGAAGGTTCTTTTTTTTCTAAAACCTCAATCTCTTCATTTAGTGCATTTACTTTTATATTTTTATATCCAAGTTTCCCTTGAAGCTTATTATTATAAAACTTCTCTAATCCATTTTTCCCAATTATTCTACTATGTTCAGATAGTTTGTTTTTCACCATATCTAATTTTGTTGCTTTACCAACATATCCTATAACATGTGAGGCAACTTTTTTATATGGGTAGTGTCTTTTTGTTGCTGATTTTATTTCAATATCATCTTTTGAAGCAAATATTGTATACTTTGGAAAAAACTCCTTATATGGAATATAATCAACCACTTCAACAAAGTCATGATTATAAGCTGAGTCTTCTCTTTTATACTTTTTGAGTAAGTCCTCTTTCTTTAATTTTGGGAAATGTTTATTTATAAAACTAATTATTGATTCTAGTTTTTCTTTATTTCTATACGAACGTAAATGAGGTTTAATAGAAATAGAAAATCCCATTTGATTAATTGCTAGTTTCTTTCCATTTCTATCTTCAATAACTCCTCTAATAGGCACTAGGTTTTTTTTACTAATATAGTTTCTTTTTGATAGTTCTTCATAATATGTGTTTGATTTTATACTAAGAAAATAGACTCTCGTAAGTAGGGTTATCATAAGTACAAAAATAAAAATAAATATTAAATTAAGTCGAAATTTCAAAGAAATGCTCCTATAAACATTAAGTCTATTAAAATATTTATGATTATAGCTTTAACTATTGTAAGACTAATATCTGTAGAAAATGACCATAAAGTTAAAATCCCAATGTAAAATAGTATGACAAAAATATATTTATTTACATTACTATAGGTTATACTCCTATTGATACTAGGCACAATAAAAATATATAAAAATAGAGATAACAGAGTTAAAGATAAAGGCTTTAATCCAGAGTTTATCTCAATAATTAAAAAGGCTAAAACTATAAATGATAAGGTATATAATCTTCTATTTTTTAAAGACTCATAAAAAGCTATAAACAAAACTCCACACATTAAAATAATCAAAAAGTATACAGATGAAATGGTATTTAGTGTTACAGCTAATAAAAGAAGTGAAAATAGAAAAATTGGGTTATCTAGGTTATTATATCTTCTCATAAATTATTAAAACTTTGTTTGATTTTTAGGTTAGGATTATATAGAAATAGTTCTTATACTTATATCAAAGAGTTATCTTGACGACTTTTTAGTTTCTCATCAATCTCATCTTTTCTATTTGTCATATCATAAATAAAAGAAAAAATCTCAGCTACAGCCTTATACATACTGCCTGGAATCTCTTTATCAATTTCAAGTTGAGATAGAAGTTCTACTAAATCTTCATCTTTTTTTATTGGAATATTATTCTCTTTTGCAATTTTTATTATATTGTTTGCTGTCTCTTGTTTACCTTTTGCAATTACTTTAGGGGCATTATCTGTCTCAACATCATATTTTAATGCAGCTGCTTTTTGAATATAATTGTCTTTGTTTAAATCTTTTTGCATTTTTATACCCTAATATCTAAACCAGTATTTAAACTATTTGTATCATAGTTGTTTACATAAGTATTTGTTTTCTCTTTGTTTACTTTATCTTCTTCTTTTAAATCTAAAAGTTTTATATTTACAGGGATTAAATCTACGTTATTTAATGCTTTTTTTAATTGCTTTATATTGTCTCTTACTTTAACTTTAAAATGCTCTCTTTGTGCTTGAATTGTTATATCTATTTTATTTTTATCATATAGTCCAAGCATTAAATCAACTTTTCCATAATCTTTTAGTGTTAGATTTATTTGACAATAAAACTTATCCTCATCAGTTTTTTTCATACCGATACTTCCATCTTCTAACATATCCCATAAGAAAGGTACATAAACATAGTTTGAATTTGAAGTTAATGATAATAATTGATGGTAATCTATTTGAGTTAGCATTCTGTCAATTTGTTTTGCTAACTCTTGAGATGATTTATTCTCACCTGCTTTTGAAGCTAATTCCTCTTGCATTTGAAGCAATACATTCTTCATATCATTTGCTAAAGGGTTTGATGAACTTTGTTCTTTTTGTAAGCCTTGTGTTATCATACTATTTGTATTTTGGGGTATGTTTTCTTTTAGAGTCATCTCTATTTTTTCTACAATATTTTGAATTTGACTTTGAAGTTTTATATCATTTGTAGAGTTGGATGAATTATTTGAACTAAGGTTTAGAATACTCTCTTTTAAATTTAGTAGTAAATTTGAGATATTACTAGAAAAATTACTACTAAAATTAAGGTTTTGTATGCTTGTTTGAGTATTTCCTTGCATACTTTGTGTATCAAGTGGATTTTGAATTTTTGTAAAAATACTTTCAAGGTTCTCAATTTTTGAAATAATCTTATTTACATTTGTTAAGTCAAGAGATTTGATATTTTGAAGTTCACTTTTTAAATTACTTATCGTATCTTTGATATTAGAAAGTAACATACTCTTCTCATTTGGCTCTACTTTTGTAAAATTTTGAATTTTTGTCTCTATTGTAGAGATATTTTCATTTAGATTTTGTAGATTAAGTATGATATTAGAGATTGTTGGATTTGAATTACTCAGCTGTTTTATGGGAGCTTGATTTATTAAATTATTTATAAGTGTTTTTGGCTCTATATTTGTATCTTTTGTAAATAAATCAGGCTTTATTAAAAGTGAATCTATTTGTGATAGTACCTGCTTAGGTGTGTTAGCAGTTTGTAATAAACTACTTTTTAGCTGCTGTAGTAGGTTTTTTGTTTCATTATTTATGTTCTGTTTTTGTACTGGGTTTTCACTGTTTGAATTTTGTATTTTTGATTCTAAAAAGCTTGCATTGTTCAAAGTGTCTTTTAGTTGCTTTGAAAGATTCATTAAAGTAAATGTATTAGAGTTGCTAAGGGATTTACCAAGGTTTTCAAGTAAAGGAAGCAAGCTTTTTAGATTTTGCATTGTTTTAGCTGGCTCATTTGTATTTTGAGATAAAAGCTTTTCAATTTGGCTATTTATCTGTTTTGAAATAGGAGTATTAATATTTTTTGTTAATTCTAAAATCTGATTTAAAAGCTTTTCTATATTTGATGGTAAGGTACTTTTTTGATTTGAGGTGTTTATCTTTGATTCTAGAAAAACACCTGAGTTTAAAAGTTGGGCTTTTAGTGTTTGCTCATCCATCTTGCTAATATTTTTTAAAAAGTTTTCTAAAACTGGTATATGTTTTGTCATAGGACTATTTTTATCAATTTGATTTAAAATAGTAGTAAGTGATTTAGTAAAAGAGCCTAAATCCTTAAAAAGATTAGTGTTTTTTAAAACATTTTCTATATTTGAGTTAGTTTTTGTTCCACTTTTTAAATCATCAAATAAGTTTTTTAATATATCATTTATAGAAGCTGAGTTTTTTTTAACCATCTCTTGCAGTGTTTTTGCATCGGCATCTTTAAGTGCTTCTTTTAGAGTTTTATTATCATTTGGTAAAAGTATATTTAAAAGTGAATTATTTGATACTATCATACTTTAGTATAGCATATTTTATTTCAAAATGACATATTTTAACAATTGTAAAAAAAAATTAGATATAATCTATATTATTTGAATCTTGGGGTTAGTATAAATGCATGAAAAGCAAAAAAGAATTAGATATATTAGGGTTTTAGAGAAGTTCTTTACACGAACAGTCTCTTTACTAAAGTTAGAGAATTTTGATGTTGAACTTTTCAAAAAAAGAACAAAGAAAAATTATGAGGATTTAAAAAGAGTTGATGCTGTAGATTTACACTCTTCTTATCTCATGGGTTTAACAGAGTTTTTAAACAAAACTTTAATGTATCTAGACTCTCATAGTGAAGATTTTGAGGATGAAAGAGATACTTTACTAAAAGATGCAAACTTAATTCAAAAAGAGAAAAAAAGAAAAAGTTACAAAAAAGAGAAGCACAAAAAACAAAAGTTCAATGATGGTTATTAATGGAAAATAAAGAGGAATATAAAAGTTTTAAATTATCTGGAGTTTTAAAGAAAGTACTTTATAAAAATGAAGAAAACAATTATATAATAGCTGTTTTAGAAAACAATCAGAAAATCTGCGGTTCTTACTTTGATACTGATATTGAAAATATGGTTGGTGAAGAGATAGTTCTTCAAGGAAATTGGACTACTCATAAAAAATATGGAGTTCAGTTTGAATTTGATACGTTAGAGCTAAAAGAGGCTGAGATTTTTTTCTTTTTAACGAAAATAGTTAAAGGAATTGGACATAAGTTTGCCCATGAACTCTTGGATAAGTATACAGAAGAAGAGTTAGTTGAAATACTAAACAACAAGCCAGAAGAGCTTTTAAAGTTTAAAGGTATCAAAGAAAAAAAGCTTGAGAAGATAAAAACCTCTTGGCAAAAGTTTAAACATTTAAGAGAATTAGGCTCATTTTTAGCTAAGTATGGCGTAACTTCAAATCTTATTACAAAAATATATTCTGCTTTTGGAGAAGTTGAGAACTTAATAGAGAAGATAAAAAACAATCCTTATATTTTAGTAAATATTAGAGGAATAGGTTTTAAAAAAGCTGATGAGATAGGAAAGGCTTTAGGTATTGATCCTAGAAGTGAATTTAGGATAATGGCTTGTCTTAATTATACTTTAAAAGAGTACTGTGATAATAATGGTAACTCTTCAATAGATAAATTTCATCTTTTTAAACTTTTAGATGACTCTTTAAACTTTTCAAATGAAAATGCTTTATATGAAGAGGCTGTATCTAAAATGCTTGTTGAAGAAGAACTTTATGTGACAAAAGAGAATAGATATGCTTTATCTATGCTTTATAACGCAGAGAAAAATATAGTTGATTTTTTTGAAAGAAGAGAAAACGAAAAAAATAAAAAAATAATCCATATGTTTGAGGATTATTTAGAGAAAAAAGAGAAAACTTTAGGTTTTAGTTTAAGCAAGGAACAAAAAAGAGCAGTTGAACTTATAAATGAGGGTGAAAAAACACTTTTTTTAATAGGTTATGCAGGTACAGGTAAATCCACATCAAGTAGGGCGATTTTAGAACTTTTAGAAGAGGTTGTCTCTTATGATGATATTATGACTGTTGCATTAAGTGGTATTGCAAGTCAAAGAATAGCAGATACTACAGGTTATAATAGTTCAACTATACAATCAATGCTTGTAAAGCATAAAGAGAAAGATTTTTTCCCATATAAAGTAATACTTCTTGATGAAGCTTCAATGGTTAATTCTGTTACTTTTTATCAAATAATATCTAAAATATCAGATGATACTATCTTTATAATTGTAGGCGATGATGGACAGCTTCCAGCTATAGGTGCTGGAAATATTCTAGCTGATGCTATAAAGTATCACTTAGCTCCTGTTTGTAAACTAACAAAAATCTATAGGCAAAATGAAAATCAAGCTATTGCTGTAATAGCAAATGATATAAGAAAAGGTGAGATACCTAAATACTCAGAAGATTATGAGGATTTTAAATTTTATAATATATCTATTCCTAGCTATTATGCTCAAAAAAACTCAATTCCACCAAGTGAGTTTGCTAATTTAAGAGTAGAAAATAGTGCAAAAATTTTAAATAATATTCTAAATATCTCTTCTTCATATATTGAAACTTATTATGAGTTGATAAAGAAAAAACAAATAGGTAACGCACTTACTTTATTTCAATTAATCACTCCTATGAAAAGCGGTATATTAGGTGTTGAGAACTTAAATATGCAACTTCAAAAACTTTTTAATCATACAAAAGGGAAAGCATATAAAACCAAGCTTTATGAGTATAAAATCACTGATAAAGTAATACATGTAAAAAATGAAAATATGAAAGCTCAAACAATGGCAATGTATAAAAGTGGTTCAACAGACTACTTAGAAAAAAGAGTTTTTAACGGACAGTTAGGACTAATTATAAAAATGGATTTTGAAGAGGAAAAATGTATAGTTTTATATCCAAATGATGATATGGTAGTATTCTATGACTTTGATACTATCTCATCACTATTATCTTTAGCTTATTGTTTAACTATACATAAAACCCAAGGAATGGAGTATGATAGTGCCTTAATACCTATGAGCTTTTCTCACTATATAATGCATAATACTAAACTTCTATATACCGCAATTACAAGAGCAAAAAAGATGTGCTTTATAGTAGGAGAGGAAGAGGCTTTTAAAAGTGCATGTAAAAAATTAGAAATAACAATAAGAGAATCAGTAATAAATGATTTGATGAGCAAAAAAGATGTTGTTAGAAATGAGATTTTACCTGACTTATAACTTTTTTTCTTGAAAAATAAATTTTAACTGACTTAAAAGAAAATTTACAGTATTATATTTTAAAATTTTTTGAGGATTAAGTTTTATGATAAGTTGGATGCAAAAACATAAAAAATGGCTTGTTATTACTATTTGGATAAGTACTATTGCTTTTGTTG
>JASMTK010000099.1:0-5708 GCA_041694355.1 Arcobacteraceae bacterium | reverse complement strand
TTTTCACCCTCTTTGCTTCAACTCTTTTCGTTGTCGCTCTTGCGAAATTGGACGGGAATTATAGACAATTTTTCTTACTTTGTCAAGTGCTTTTTCTAAAAATTGGCTTAAATTTTTTAATTTATGCCTTTTTCTTTCCTCTTTCACGTTTTATCTTCCTTTTTACTATATTTTATTGGGGTTTATCTAATATAGCCTGTGTTTTTTTCTATATAAATCTCTTCTTTATTTGAATATTTATCTATAAATTCTATTTTACAGCTATTTTTTAAAGGTTTTGTATCTAATGAATTTTTTCTCTCACCTAACTTTGTATATATATTTGAATAGTAATCAAATGATAATTGACCTATTGAACTTGTGTTATTACAACTTATATTTATTTTTTCAACATCATAATTTTTTGTAAGTAGAGTATATTTTGAATCATTTGGATTTTCTTTGCAGTAGTTGTTTGCATAAATATATTTATTTGAAAGTGGATCTTTTAATGTCTCATCCCTATTAATATGTCCTTGCATATTTTTATCACTATATATAGAGTAATAAAATCCACCAACACTTTTTCTGCATCTTTGAAATTTTATAGTCCATAGTTTTTTGAACCATTTATATTCATTTGAGTCATATTTTGAATCAACTAAAGCTTGATATCTCAAATATTTTATTTGTAAAGTTAAATTTCTTTTTAAGTCTTTTAAATTACCATTTTGCTTTTTTGGTATAAAAGATTTGTAAAGTAATGATATTATCAGTATAACTAGAAGTAGTTCTAAAATGATAAATGAGTTTTTAGTTATTCTCATATAGGTAAAAACTTTTAATATTTATTCCATGATAGTTTATATTCAATATTCTATAATTCTCTTTTTCAATTTTATAATCAGTTAATAGATAGTTTGTTCCCTCTTCTATATCATAAAATTTTAATCTTAATTGTAACTTTTCATCAAATGTACTAACTTGCTTTACATTTAATGATTTCAACATAAAGGATAACTCTTTTACCACATGATACTTATATGCAAAATGTTTTGTTGGGTCAGATAAGAAAAAATAAAGAGGTTTATTAACTACAGTTAAACTTGCATTTAAAAGTAACATAAATATAACCATTGATGCAATTATTTTATGCTTGATTCTAAACTTATCTAATCTAACTCTATATGAATGAAAAAAGTGCTTAATCATAAAAGGTAATGATATCACAACATATGGAGCAAAATCTTCTATATAAATTTTTTGTCTAAAAGATAGTAATAATGATAATATTAATGCTGTTGTAGAGATATACCAAATTAAAGTTTTTTCTTCTTTTATCCCTACTCTATAAATTGTATAAACAAAATATATAAATAATAAGGGTGAAAATACTGTAGCGTAGATTGCAAATGTGTCTAAAAAATAACCCTTTGGTTTTCCGCTAGTCTCAAATCCATAAAGTATCAACGATAATATAAAAAATGTACCGGAGAAAATCAAAGTTTTCTTATCTTCATTCTTAAAAGCATAGATAAACATTGCTAAATATAGTATTGCAAAAGAGTTATCAACAAAAAGTAATAATACCATCAATATATAAGAGTAATCATTTTTATATCTAAATAAATATATATAAAGTAGAGTAAAGAATATTACTATTATTGAACTATTTACCAACAAGGATGCACTAAGTACACCTGGTAATATCATAAAAAGGCAAATTGTGATTAATCTATCTTTTTCAAACCTAAAATAGTTTTTTGTAAGTTTGTACATCAAAAGTACAGATAGTGCATAAAAAAGAATAAAAGGTACTCTTAAAGCTAAATCATTTTGTCCAAAAATATATAATGAAACTTTTGTAATATATGTAAGTAAGGAGCTATTTTCAAATACATTTAATGCTTCTTTATATGAAATACTTAATGTATTGGAAACATACATTAATATTCCAACTATTAATGCAAGAAGTGAATAAAATATTAGATCTTGTTTATTCTCTTCTTTAACCATAAAATTATATCTTTAAAAAATTATCTAGAATTTCATGTCCATGTTCACTCATAATTGACTCTGGATGAAACTGTACACCATAAATTTGTCTATCTTTTATCTCTAAGGACATTATCTCTTGGTCATCTTCACTAAATGAAGTGACAATAATATCATCTGGTAAATTTTCATTTTCAACTGTTAAAGAGTGATATCTTGTCTGAGTAAACTCTTTAGGAAGGTTTTCAAAAATCTTTGTATCTTTAACTACTTTAATTTTTGAAGTTTTACCATGCATCATATTTTTAGCTTTTATCACATTTCCTCCAAAAACTTGTGCAATAGCTTGATGCCCTAAGCAAATCCCTAATATAGGTAATTTATCTTTAAACTGTTTAATTACCTCTAAACATACACCTGCCTCATTTGGAGTTGCTGGACCAGGTGACAAAATAATTTTTTCGGGGTTTAACTTCTCTATTTCTTCGATTTTTAATTCATCATTTCTTATTATTTTTAATTCTGCATTTAACTCTTTACAATATTGAACAATGTTGTAAGTAAAAGAGTCATAATTATCAATCATTAATACCATTTTTTATAGTGCCTTAATATTCATATAAATTTTAAATTATTATACACTCTATTTCATTTCTTTTCTATTAATATTAAGTTCACCAAAAGCTTGTACTCATACAACTTCAACAACAATTATCAATACTAAAGAATAAACATTAGTATTCGCAAGTTCTGTATTTGCAGCTAATGAAGTTAATGTTTATTAATTAGTTTAAAAATAGTATCTGTTATCCTGCTTGCTAAAACATAAATAAAAAATTTATAAAAAATTAAAAAATAACTTCTTTTTATAAGCTTTTTTCATCATAAGTTATGTATAATGTTATGATGATTAGAAAAAATCTAGTAATTGCTCTTATTATATTATTGTTTACTATACCTTTAAAAGCCAATAATAAAGTAGTCTTACAACTAGACTGGCTTCATCAATTTCAATTTGCTGGGTACTATATAGCAAAGCAGAAAGGGTACTATTTAGAAAATGGAATAGATTTAACTATAAAAGAGTTCAATAAAAATACAAAACTTATAAATGATACATTAGATAATAGTGCACAATACACTGTTGGAAAATCTTCTTTAATTATAGATAAACTAAATAATAAAAAAATAGTACTTTTAGCTGCAATATATCAAAACTCACCAATGGTACTACTTACTTTAAAAAACTCTAAAATTGATACTATTGAGGAGTTAATTGATAAAAAAGTAATGCTAACCTCTGATGCAAGAGTAGCTGCAAATATAACTTCAATGATTAAATCACAAGGTGTAAATATTGATGATATAGATTTTATTCCCCACTCATTTAAATTAAAAGACTTAATTAATGGCAAAACAGATGCTATGGGTTGCTACTTATCAAATGAACCTTTTTTATTAAAAAAGAAAAATATTGAATTTAATATATTTAATCCTGCTGATTATGGATTTAATTTTTATGGAGGAATACTTTTTACATCACAAGATGAATTAAAAAAACATCCTAAAAGAGTTAAAAACTTCTATGATGCTACATTAAAAGGGTGGAAATACGCTTTTGAAAATATAGAAGAAACAGCTAAATTGATTTATGACAACTATAATACACAAAATAAATCCTTAGAGTCTTTGATATACGAGGGTGAGGTTTTAAAAAAGCTTGCTTATCAAAACAATCAAAAACTAGGACATATAAATAAAAAAAGAGTAGATGGAATAAAAAGATTATATTTGCTTTTAGGCTTAGCTAAGAATCATAAAATAAATTATGATGAATTCATATATAATGATAATACTTTTATGTTTAATAAATCTGAAAAAAATTATATTAAAGATAATCCAATAAGTGTACTTACTACTTTAGATAAAAAGCCTTACTCTTATGAGACTAATAAACTTCAAGGTATTGAAATTGATTTAATTAATCTGTTTAGAGATAAATTCAATTCAAAGATTAATATAATTGAAAAACCAAAAAATGTAGATATTTTAAAAAGTATACAAACAAATAGTAAATTTATTAACTTTCATTACAATGAAAATTTTAATACAGAAAAGATCTATACGAATGTGATAACTAAACTAAAAAATGGTATTGTAACCTCAACAAATACAAGATATATTCAGGATATAGAACTTTTAGAAAACAAAACTCTATTAGTATTAAAAGATAAGACTATATACAATAAACTAAAGCGTACCTACCCTAATCTTTTATTTGTCTACTCAAATGATTATGATAATGCATTAAAGCAAGTTAATAAAAAGAAAGCTTTTGCTGTAATTGGTAACTTATCAATATTAAGTCATAAGTTAGTTGATAACAACTTAGATAAGTTAAAAATCTCTGGAACAATACCTTTTGAATCAAATTTAAGATTTGAATTGGATAAGAGAGATGAAAGATTAAGAGATATTCTTAATAAAGCTATAAAAAGAATAGAACAAAATGAAATAAAAAGGATTAAAAACAAATATAAACTTGTTTTATATAAAGAAGTTAAAGACTATACTTGGATATATAAATATCTTCTTCCTTTAGTAATCCTAATTCTAATCTCTTTATTTACAAATAATAGAATGAGAAAAGAGATAAAAAGAAGAAAAGTAACAGAGAATAGACTAATAGACAATGCAAATAAGGATAGTCTAACAAAAGTTTCAAATAGAAGAAAAATAGAAAAAGTAATGTCTAAGCTTGTAAAGGAAGCAAAAGAAAATCAAGGGTTTGAATTCTCTATTATCTTTTTAGATATTGATGATTTCAAATATATAAACGATACCTTTGGACACTCTATTGGTGATGATATTCTTGTTAAGTTTGCTAATATAATTTCACTAAGTATAAGAAAAAGTGACTATATAGCAAGATGGGGTGGGGAGGAGTTTATTATTATTCTTCCAAATACAAATAGTGAAAATGCCTATAAATTAGCTCTTAATTTAAAAGATCTAATTAATAATAAAGATTTTGGAATCTCAAAAGAGATTACTTCAAGTTTTGGAATCTCGCAATACTGTAAAGGAGATACTAAAACAGAAATAATTAAAAGAGCAGACGAGGCTATGTACTATATTAAAAGGAATGGAAAAAACAATATTAAATGCTATTAAAGAGAAAATAAATTCTCTTTAAAGCTGATATTTTTTTATAAACTCATCATCTATATCAAGAAGCCCTCTGTTTCTTAAATCTTCCAATACTTCTTTATTACAATCAACATCATCAGGCCATCTTCTTTTAAAACTATCTAGTTTATTTTTATTTGTACCATCTAAACAAGCTATATTCTCTTTTAAATATAAATCTCTATTTGAATCAATGTTATTAACTACTCTCCATATTAACATATAAGGGTTATTTACATCATTTTGATTAGCATGGTCAACTATAACTAATAGTTTCATATGTTTATAAACTGGTTCTAAAATATCAAATAATTCTCTTTGGTTTCTTATTTTACTAACACTCATAACAGTTACAGGGTTTTTTGTATCAGTATAATATTGCTTTAAATCTTTAATCTCATCAGTAATCTTTTTAATTCTTGATAGTAACTCTTCATCACTTAATAAATCTGCATTTAAAGATTCAATTTCATCTCCTGTACAATCTAATCCCAACTTTCCACCTATAGCAAATTTTGGAGAAGAGTGATCAAGTGCATCAACTA
>JASMTK010000098.1:0-3937 GCA_041694355.1 Arcobacteraceae bacterium | reverse complement strand
AGATACAGTAGGTACTGGTGGAGATTCACATACAAGATTCCCAATTGGTATTTCATTCCCAGCTGGTTCTGGTCTTATTGCATTCGCAGGTGTTACAGGTATGATGCCATTAACAATGCCAGAGTCTGTATTAGTTAAATTCAAAGGTGAAATGCAACCAGGAATTACTCTAAGAGACTTAGTAAATGCTATTCCTTACCAAGCAATTGAAGATGGATTATTAACAGTTCCTAAGAAAAACAAAAAGAACATCTTTGCTGGTAAAATTATTGAGATTGCTGGATTACCAGATCTTAAAGTTGAGCAAGCATTTGAGTTATCAGATTCAGCAGCAGAGAGATCAGCGGCAGCTTGTTCTGTTCAATTAGATAAAGAACCAATTATTGAGTACTTATCTTCAAATATTGCATTAATCGAAAAGATGATTGAAGAAGGTTATGAAGATTCTAGAACTCTTCAAAGAAGAGCTGATAAGATGAAAGAGTGGTTAAAGAACCCAGAATTAATTCAACCAGATTCAGATGCACAATATGCAGCAACAATTGAAATTGACTTAAATGAAATTAAAGAGCCAATTTTAGCTTGTCCAAACGATCCAGATGATGTTGCTACATTAAGTGAAGTATTAAAAGATCCAAATAGACCAACTGAAAAGATTGATGAAGTATTTGTTGGTTCTTGTATGACTAACATTGGATTATTTAGAGCACTTGGTGAAGTTCTAAAAGGTGAGGGTGAAGTACCATCTAAATTATGGGTTGCACCTCCAACAAAAATGGACGAAGCACAATTAACTGAAGAGGGTTACTACTCAATCTTTGCAGCAGCTGGTGCTAGATTAGAGATGCCAGGTTGTTCTTTATGTATGGGTAACCAAGCACAAGTATCTGAGGGAGCAGTTGTATTCTCAACTTCTACAAGAAACTTCGATAATAGACTTGGTAAAAACTCAAAAGTTTACTTAGGTTCAGCAGAAGTTGCAGCTGTTACAGCACTTCTTGGTAGACTTCCAAGTGTTGAAGAGTACATGGATATCGTACCTAAGAAAATTACAGCAGAGAACAAAGATGGTGTTTATAGATACTTAAACTTCCACGAAGTTACTCCAGAGCAACTAACAAACTTAGTACACTCATAAGAATATAGAAAATAGGCTAAAAATTAGCCTATTTTCATTTACTAGACTGAATCTTCATTTACTATTAATTATTAATATTATAATATTATAAAAACCATTTTAAGGATTTATCATATCTACTTCAAAAGAAACAAAAAAGAATAATATAATTGAAAATGCATTAAAACTGTTTTCTACAAAAGGTTTTTATAATACTACTATACCTGATATTGCTAAAACGATGAAAATGAGTGTAGGAAATATGTATAACTACTTCTCTTCAAAAGAAGAATTAGCAAAATATGCTATTAAATACTCTACAAATATTTTAGCAGATGAACTAAGAACAATAAATCAAATGGATGTATCTTCAAAGGAGAAGATTTATATTTTTACAAAAAGATATTTTGAAAATGTAAAAAATTCACCAGAGGTAATAGAGTACTTTTTAAGAGTATACTTATCAAATAGAGAGGTATTTAAAGAGGGATGTGAAGGTTTTCTTTGTGTTGGTGAATTTGTTACAGAGGTTATGATTCTTTTAGATGAGGGTGCACAAAATAAAGAGTTTAGGCAGCAAGACTTCTTTCCTGCATTTGGTATGATTATGGGTTGCTTAGGTGGATTTGCATTTTTATCAGGTGAAGCAGTATTAGAAAAAGACTTATTAGAATATTCAGATGATATAGCAGATAATATATATAGAGCACTTAGGTATGACGAAGCCACATAAACCAGTTGTTGTTTGGTTTCAAGCAATAACATGTAATGGAAATACTCATTCTTTACTTAGTGCTAACTCTTCAAGGTTAGAGCTATTTTTAAATAGCTTTAATCTACTTTACCATCCCTCACTTACCATTGATAAAACATTAGATAATATTTTAGATGATAAAGAATTAAAAATTGATTTTTTATTAGTAGAGGGTGCAATATCAAAAAATAGTAAGCTTTTTTCTATTAGTGAAAAATCAACAGAGTATTTGCTAAAGCAGTTAGTTAAAAAATCAAAATATCTTATTAGTATAGGTTCTTGCGCTTCTTACGGTGGTATACATAAAAAGTTTGAACAAAACAATCACGTGGTTGGAGTTGAAGATATTATTGAAAAATCAAAATATCCAAATTTAAAAAATGAGATTGTAAACTTAACAGGTTGTCCTGTTCATCCAGAGTGGATTATTCAAACAATGTTTTCTTTAAATACATTTAAAACAATTGCTTTAGATGATGAAAAAAGACCAAAAGAGTTATATAGCAATTTAGCCCACCATGGATGTACTAGAAATGAGTATTTTGAGTGGAAAGTAGAAGGGGCTTTTGGTGAAAAAGAGGGGTGTTTATTTTATGATCAAGGGTGTAGAGGTCCTATGACTCATAGCTCATGTAATAAAATATTATGGAATGATATAAGTTCCAAAACAAGAGTTGGAATGCCTTGTATTGGATGTACCCAAAGAAGTTTTCCTAGAGATAATATGCTTGAAACACAGAAAAACATTGGTATACCACAAGAGGTGCCACTAGGGGTTCCAAAAAGAGCATATCTATCTATAACAGGTGTTGCTAAAACTTTTAAAATCGATAGATTAAATAAAAAACTAATGGATTAAAATTGAAAAAAGTAGAGATAGTTGAAAGAATTGAGGGTGAAGCTAGATTAAACTGTAATTGGAAAGATGGTTTAGTTGATGATGCAAGAATTGACTTTTTAAACTTTAGAGGTTTTGAGTTTATTCTTGAAAATAAACCAGCATTAGATGCATTAGTTTATACTCCAAGAATCTGTGGAATTTGTGGTCAAGCACACTTAAAAGCAACTGTTGAAGCTTTAGAAAATGCCTACGAAAATGCTTATGAAAAGTTAGAAGTAACAAACAAAGCAAAACTACTAAGACAAATTGGTTTAAATGTTGAAATAATAGATTCTCATATAAAATGGTTTTATATGTTTATTTTACCTGATATTATAAAGCTTGAAAATAATGAATTAAAGAAATATGAGCCTTTAAAAGGTAAAAAGTGGTTAGAGTCATCAAAAGCTGCAAGTGAGGTTGTAAAAGCATTAGCTATTATTGGCGGGCAATGGCCTCATAGCTCTTATATGATACCAGGTGGAGTTGTAAGTGATCCTACTTATTTGGATTTAATTACGATGACAAATTATATAGATAGTGCTATTAACTTTTTTGAGCAGAATCTATGTGGAGTTTCATTTGATAAGTATTTGTCGTTTGATAGTTTAGAGGATATTAATTTACTAAAGGGTGATTTGAAATATTTTGCAAATTTAAGCTTTGAAAACTCTTTGCACTCTTATGGTAAATCATACAATAGATTCTTATCTTTAGGTGATACAACTTCGCTTGATATAAAAAAAATCAAAGAACATACACAATCAACTTTTCAATTAAATAAAAGCAATAAAGATAAACATACTTGGGCAAAGAGTGTGACTTACAATAATAAATTTTATGAAACAGGGCCTTTAGCAAGAGCTATATTAAGCAAAAGAGAATTTATCTATAATATTCACAAAAGTTATGATGATAGTATTTTTACAAGAGTATTAGCTAGAATGGATGAATTAGCATTTTTACTGAAAGACACTAAAGAATTAATATCTAAAGTTGATTTAAATGAACCATCGTTCATAAAACCAAAATATGACTTTTCTTCTATTCAAAGTGCAAGCTCAACTTCCGTTGTAGAGGCTTGTAGAGGCTCTTTATATCATAATATTACAATTTCAAATGGATATATAAAAAAATATGATGTAATAACTCCTACTGTGTGGAATTTAGGTCCACAGTATAAAGA
>JASMTK010000097.1:0-28713 GCA_041694355.1 Arcobacteraceae bacterium | reverse complement strand
CTTAATAGATGCATTATAAGTAAAGCATAAATAAAAATCAAGCCAGCAGCACCTAAAAAACCATATCTTTCTACAAAATAAGCAAAAATAAAATCACTTGTAGCAATTGGTAAAAACTTCAGCTGTGTTTGAGTTGCATCTTCACTTACCTTTCCTACTAAACCACCAGAACCAATAGCAATAATTGATTGCTGTACGTGATAACTAGGCTTTTCTGAAATGAAATCTGTAATTCTTTTCTTTTGATAATCTTTTATTAAGTAAGTATACGCAAAAGGTGAGCTAACACCAATAATCAAAATAATAGTTGCCCATATTTTCCAATTTACTCCTATAATAAATAAAACTCCATACCCAACCAATAATAAAACAACAGCAGTTCCTAAATCAGGCTCTTTTGCAATCAAAATAAAAGGCAAAATAATATAAAATGAAAAATAGATAAAATCCTTGAGACTATATCCTGTTCGTGGTGGTGGCTTATTTTGTATTAAATATCCAAGCATTAATATAAAAACAGGTTTTATTAATTCAGATGGCTGCATAGTAGTATCCAAAAAAGGAATAGGCAACCATCTTGTAGCACCAAGCTTTGTTACACCCCAGAACTCAACAGCAACAAGAAGTGCTATACCAAACCAATAAAAAAAGGGAATAAGCCTAATTTTTTTTCTAATTGGTAAAATAAAAACAATAGCAAAGGCTAAAATTGATAGTGCAAAGTAAATTAATTGTTTCTTTGCTAATATTTCATTTGTTTCATTTATTAAATGGTGTGATAGAAATACCAATGGTAAAACAAATATAATAATTAAATAATCAAAATGGGATATAATTCTCTTATCAAATAAACGCATAATGAAAGAGTATCTAAATATGAATAAAAACTTTATTGTTCAAGAAGTAAATAGACTTGATAAATTTTTGGCATTAAATATTGATGCTTCAAGAAATCAAATAGAACAACTAATCAAAAAAGAGTATGTAAAAGTTGATGGTAAAACTGTTAAAAAAACTGGTTTAAAACTAAAAGAAGAGCAAGAAGTGGAGGTATATTTTCCTCAAGCAGAAATAAACCCTATAAAAGATGAAGCTTTTGTAAAAAAGTCTTTACAAGGTAAAGAGGTAAAAGTAGTTTATGAAGATGATTTTATTTTAGTAATAAATAAACCTCATAACTTGACGGTTCATGATGCACCAAGTGTAAAAGATGCAACCTTAGTTGATTGGCTAAAACTAAAAAATATCTCATTATCTACAATAAGTGGTGAAGAAAGACATGGTATAGTTCATAGATTGGATAAGGGAACAAGTGGTGTAATGGTTGTAGCAAAAACAAATGAAGCACACCTTGGATTATCTAAACAACTAGAGGATAAATCCATGGGGAGATACTATCTAGCCCTTACAGATTTGCCCTTAAAAGACAACTTAATAATAGAAAAACCTATAGGAAGAAATCCTAACAATAGACTTAAAATGGGTGTTTTTGAAAATGGTAAAAATGCAAAATCTGCTTTTTTGAAATTAGCTTTAAGTAAAAATGAAAAATATGAACTAATCGCAGCAAAACTTTTCACAGGAAGAACTCATCAGATAAGAGTTCACCTAGCTTCGATAAATAGGCATATACTCGGGGATGATTTATATGGTTTTAAGGGCAATTTAAATAAAATAAATAGATTTTATTTACACGCTTATAATCTATATTTAACTCATCCTATAACAAAACAGAAAATGAGTTTTAAAGCAGATTTACCTGAAGATATGAATAATTTTTTAAATGATAACTTTCAAACGGAGACTTTAGATGACATCATTGATGAAAACAACATCATTAGCAGCTTTAACTCTTTTAATTAGTGGCTGTAGTTTAAATAACTTAGATACTCCTATCAAGCCAAAAATTGATGATACTATTACAATGGTTGATGAAAGATCAGTAAAAACTATTTCTGATATTACATCAATAGCTTTCGAGTGGAAAAAGGTTGATGACCCAAGAGTTGTGGGTTATAATTTTTATAGAGCTAATATGCACAAGGATGGAAGAAGGCTTAAACTAATTGAGTCACTTGATAATAGATATACAACTCACTTTGTAGATGACGAATTAGAGCCAAATACAAAATATGTTTATCAAATATCAGCAAAAGCAAGAAATGGAATGGAATCAAAAAGTACTGGAGCTAAGATTGTAAAGACTTCTCCAAGAGCTGAACCTGTAAGTTTTATTCAAGGTATTTCGAACTTGCCAAATAGAATAAAAATTGTATGGCGACCACATCCAGATTTAAGAATTGAGTACTACAAAGTTCAAAAACTAAATGTAGAAGAGAATAAATGGGTAACTTTGAAGACTATTAAGGGTAGATTAAACTCTGAGTACATTGATACTAAACTTGGTAATAATAAAACATTTAAATACAGAGTTATTGCATATACTTTTGAAGATATTGCAACACAACCAAGTAAAATAGTTACAGCAAATACTAAACCTCTACCTATAGGTGTTAGAAACCTTACAATATCTAAAGACAAACCTAAGAAAATAGTTCTTAATTGGGAACCTAGTCCTACAAAAGATGTACTTAAATATGTAATCCATAGAAGTCCTTTTGAAAGTTTTGGATTTACAAAGCATAAAGAGTTTACTAGTAAAACATTAGATTATACTGATCATATTGATGAAGATGGAAAAAAATATTTTTATAAAGTTTATTCAATAGATGAAGACTTTTTAAGAAGTGCTGATGTAGATCCAAGAATGGGTAAGACTCTTGAAAAGCCTGCAAAACCTATTATGACACTTGCTCAAATTCAAGGTGATAAAGCTATTTTAAACTGGATGGCTGGGGATAAAAGAACAGTATCTTACAATGTTTACAAAACAACACAAACAGGTTTTTGGGATAGTAAAACTGAAAAGTTTACAGATATTAAAGCCTTAAGATTTGAAGATCATAATATTATCAATGGTGTTCAATATAAATACTCTATTCAAGCAAATGATGAATATGGATTAATGTCAGAAAAAACTGACGAAGCAGAATTGATATTACCAAAATTTAATAAAAAGCAGTAGTTAAATGCCTCATATTATTTATAAGAAAAAAGAGTTAGTTAATACACCATCAACTTTTGATGGTGTAAACTTTAAGTTTACAGCAACTTCTTATAACTTTACAAACAAAACTAGAAATACAGAGTATAAAGTTGCAGTTAATAAAGATGATAAAGATTTTTTGATTTCAGTAAGACCAAAAAATGAAAACCTAATGGCTAAATTTGATAAGGTCACAAGAGTTTCTCCTGTATCAACAGTAAAAGATGCGTTAAACTCATACGTAAAAGCTATAGATGCAGATGTGATTTTTTCAAATACTAGTAACATCTCAAATAAAATCAAACCTAAAAGTGACTATCTAAAAGATATAGACTATTTTGTAAATGATTTTGAGACAGAAAAAGAGATTCAAATAGAGGTTGGTTTTGGAAGTGGTAGACACCTACTACATCAAGCAAAACAAAATCCTGATGTTTTATTTGTTGGACTAGAGATTCATACTCCATCTATTGAACAATTATTAAAGCAACTTGAAATTCAAGAGATTTCAAATGTATTAGTAGTTAATTATGATGCAAGACTATTTATGGAGTTTATACAATCAAATAAAGTAGGAAAAATATTTGTACATTTCCCAGTTCCTTGGGACAAAAAACCACATAGAAGAGTATACTCTAATGGATTTATAAATGAGGCATTAAGAGTACTTAAACCAAAAGGTACATTAGAGTTAAGAACTGATAGTAGAAAATATTTTGATTATTCACTTGAACTACTTACAAATCTTCCTACAGGAAAAATTACAATTGATATAAATAAAGATTTACCAGTTAGTAGTAAATATGAAGATAGATGGAAAAAACAAGGTAAAAATATCTATGATGTGATTTTAGAGGCTCATAATATAGATGAAGAGAAAAAAATTGTTAGTGATTTTGAGTTTGATTTTGTAATTAATGATTATAAAAACTTAATAAAAAATCTACCAGTTAAATCTATTGTAAAGGATGATTTCTTTATTCATATAGAGAATGTATTTACAATAGATGGTAAAGAAAACTCAGGTTTGATAGAAATAACAATGGGAAATTTTGATAGACCTGTAAGTAAATATATTCTTGTGGAAGATGGGAAAATCACATATTATCAAGGTAACCCTATTCCAACAAGTTCAAATCTAAAAGCACACCAAGAGATAAAAGAGATTTTAACGAAATGATAGAAGCAAAAAATATATACTTATCATACGACGATAATAAATATATTATAAAAAAAGGAAACTTTACTATTAGACCCAAAGAGTTTATCTTTATTGGAGGTAACTCAGGTAGTGGTAAATCAACCTTACTAAAATCATTTTATGGAGATATACCACTTAAGCATGGAAGCTTAAAGATTGAGGGACAAGAAGTCTTTGGAATAAGAGGAAAAAGATTAAGAATATTAAGAAAAGATATTGGAATTATTTTCCAAGATTATAAACTAATTGCAGAGTATACGATTGAAGAGAATATTATGGTTCCTCTTAAAATTAATGGCTACTCAAATGAAGTTTCACAAGATCAAGCAAAAAAGTTGCTCGCACACGTTAGGTTATCCCATAGAGCTGGATACTATCCAAATGAATTAAGTGGTGGTGAACAACAAAGAGTTGCAGTTGCTAGAGCATTGGCGCATAACCCAAAAATCATCATTGCAGATGAACCTACAGGTAACCTTGACGAGTACTCTGCTGAAGTTGTATGGAATTTACTAAAAGGTGCAAATGAACAGCTTGGTATTACAATTGTAGTAGTAACACACAGAGTTCCTAAAAACTTAGGTATAAGATTTAGACAGCTTTCACTTGAGGATGGTATGATATATGAAGTCTCTTAAGAATATATTAGCTTTTTTAATACCTCTAACAGCTATGCTTATTACTTTTACAATCTATTTACTTATTGATAATGTAGTAGATAACTATAAACAAAAAATATCAAAAGATTACTCTATTGTTATAGTTACAAATACTCCATTAATAAAAGAGAATATTGATGAATTGGCAGGAATAGATGTTGATAAAATTGAGACTTTACAAAAAAATAAAATCATAAATAGTATGAAATCTAATCTTTCTAATACTTCTATAAAACTTTTGCAAAGAAAATTACCTAATTTTTATCAAATATATTTAGAAGATTTTCCAACTAGTTCTCAACTACAAGAGATAAAAGATACACTTATAAGAAATAAGAATATTAGAAAGGTGGAAGTTTTTTCTAAAAACCACAATCAAACATATCTATTATTGGTTTTATTAAATAGTGTTTCATTTATTTTATTCTTTATAATTACGATTTTTGCAATAATAATTATTGCAAAGCAGGTTAAACTTTGGTTTCATGAACACAGTACTAAAATATCAATTTTAAGACTTCATGGGGCTTCTATACTTTATAGTGCTTCATCCGTTTTAAACTATGCTATTCTTAGTTCACTGTTGTCATTTATTATTGTAGGTGCTTTTTTATATTATGTTTCAAACAATATGATGGTTATTTTTCCATCTGAATTGGAAGATATCATAAATATTAAAGTTGATTTTAACCTTGAATTATTTAAAATATTTTTACTTTCATTTGGTATATCTATCTTTACAATAATTGGGGTTTTATTTAAATACAAAATTAACAATGATTAGATTAATATTTATAACTGTATTCTTAGTTACATCTTCATACTGTTCAACAAAAGATATTGAAAAAAAAATAAGAAACAATAAAGAAATATTAAATAAAAATTTAAATAAAAAGAAAGCAACTACACAAAAAATAAATGAACTTTCAAAGAAAATCAATAGACAAAATACAAATATAAGTAAATTAGAAAAAAACATAAATACTATTAATTCAGATATCGAGAAACATAAAAAACTACTTGAAGAATCAAAACAAAAAATAAAACACCTAAAAGAGAAATCAGCAACTTTAATAGAAAAAAAGAAGGGCAATGAAACACAAATAGTTGATACAATTATTGAAGATTTCTCTACTTCAATGGCTTTAAAACTTGCTTCTAAAAATAGCCTTAAAGAACTAATTGATAGTGAAATTTATACAATCCTTTCTCAAAATGCAAAAGATAAGATATTAAAGTTAAATAACAATTATGAAATATTAACTTCTAATGCAAAAGAGAATAAAAGCAAAATAGAGGAAATCTCTTCTTATATAAAACAAAGGGAAGAGAGAAGAAAAAAACTAAATAATCTAAAATCAAAACATTCAAGTTCTTTAACTCAACTAGAAAGAGAGCATAAAGAGTATCAAAGACAACTTCAAGAGGTTGCTAGAAAACAAAACTCTTTAAAAAATCTATTATCAAAATTAAATATTTTGAAAAAAGAAGAGATAGAAAAAGAGAGAAGAAGAAAAGAGAGATTAAGAAAACTTCTTGCTAAGAAAAATAGTGAAAAATCAGACTCTAAAACAGTTGTGGACTCTGATACAAGAAATAGACAGTTTGCGCAAAAATTAAACTTAGATGTTAGAAAAATAGGTTCTTCAACTTCAGGAATTAAAATAACTAAATATAGAGGTAGGAAAACTATAGCACCTCTAAAGTCATTTAAGGTTGTTAAAAAATTTGGTACTTACTATGATCCTGTTTATAAGATTAAACTATTTAATGAATCAGTTATTTTAAAAACAAAAAGACCAAAAGCAAAAGTTGTTTCTATTTTAAATGGGAAAGTAGTATATGCTAAAAAAAATGCAGGTATGTTAGAAAATGTTGTAATTGTACAGCATAAAAATGGACTACATACTATATATTCTCACTTGGATGAAATTGCCCCTACTTTAAGAGTAGGAAAGTGGATAAAAAAAGGTTACGTTGTGGGTAGAGTAAATAACAATCTTACATTTCAAGCTACTAAAAACTCTTACCATATAAACCCTAGAGACTTATTTAGAATATAATTCTAACCTCTACAAATATAAAAGGAAAAAATATTTTTTTAATTAATGAATCAACAAAAAAGCAGTTTGCTCTTTTTTGTAAAAAAAACAATCCTAAGGATATGCAAACAGCGATAAAATACTTTAGTGTTTTTGGTGGATATGATATAAAAATAGATATAGAAAAACCTATAGAAGAGTTAATAAAAGCTCACATTTTAGATAACTATGAAGAGTTAAAAAAACATATTCATACCCTAACAGGTGGTTATCATATAGACCATGCTATATTAACAGAAATTGCTTTAAGTGATAGAAGAACAAACTCATCTTTTAAAAGAGCTCACGTAAGTTTTGAAGAGGGAATGACTAGTGTAGACAACTTATGTGATAAAGGTATTATTGAGGTTGAATCATCATTTAACTTTCTTGCTAAAAATATTGATAATAGTAATACAGCTAAAAAACTACTCTTTACTACTGCTTTTTTAAGGTTTTGGTTTGGATTTGTCTCTCCAATTTATAAAGGTATTAGGGATAAAAACTATAAAGAGTTTGAGGAAAGATTTAAAAATAACTTTACAGTATTTCAGGATTTTATATTTGAAGAGTTATGTTTAGAATATACTGATGAGTTTTTTACAAGTGAGGGAATAAAAGATTTAGGTAAATACTGGGATAAAAGTAGACAAATTGATATTGTTGTAAAAACAAAATCAGATAAAGTTATTGCAGGAGTTTGTAAGAATACTAACTCAAAAATAAAAAAAGCAACTTTAAATAGATTAGTTCAAGAGTGTGATGAAATTGGATTAGATGTTGATATATATGTTTTATTTGCAAATAACGGTTTCTCAACAGAGCTAAAAGCTATGAAAAGTGATACATTAAAACTCTTTAATGCAAAAAGTTTAAAGCTTCTTACAAAAAGCTAACAGTTTATGAAGCTAATAAATCCTGAATACATAGATATAGAAAATAAAGAGCTAACAAATCTTTTTATAAACTCAAAAAATATAAAAAAGTATATTTTAGGTATAAATAAATTAGGTAAGGCTGTTGCCAAACAAATTGAAGTTGATGGTATTATTGATGATTTTACAAGGATTCAAAGCTCTAAGAAAAAACATATTTTACAAATAGAAGATGTTCCTAAGAAGAACTCACTAATTCTTTGTGCTGTCACAGGAAGTCCTTTAGAAGTAAAAGATAGACTTGATAAACTAGGATATAAAAATTTTAATTACCTAAGTTTTTATAAATACAGTAATCTAACTCTACCCTCACCTCCATTTATTGATGACTTTGAAGATGATTTTAAAAATAACAAAGCAAACTATCTTAATACTTATGAATTACTAAAAGATGATAAGTCAAAAGAGGTATTTACAAAAGTCATAAACTTCAAAATAAGCTTTAATATAGAGTTTATGCAAAGCTTTACAAACAATCATGAAAGCCAATACTTTGATAAAGAGATAATACCTCCTATAAAAAACATCTCTTTTTTAGATGGAGGAGCATATATAGGTGATACTTTAGAGTTTATTTTAAAAAACTACCCTGATTTTAGAAAGATTTATTGTGTTGAGCCAAGTGAACTTCATATAAAAATTGCTAAAAAAAACTATGGTAATTTAAAGAACATTGAGTTTATAAATTGTGGTTTAGGAGATAAAAAAAATCTAATAAAAGATAAACTAGAATTAACACAATATGACTGTAGACATGATTATCAAACCCAGAATATAAATACTATAGATAATCTTATAAAAGAGAAAATAGACTTTATAAAGCTTGATATTGAAGGCGATGAAATAAAAGCTTTAAAGGGTGCTAGAAACACAATAAAACAATATCATCCTATCTTAGCTATATGTGTTTATCATAAAGCAAGTGATTGGTATGAAGTGCCAAACTTAATACTAAGTATTAGAGAGGATTATGATATATACCTTAGACATTATATGGAAGGTATTTATGAAACGGTAATGTATTTTATACCTAAATGATAAAATATTCCTGCTCTATAGCTTTTTGATATTTATTTATAATATCTATTAGCTTTTGAATACTTTCATCTTCACTTTTTATATTCTTGTATTTATTATACTGTTTTTTAAATAAATCGACTGAACCATTTTTTATAATTATCTCTTCTATACTATTTGGAATGAAAAATGTAACATTTCTACATCTTGGTAAAATCTCTTTTTGATAAATACTTATACCTGCTAAATCAAAATCACCAAAATAAATAATTTCATTTTCAATTGATTCTAAAAACTTTAACATAGCACCATTTCTATATATAAAAAGGATATTATCATCTTGAAAATAGTTTAACAAAGACTCAAAATATATAAGGTTTTCAAAGTTTTCAAGTCCTATGACTAAAATATCTTTTGAAATTTTTGGAAACTCTTTTAAAAACAGAGCACTATTCTTAAAAAGTGGAAGCTGAACACCTTCTATCTTACAAATACCATTTAGATACAATCCGTCTTGTGGTGATATTTTCACTTTTTTTGAATGGCTTATTTTTGAAAGCTGGGCTCTTGTAGATGAGTTTTGTATTTTTTCTAAATCTTTATATTTTATTAAAAATTGCTCTTTTACTATTATCTTTTTTTTGTTTGCTGAGACTGTTTTTATATCAATAAGATTTTCATCTTTTAGCTGCTTCATGAGATTTGTAGGTACTTGTGAAAAATTTAGCTCTTTAAACTCTTTTAATTTTAATAAAGTCTTTATATATCTCATTTTAAAATCAACTCTTTAACCACTGAGATTTTATCTATTTTACTTATTAAGCTTACTTGCTTATAAGTTCCTATTAGCTTTTCATCAGGTGCTCCATTTACAAAAACTATTCCTTTTTTATTGGCAAACTCTATTAACTCTTTTAGATAACTTTGAGATAGTATCCCTACCTCATCAAGTATTACTTGAAAGCTCAACTCTTTTTTTGTAATTTTTTGTTTAAATATATAAAGCATAGCCACATATATCATACTTTTAACTAATACATCCGTACCATTTGAGCCAACCATATCAAGTGATGGTACATATTTTGAGTCATTGCCATTTTCAACTACTCTAAACTCTAAAATAAAACTATCTTCTATATCTATTTTTTGTAAATTTTTCTCAAAATCTATTAAATCTATTAGTTTTTTCAAAAGATCTATGATAGTTTTGCTATTATCTTTTGAAGCAAATAAAGAGTCCATAGTATAAGATAGACTATTTTGTTCATTCTCTTGTTTTATTGCACTAAAAGTCTCGATAATTTTATTATTTGTTTTTAAATATCTAAGTGCTAAAGTATTAATCACACCTATTTGTATCTCATCAAATATCTTTGTTATCTTTTTGATTAAAGACTCTATTTTCCCTTGAGATTGCAATAGCTTATCATACTCTTTTACAATATCACTTATAATTTGATTTAGATTTTGAGTAAGCAAACTTTTTGCATTCACTACTCTTTTACTCTCGTGATACTCTTTTATGCTATATGCACACTCTATAGCATCAAGTTTTCTTGTAATATTTAAACTATTATCAAAAATAGAGTTTAGTTTACCTAAGATATTTTGTACTTTTGTATAATAACTTCTATATCTTGAGACACTATTATCTATTCTTTGAATTAACATACTTGGTTGCTCATTATGCTCATTTGGGGCATATTTTACTCCCCAATTCATACAATCATTAAAAGTTGTAGTTTTTTCAAACTCTTCTACCCTTTTTAATTGATAATTATGACTATTTTTTTCTTCATTTTTAACACTTAATAACTGATCAACTCTGTTTACTTTCTTTTTTAGTGATGATGAAGTTTTATCAAACTCTAAAGTAAGTTCTTCTATATCTTTTTTTATAGCTTTTAGCTTTTGTTTTTTACTATAAAGTTTATCTATATACTCGAATTTATCTTTTCTATACTCTATTATGATAGTTTGATAGCCTTGCAGAGTTTCTATAGACTCTTGTAGTTTTAATTGCTTTATTTCAAGCTCTTTTAATTTACTTGTATCCACACTATTTTTCTTTAAAAGATTATGATAAATATTTTCTTGTTCTTTTAAACTTTTCTTTTTTTGTTCCTCTTGTTTTTTTATCTCATTTAAAAAGCTATTGATTATTGGTGTATTTTCATCTATTACTTTTTTTATTAGCTTAGTGTAGTAGGATTTTGTTTGTTTTATACTATTATCTTTTGTTTTTAAAAGAGTACTTTGAATATCATTTTGACTTTGTAACTCTAACTCTAAAACTTCTATCTCTTTTTTTAGATTAGCTATTTTAGACTTTTTGTTTTGTTCAAATATCTGTTTTTGATTTATTTTCTCCTCATTCATAGTATTTAATTTAGTATTTATAGTAGTTAGTTTTACTTGAGAAGATTTTATCTGTTCGTTTAACTCTTTTTTAGTTTTGTATATTTTAGTTTCAAAACTTTTTAACTCTTTTTGCAAAGTTTGCTTCTGTTTTATAAACTCTTTTTGCTTTTTTTGAGTTAGTGTTTTAAGTTTTTGTAAATTTTGTTCTAAATCACTTTTTTGATAATCTTGTTGAAGTGGTTCAAACTCAAAAATAGAGTTTGTATCCTCTTTAAACTCAACCTCTAAATTGCTTTTTAAAATCTCATCTTTTAAGAAGTGTATATATTTTTGACTTGAATTACTATTTTTATAAATCTTTTCTATTAAGCTATTTTTATTTGGATATAAAATAGCTTTTAAGTTTTCTATTTGTCTGTTTAAATCATCTTGATTTTTTTGATAGTTTTGTTCTAAAGTTTGCATTTTATTATCATAAATTGCACTACTATTTGAAATATCTTTGTCAAGAAGCTTTATCTCTTGCTTAGCTTTATCAATTTGTTTTTCCAACTCTTCTTTTTCTTTAAAATAGTCTGTGTATCTTTGCTCATCTTTATATACAAAAGCTTCTTTTTTCAAAGTTTTTATCTCATAAGATAAACTTGCTATATTTGAAGAGGTTTGATTTTGGCTATCTTTTATTTCAAAAGAGTCCTTTTGAAACTTTTCATTAATAAGTTCTATATCCTTTGCTTGGTTTTGCTTAAGGCTAGATATCTCTTTTTCTTGTTTCTCTTTTTGCTCAAATATTTTAGTATCTAATGAGTTTTTTGAGGTTTCAAAACTATTTTTTATAGAGGATATTTGCAGTTCATGATTTTTTTGTAAATCTTCAAACTCTTTGGTTAAAAAATCTTTTTTATCTATAATACTTTTTAATTCACTTTTCTTTAAATCTAAACTATCATAAAGAGATATCTTATCTTTGATATTTTGCTTTTCATAATACTCTACTTTACTATTTATATCTTTTATAAAACTATCAAGGGCACCTTTTGTTTGATTTAATCTATCTTTTCTTTTGTGATAAAGGCTTTGTTCATACTCAAACTTTTCCTTATACTGTTTTTTCTCATCTTTTAGCTTTTCTATATCTATATTTATATCATCAAGTAAAGATTTTGTAAGATTTTTAGAATTGCATAGTGTTGCCATATCATCAGCTAATAGCCCATAAGTTTTTTCATACTCATCTAAAAGCTCTATAATTTTTTTAATGTGTACCGTATTTGATTCATAAGATTTTATATCTTCAAAAAGATTATTAAATTTACTCAAATGCCTATGAACTTGTGATAAATCAATGCTACTATCAATATTTAAAGATGAGACTATCACTTTTTTTATAGCATCACTATCGACTTTAGAGTTTATAAAAATATTGGATAATGTTTTTGTAAAACTCTCATACCCCTTAGCCTCAAATAGACTAAACATCTTATCTTTATGATTTTTACTATAAAGTATCTCTTTATATTTTGAACCATTTTGAATAATATTACTACAAACCCCAAGCTCTTTTAACTTAAGCCATAAGGAGGCTGTATCTATTGGCTTATTATCTTTTATAAATATCTCTTTTATATTTGGCATTGTATTAAAAAGAGTAAATCTAAACTTTATATTTCCATCTTTATAAGTAGTTACTAACACATACTTATCATCTTTTTTATACACATAGATTATATAAGAGTTTTCATACTCAAAATAGTAATCGCTAAAAGATATTTTTTTATTAGAACTAATTCCAAGACCATTTGAAGAAGCTGTATAAAAGTATAAAATAGCCCTTAAAAGTGTAGTTTTCCCAGCACCATTTGCCCCAATAAAAAGAGAATTTCCTTCCACATTCACACTAGCAAAATCAAATTTTGCAGACTTTATTAAAATTACTTGTTTAAGACCGTTCATCAGTTATCTCCCAATGTCCACTTTTTTAAGCTACTGATTCTTTTAAATTGCTTTCAATTGATTCTAAATCATCACCCTTTATATAAAAAAATGTACTTCTTCTATACTAACAAAAGCTTCAATATCTCTAATATATAGTATACTGTTCTACTTTCCAATCATCTTTTTTTGATTTTTTGTTATTATTAAGACTCATTTTTAATTAATAGGTTTCTTTTTAATATTATATAAAAATTCAACAGTATCTACATCTTTAAGTCTTTTATATTCTAATATTTGAGTTTCAATTGCAGTACTTAAATCAATTAAGTTTTCACAAATATATAAAGTGTCTTTTATTAAAATATCAAGTCTATTCTTAATAATACTCCAAACCTCTTCCTCATCTATTCCAAAATAGCCATGAGAAATAGCATTACGAAAATTAACTACTTTTCTAAAATACTTGGGAGCTTTTTTCAAAAAACTTTCATCTTTAAGTAGATTGTTTAGTGATTCACCTATAATTTCAAGTTCTCTTATTGTAGCGTCCCAATGCAAGCTGTCAAATCTCAAATCCTCTGCATTATTAAATTTAAGTGTATAGCGTTTGATTTTATGTACTGCTACAAATATATCTACTATAAAAAGTTCTAAATCTCTTTGTTTTTTCTTAGACATAGATAAGTTCTTTTAATATCTTTTGTTTATAGAACTCTCTAAAACTATCAATATATCCTACATCAACTGATTTTTTAAAATGTTTTTCAAGATATTCACGCAAGTCTTCCCTTATGAAAAAGTCTTTCTGTTTTGACTCAATAGCTATATCTATATCACTACTTTCATTAGCACAATCTTTTGCATAGCTTCCAAAAAGTGCTATTTTTTCAACACCAAATTTTTCTTGTATCTGTTGTTTATTTTGTTCTAGAAAAGTTAGTATATCTATTTTTGTCATTTTATTAATCCCTTACTTATTACTCTATTATAATCAATTTTGATTTAAAAACTTTAAGTTTTTACTTAAGTATCAAAATCCATTTTCTATTTCTTACTGCTTTATCTCAATTTTATCAAAAAACTCCATAAGATAATCACAGCTATCAAGCACAATATATGATTGTAAGTATTCATCTTCTATTGAGATAAAACCTCTTTTTTCCATTTTATTTAAAAGTGAAGTGATATTATCTTTTAAGGTATCGCCACTTAAATTTTTTAGCCTATCAAGTTTTATTTTTAAAGTTACATCATCTTTGACTCTATTTTCTATATCACTTATGCTAATACGACTTCCAACACCAAACATAGGATCATAGTGATAAAAAAAGCTAAGAAAATCTATCATATCGTATATAATTAATAGTTTTTGCTCTTTGTTTTCTATACTTGAAAAATAACAGTACCCATTTTTAAGTTTTAGACTCATACCAATATATTCATATAACTCTTTTAACTTTTCATAATATTTTTCCACATATATATAAAGTTTGGCTTGCTCTTTATTTGGAGAGTTTTGAGATAAAAACCTTCCCTCTTTTAGATGATTGAAAATCAAAATTGTTTGTTGTTTATTTAAATCCATAAACTATCCCTTATAATATACAGTTTTAAATCTTGTTTGTTGATGATTAATAGTCTTATTTTCTATTATATACTCGCTTTCATGTAAAAGTATCATTCTACAATATATCTGCATAAGTTCTTCAAAATCTTTTGTTTTTAGCTCATTATTACTTAATAAAAACTCTATTAGATTTTGATTTGAAAATTTAAATGATAGATGTAGATTATAAATATTTACAAAGTCAGACACCTCTTTTTGTTCATGAAATACTATACTTGAAGCTTTTTTTGTTTTTGGTTTCATAAAAGATTTATCTAGAAGTTTCTTGAAACTTTCATCTCTTAGTATATCATCATCTAATCTTGTCTTTACAGATATACTATTTTGTAAAATATCAAATTTCTCACACTGTTTTAAAATATCACTATTCTCTTTTATGGTTAGATTATCTTTCAACTCTTTTAGTTTTGTAATTTTTTCTATAAATATATTTTTACTAATAGCTTTATTTATATATTCACATACATCTTGAGTAAGAGGAATAAGGGATTTATTTATTTGTATAAAATTAGCTTGAACAGTTTTTAAAACATTATTTAGCTCACTATTATAAAACAGACTAAGTCTTGAATGGTAAAGGTGTAAAAACTTATCAAACTCTTTAAGTGTAGATGTAAGCTCTTTTAGTTTTTTTTCATAAAACTTTAGCTCTTTTAGTTTTAATGAAAAATTATCAATATTTTTATAGACCCTATCTATATGAATACGAAGCTTAAAAAGATTTTGGGTCAGTATAAAATCACACTTTTTAAGTTCTCTTCTTATTTGAGGTATTAGTGTGTTTTGCTTCTGCTTGTACTCTACTAATATATCAATTTTATGTTTTAGATTTTCAAGTTTTTCGAAAATAACTGAAGTTTCAATATTTTCATCAATATTTAAATAGTTTTCTAAAAAATTAATAACTCTATTATCTAAAAATATCTTATCATCAATCTTTTCTATTATCTCAAAATTTTCTAAAACCTCTAACTTTTCATAAGAGATAAACTTTTCACACTCATCAAGATAAACAGCTTTATCCCTGTGTTCAAAAAGATAAAAAATAAAATCTTTATGATAACTAAGGTTTGAAAAAAGCTTTTCTATTTTCATAATATTCTCTATTTTATTTCATAATAACAAAAACTATCTTATAACTTATCTAATCTTTTTTGATACTGCTCTTCTATTTCATCTAATTTATGTTGAGTTATTTCTAGCTGTTCAAACTTATCTTCTACAAGTTTCTCATTTTTTGTGACTGTTTGAGATAGTTCTATTACTTTACTATTATCACCCTCATTTGAAGCTTTGATTAGCTCTTCTTGTTGTAAACTAACATCATCTTCAAGTTCCATAATTTCATTTTCTAGCTTTTCTAACTTCTTCTTTAAAGGTGAAGTTTCTTTGCTTCTTTCTTGAATTATTTGTGCTCTTAATTTTTTATTCTCTTTTTTATTTATTTTAGGAGTTGCTTTCTTTTTCTTTTCTTGTTCTTCCTCTTCCCAACCAATCTTTTCTAAGAACTCATCATATCCTCTATCAAAATAGCTTGCACTTCCTTTTGAGAAGATTATCAAACTATCGCATAATTCACGAAGTAAACTTTCAGAGTGCGTAACAATAAGACAAGAGCCCTTAAAATTCTTAATAGCTTTTTTCAATGCATCAATTGATTGCATATCAAGGTGGTTTGTTGGTTCATCTAAAAATAGTAAGTTTACATCAGTAGCTAATATCTTAGCTAGCATTACTCTACTTTTTTCACCACCTGATAAAACAGATATTTTCTTTTTTATATCATCTCCACTAAACATCATAGATCCTGCAATAGCTCTGATTTTTGATTCAGGTAACTTTGCATTTCCTAAATATATTTCATCCATAATTGTATTTTCTAAATTTAGATGATCAATATTTGTTTGTCCAAAATGTCCTAAAGATGCAGAAGTATGAAAATCAACCTTTCCACTTAAATGTTTTAATTCACCAGCAATTGTATTTAAAAGAGTTGACTTACCTTTACCATTTTTACCTATAATTCCAATAGTCTCACCCTTGTTTAAACAAAAAGATATATCTTTAAATAAAAGATTAGTTTCATCATAACCAAATGAAACATCCTTAACATCAAGTAGTACTTTTGAGGGAGTATCTTTATAGTTAAAATCAAAATCTAAAGTTGCCTCATTTTGTAAAGAACCTAGATCTTCCATCTTATCAAGCTCTTTTTGTTTTGATTGTGCTTGTGCAGCAGTTGAAGCTCTAACTTTATTTTTTGCTATAAACTCTTCAAGTTCTTTTCTTTTTCTCTCTTGAGTTGCTTTTTGTTTTTCAAAATGCTCATCATTTGCTTCAAGTTGAGCATAGAACTTTTTTGTATCACCTGCAATAATTTCAAGCTTTTTTCTAACTAATCCCATTGTATGAGTTGTTACACTATCCATAAAATCTCTATCGTGAGTGATAATAATAACTTCTCCGTCAAATGCTTTTAAGAAATTTTTTAACCATCTCAAAGAGACAATATCTAAGTAGTTTGTTGGCTCATCTAAAAGTAACAAATCAGGCTTTGTAACTAAAAGTTTAGCAAGGTTAATTCTTATTTGATAACCTCCTGAAAAGCTTTTAGGAGATTTATCTAAATCCTCATGGGAAAAACCTAGCCCAAAAAGTATCTTTTCTACTTTATATACACTATACTTATCCTCTTGGCTTAAGGCTAAAGCACCCTCTTCTCTTACGGTACTCTCTTTAAAATCTATGTGCTGTTTTAAAGCACCAATTTTATAACCTTTAGGGATATTAATCTCACCATCATCTTGATGTTCTTCATTTAATATCATCTTAAATAAAGTAGATTTACCACTACCATTTCTACCTACAAAGCCTACTTTATCACCTTTGTTTAGTCTAAAGTTTAAATTTGTAAATAACTGTTTATCTGCAAAGCTTTTTGAAATATTTGAAAGTTCTATCATAAATTAGTCTTTAAAATAAGGTTATAAAAAAAGGCAAGAAATTTATCTCTTGCCTTTTAATATTTTTGAATTTATTAAAATATATTTAATTAGTGTAAGTCTTCGTTTAACTTAACTTCTCTTGTTGATCTCATAGCAATAATTTGACCTGTAACTGAGTTTTGTCTAAAGTGTACCCCATTTACTCCCTGGAAGTCCATACCTCTCATTAACTCTTTAATCTCTTTATCTGGATTAATCTCTTTTAGTTGCTCTACTGCTTTTTGAGATAATGTGATTTTTGTACCTGGTAAGATTGTTACACCTGCATCTAAAATACAAGAATCACCAATAGCTGTACCTGTACAAGAGTTAGCACCTAATAGTGTGTTCTCACCAATAGTTACAGGAACACCATCAGTACCTGAAAGTACACCTAAAATAGAAGCACCACCACCAACATCAGAACCAGCTCCAACTTTAGCAGATGATGAGATTCTACCCTCAACCATAACAGCACCTTCTGTTCCTGCGTTGAAGTTAATATAAGCTGCACCTGGCATTACAGTTGTACCTGCTGCTAATTGAGCACCAAATCTTACTTTATTTGTATCTAAAACTCTAGTATTATCAGCTGGGATAATATGATCTAAGAATTGAGGGAATTTATCAACTTTTGTAATGCTTGGGTATTTACCTGATAATTTTAATGAAATTTCATTTTCTCTTAACCAGTCTAATTCAATTGGTTGATTTCCAACCCATGCACAATTTTCTAATTGTCCAAATGCTCCATTTAAGTTTAATGATCTTAATGGTGCTTTTCCTAATGATAAAGCATAAAGTTTTAAATATACTGTTTCAGCACTTAAAGGTGCTTCATCTTCAAATATAAATACTACTTTATAATCATCAGCTGTTAATCCAGAATCAATTGGTAGTGAAGCTAATGTTGAAATAACTTGAACATTTTTATGAGCTTCACCTTTTGCTTCTGGAATATATGGTCTAAAGCTCTCTATAGCTTGTGTCAAAAACTCATCAGAAATACTACAAACTAATTCTGACTTTGATGTATCTACATTTTCACCTGCTTGTTTTAATGCATTTAATAAAACAGCAGCACTTCCAAAGTTCTCTTCCCAGTTTACTAACGGATAGTTTGCTTGTAATATTTTTTCTGGATTTAACTGCCCTCTATCTACTTTTGCAATACCAAATCCAATTGGATTTCTATACCAGTCTTGTGCTTGAATATCTTCTACTAATTTTTTAAAATCTTCTTTTGTATATGCCATCAATATCTCCTAAAAATTTTGCCGATTATACAATAAATTAACTAATATAAGATTAAATTCATCCTATTTTTATTGGTTAGTATCCATATCAATTATTGCTATAGGTGAAGTAATACTATGAAGTGCTTTTAGCAGCTCTTTTACATTTTTCGAACGTAAAATAATTTCGTATCGATACTTATTTGCCATTTTAAAGATTGCATTTTGTCCAAAGCCAACTACTTCAATCTCACTTATTTGTTTAAAAAACTTAACATAAGTATCCATCTCATCTTTTGCTCTTAAGCCATTTTTACTAGCAAAAATAACTTTTGCCATTTTCATATATGGAGGATATAACTCTTCTCTAAACTCCAATTCACTCTCTAAAAACTCTTCATAGTTTGACTCATTTAGATAATAATCGAAAAAATCCTCATTTTTAGTTTGAATGATTACTTCACCCTCACCTTTTCTACCACTTCTACCTGCAATTTGAATAAGTAAAGATAGTGCTTTTTCCCTTGATTTATATGAATTCATATTTAAAACAGAGTCTATACCTAATACAACAGCTAAAGTTACATTATGATAGTCATGACCTTTTGATAACATTTGAGTGCCAACTAAAATATCAATTTTTGATTTATTAAAATCCTCTAATATCTTTTTTAATTGTGTATTTGTTTTTATCTCATCCCTATCAAATCTTTTTATAGCTTTGTTTGGAAAAATCTCTTTTAACTCCTCTTCAATTTGAGCAGTTCCAACTCTTAAGTTATGAATTATCCCATTATTACAAGAGGGACAACTATCAGGTATTTGTTGTGCATAGCCACAATAATGACACTTCAACGCCAAATCGTTTTTATGTAAACTCATAGATACAGAACAGTAAGGACACTCCACAGATTTTCCACAAGAAGTACAAATCTGATACTTAAAATTTGCTCTTGTGGGTAAAAAGACTATAACTTGATTATTTGTATCTACTGTTTTTGCTATTTTATCTATAATTTCAGGTGATAAATTAGCATCACTATCATCAAAAGTATAATTTTTTTTAGTTTTAAAAAATGTCTCTTCAAGTCTAAAATAAGGTATTTTATTAAAAGAACTAGTTGAGACTGTAGCACTTCCTAAAATAAGCTGTAAATCATACTTTTTTGCAATATATATTGCTATATCTTTTGTATTAAGTCTTGGTTTAGAATCACTTTTATAAGAGTCATCATGCTCTTCATCAACTACTATTATTCCTAATTCTTTGTAAGGCAAAAACAGTGAAGATCTTGCTCCTGCTATTAGTTTTATTTCATTTTTTTGTAATTTTTCTAAAATCTCTGCTTTTTTCTTTTTTGTTATTTTTGAATGCCAAATAGCAATACTTGTATCAAAAACTTTTTCTAAACGCTTTTGCATTTGTGGAGTCAAAGAGATTTCTGGCATAAGTAGTACTGCTTGTTTACCACTGTTTAAGTGTTCTTGAATAGCTTTTATATAAATTTCAGTCTTTCCTGAGCCTGTATTAGCAAAAAGTAAAGCTTGATGTTTTTTCTTTAAAAAATCAAAAGCCTCTTCTTGCTTTTTTGATAGTTTGATATCAAAATCAAAACTAAAACCCTCTTTAGACTCTTCTATATTTCTATTATAAGGGCTGTAGATACTTAAAGCCTCACCTAAAGAGCATACATAATATTGAGATATAAATTTTGATATCTGAATCATCTTATCACTAAAATACTCATCTGTTATCTCATCTATACCTACACATTTAAAGCTTGGTTTATCCACTTGGTTTATAACTACAGCTTCACTTAGATTTTTTCTATTTCTTAATTTTACTAAAACTTTTGTGCCTGTTTGTATCTCATTTTTTGATTCATAGGTTAGTTTATTTAAAGGAGATTTTAAAAGTGATACTTCATAATAATACATCAAAATAACTCCTCGCATAAATCTTTAGGCTTTTTACAATAAAAGTTCAAATCCTTAAATTCAAAATATATACTCTTATCTTTTGAAATATAATAACCATACAAAATATTGGTTTGTTTAAACCACTTACCACTCTCTTTTAATAGAGTTGTTGTAGAGTTTATAGGGTTTGAAAGAACATTTGAAAAAAGTTTTGTCTTTGTCTGTACTGGTTCATCATCTAAACTACTAATCAAACTATAATCTTGCAGTAATACTTTCTCTTGTTTTAATTTAGTTATGCCATTTCTTATTAAAGAAACATTTGCTTTTAGCTTTGTGATATTTGCACTATTAAAAAGGTTAGTATATTTTGAAGCAATAAATGCTGTAATAATAGAGATGATTAAAACAGCTATAATCAATTCTAGTAAAGAAAAAGAGTTTTTCATTAAAATCTTGCTAATTTATCTGATATATTTTCAACATCTTTTTTAAAAGTTAAGTACTCTTGTGTAATTCTAATATAAGCAGCTAATAAATCTTTTGTATTATTTTCTTTATCTAATTCCAAATATTTTGTAAGTTGTTCTTGCATCTCTTCGTCTACATTGATAGTATAAGCTCTATGATTAATATAAAATGTAATCTCGTTATTCACCTTTTTGCGCCTTTGTTAAAGTTAGTGTACTATCAATTCTAAGAAACATATCTTGATTATTACGTGTTAATTCATCATTTTCATTTTTCAAGTTGTCCAACTCTTGCTTTAAAGATTGGTTCTCAACTTTTAGCTTATCATATTCGTATAGTAACTTATCAAGTTTAGTATTTAATGTTTCAATTATGTCCATAATTGAATTTTATCAAAATTACCTACTAATAAAGTTTAAAAGCTACTTATTTAGCCTTTTTTTCTTCATTTATAAATATTTTTGCAACCTCATATAACATTGCAACAGATTTTCCCCACTGAGAGAAATCACTTGCATCCTCTAAAGAAATATCAAACTTTGTACTGATTTTTTTAATTAACTCTTGTTCATTTATATCAAAATTGTTATCAATATGAATCAATATCATAATCTCTAAAAGTACAATTTTTTGACTTTTCTTTGACTTAAAATCATTTAGAATATCATCTAAACAAAAACTATCCATATCAAAAGAGTCAATATATTCTATACCCATTTCATCACAGTACTCTCTAATAATCTCTTCTTCTTTTTCACCAAACTTATTATCAACTCTTGCGATGTAGTGGGCTAATTGTAAGAAAGAGAACTTCTCTTTTGATTCTAATCTCATTAATAACATCTATGTTCTTTCCTGATTTATTTTACATATTAATTTTATATATTTTTAGTTAACAAAAAATAAATAATATTTTTGGAATGAAAGGTTACCAAAAGGTAACCTTTTTGTAGCTTATGCCCCTATCAATTGTTTGAAATAACTCTCCTACAATTTTAGGTGCAAGTCCTAGTGAAGGTTCATCAAGCATTAAAAGTTTTGGACTTGACATTAAAGCTCTAGCAATTGCTAACATTTGCTGTTCACCTCCACTCATAGTCCCTGCTAATTGACCTTTTTTAGCTACTAATCTTGGAAAAAGTTCAAACATATGTTTCATTAACTCTTCAAACTTATCATCATTGTTAAAAGCACCCATTCTTAAATTTTCTTCAATAGTTAAATTCTGAAAACACCTTCGTCCCTCAGGAACTAATGCAATATTATTTTGAATGATTTTGTGAGTCTTCATCTTTGAAATATTTTGATTTATATACTCAATCTTTCCTGTTTTTTTAACATCATTTACTATTGATTGCAAAGTTGAAGTTTTACCAGCACCGTTACTTCCAATAAGAGATACGATTTGTCCCTCACCAACTTCAAAGTCTATACCTTTTACTGCATTTATTAATCCGTAATATACTTTTAAATCTTTTACTTTAAGCATGTTTAAAATCTCCAAGGTAAGCTTTTATAACTTCTTCATCTTTAATGGCATCTTTGATATCACCCTCAAAAATAGTTTTTCCATAATCAAGAACCATCACCCTATCACAAAGCTTGTTTACAAACTTCATATCATGTTCAATCAATAAAATAGTAACATCAAATTCATCTCTAATCTTGAAGAAAAGCTCACCTAACTCATGAGTCTCATTTGGATTCATACCAGCTGCTGGCTCATCTAAAAGTAAAAGTTGAGGAGCAGCTGCTAATGCCCTTGCAATCTCAACTTTTCTTTGCTGTCCATAAGATAAAGATGTTGCCATTTCATCTGCGTGTTTTTCGATACCAAGCACTTTCATAATTTCAAAAGCTCTTTTTCTAACTCTTCTCTCTTCTAAGAAAAATCTTGGAAATCTAAGCATTGCCTCTAAATAAGTATATGAAGCTTGATAATCAAAACCTATCAAAATATTATCAAGTACAGTCATAGATTTAAATAATCTTATATTTTGAAATGTTCTTGCAATTCCTCTATGTACAATTTTATGTGGTTTTATACCATTTAAAGTTTGTCCATGAAACTTCACATGCCCTTTTGTTGGCTGATAATTTCCTGTGATTATATTAAACATTGTAGTCTTACCAGCCCCATTTGGACCAATAAGACCATAAATCTCTTTAGAGTTCACATGAAAAGAGGTGTCATTTATAGCTGTAACTCCTCCAAATTTCTTAGTTACGTTACATACTTCTAAAATCATTTACTCCCCTTTTTTCTCTTGAAAATCTTAAGGTCAAATAACTCTTTTTTACCCATAAGACCCTCTCTTGCAAACAACATTACAATAATTAAAATAAGTGAGAATACAACCATTCTCATTCCAGGTGTTCCCTCTGTTTGGAAACCAAAGATATTCATAGGTTCATCTAAGAATCTCATCCATTCCAGTCCTGCCATTACAAAAATAGTACCTATAATTGCTCCTGTAGTTGAACCTAATCCACCAAGAATAATGATGATTAGTAACTGGAATGTAAGTAAGAATGTAAATAGATCTGGACTGATTGAAGTTAAAAGTGCAGCTAATAAACCACCACCAACACCCTCAAAAAATGCTGAAGTACAGAATGCTAAAGTTTTTGTTTTAAATGTATTGATTCCCATAGCTGTAGCTGCATCTTCATCATCTCTTACAGCTTTCATAGCTCTTCCATATTTTGAATAAATTACATTTAAAATTGCAAGTACTGTAAAAATAGCAATTCCACCTGTCCAGTAAAGATTTGAAAACTCTGGAATATCGTTTAGTCCTAATGAACCATTTGTAATTTGTGGATTATTTATAGCTAAAATTTTAATAATAAAACCAAAACCTAAAGTAACAATAGCTAAATAATCCCCTCTTACTCTAAATACAGGAAAAGATAGAGTTAATGCTAAAAGTGCAGAGATAATACCTGAAAAAAGTAGTGCCCAAGCAAAATCAGCTTGAAGGGCTAAAACCCACTCAGATGGATCTTCTAAATAGAACTGATAAAGCATAGTATCTGCATCTAAAGTTAAAATTGCTGTTACGTAGGCACCTACTGCAACAAATCCGTTAGGTTCAAGTGATAACTGCCCTGTTACACCATTTATAAGGTTATATGAAACTGCTAAAATAACAAAAATAGCAACATTGTTGATAATTCTTACAGTATAATCATCAAATGCTACTTGAGCGAACCACGTAAACCAAATAGCAACTACTATTAAACTTAAATTGATTAATCTTTGTTTTGTAAATATTGTATCGTTTACCATGATTAAAACCTACTCTTTTCTAAATCTTCACCCATAATTCCAGTTGGTTTAAAAATAAGAACTAAAATTAAGAAAATAAATGCAAAAGCATCTTTATAACCACCAAGCTCAGGCCAAAAAGCAATAACAACAACTTCAGTAAATCCAATAATAAATCCACCAATAACAGCTCCTGTTACAGAACCAATTCCACCAACAACAGCAGCAGCAAAGGCTTTAAGTCCAACTAAAACACCCATCATAGGTTCAACAGAAGGATAATTTACTACCCAAAAAATACCACCAACAGCAGCAAGTGCAGAACCTAAAGCAAATACAATAGAGATAATCATATTTGCATCAATTCCCATAAGATTTACAGTTTTAAAATCAAATGATAAAGCTCTAATTGCCATACCATATTTTGTTTTATAAAGTACAAATAAAATACCCACAAGTAAAATCAAAGTAACTACAGGAACCATGATAGAAGATACAGTAAAAGTAACACCTGCTACATTAAAGATATTTTCCATATACTCTGGAACAGGAAAGGCTCTTGGTACTCCACCTGCAAAAACTGTAAAGGCATTTTCTAAGAAAAATGAGATACCAATAGCAGTAATAAGTAAAGAGATTCTTGGAGCTTCTCTCAAAGGCTTATAAGCAATTTTATCTGTTAATACACCAACTAATGCAGATAGTGTAACTGCAAGAAGTACTGCCACACTAAAAGGTAATTCAAAAATTGCTAAAAAAGCATAACCTAAAAAGGCACCAACCATCATAATATCACCATGGGCAAAGTTTATAAGCCTTAAAACCCCGTATACCATAGTATAACCATGCAATCAAGGCGTACATAGATCCAAGTGAAAATCCATTTACCATTTGTTGCATAAATGTTAATAAATCCATCAAAACTCCCTAGTTTGTAAAAAATACACTTTTACAATAGAAAAAGTAACCCTATTGCTTTTCCTATAGCAAAAAAAAAGTCTAGCAATTTTTGCTAGACTTTTAAGTGACATATCAAAAGATTATGGGTTAACCGTAGCTTTAAAGCTAGCTTTACCATCTTTAATCTCTTTGATTACCGCTGATCTTGTAGCATTACCATTTTCATCAATAGTAATTTTCCCTGATACACCATCAAAATCAGTTGTTTTTTTGATTTCTTTATTAATACAAACAGAATTTGTTGGATCTTCACATCTGTTCATTGCGTCAATTAAAATATTATAAGTATCTGCACCTAAAGCTGTAAATGAGTTCATTTCAGCTTTACCAGTCTCTTTTTCGTGGAACTTAACAAAGTCTGCTGAAGTTTGAGATGGAGGATTTGTATAATCAAAGAAGTCTGTAAACATATAACCCTCAACTGATTCACCACCTAAATCAATAAAAGTTTGGTTAGCAACACCATCTCCACTAAACATAGGTTTATCTAAACCTAACTGCTTAGATTGTCTAGCTATCATAGAAGCTTCTGGGTGATATAAAGGCATAAACATAAAGTCTGGGTTGATTCTTTTGATTTGTGAAACAACAGCTTTAAAGTCTTTATCACCTGAAGTAACTCTAATAGTTTTTACAATTTTCCCACCACTTTTCTTAAATGCTTTTTGGAATGCCTTAGCAAGTCCTAGAGAGTAAACTTGTGCTTGGTCAACTACAACTACAGCTGTTTTATAACCTTGGTCCTTTGCATAGTTTGCAACAACTTCACCTTGGAATGAGTCAGTAAAACATACTCTATTTGCAAAAGTTCTTCTAGCAGTTAATCTATCATTTGTAGCAACAGAAGCAATAACTGGAACTTTTTTCTTATCAGCAATCGCGATAGTTTGTGCTGTATTTGTAGAAGTAAGTGCACCTAAAATAGCAACAACATTATCAGATGAGATTAATCTAGTTGTAGCATTTGCAGTTTCAACCTTATCACCTTTGTTATCGATTAATACTAATTTGATAGTATCACCATTTTTAAGTTTTGGTTGTAGTTTGTGTGCTAACTCAACCCCTAAGTTAGTTACTTGACCATAAGCAGCTAATGGTCCAGACATTGGCATAACTGCACCTACTTTAATCTCTTTTGCCATTGCAACACCACAAGTTAAAGTAGTCGCAAGAGCTAAACCTAATACTTTTTTCATCCTAATTCTCCTTAAAAAAAATCCATAAGTTATATTTTATGTTAAAGTTATATAAAACTAGCTTATTCAGAGTTGATTTTTTATAAGAAAATTACTAAGAATGTTTAAAAAATACAATATTATTATGAATTTTAGATAAATTTACCTTTTCCACTCTCCTTTGCTTTATACAATGACTCATCGGCTCTTCTAATCACATCTTTTAAATCTTTATCTTTGTTATTACTTTGTGCGCAGCCTATACTTACAGTAAATTTATATTGTGTATTGTTTTTCTCTTTTACTGTATTTATGATTTTTTTTGCTACAATTCTTGCTTCTTTTAATGATGAGTTAGATAGTATGATTAAAAACTCATCTCCTCCATATCTAACTATAGCATCCTCTTCTCTAATTACACTTTTTGTATACTCAATAAACTTTTTTATAACCTCATCGCCTATATCATGACCATAAGTGTCATTTATATTTTTGAAATCATCTAAATCAATTAGTAATAAAGATAAAACGAAACTATTCTCATCTAATTTATTTATATAATCTTTGGAAAACTCATCTAGATATTTTCTATTATATGTTTTTGTTAAGGGATCAATCTTTGAGTCCCTTTCTAAAAGTACCCTTTTTGTCTCTGAATCAACTAATTTCTTTGTTCTTTGGTTTAGTTTTTTAGACATTTCATTAAAGTTTTCATTTAGTTCATCTATCTCTTTAATATTACTATTTTGTAATTTTTCTACTTTTATTGTTGTACCTATAGATTTAGTCTTATCAATTATTTGAAGGATAGGTTTATTTATAATATCAACTAAATATTTTGCTTTGTAGTATAAGAAAATGAAGAAAATCATATAAAATAGAGTAATTATAGCAATTACTAGGTATCCTAAATTTTCATAGTGATTTTTTATTTCATTTAAACTTTTTAAAACCTTATCTTTTGAAACTAATGAGATTACATACCAAGGTGCTTTATCAAGTTTCTTTGAAAATACAAAATATGTCTCATCATCTATTTTCATTTTATTAAAATATGGTTTATCACTTAGTATTCTTCTAAAGTTATTTTTCATAGTTTTATTATTTTTATGGAAGATATTATAGTCATCTGGTTGATAAATAGTATTTTTAATTTCTAATTTCTCATAAGAGAGTTTAACCTTATCTATTTTAAATAACTCTCTTATTTTTTCTGGCATTGCTATAACTCTACCTTGCTCATTCAAAATAAAAGATGAAGCACCATAAGGTAAATCAATCTTTAAAAACTGCTCTACAATATTATCAACACTTACATCAAATCCAGTTACCCCTTCCAAAAAACCACCTTTATAAATAGGTGTAATAACACTACTTATCCACTTTTTAGTGGCTGGGTCTAAATACACATTTGTCCAAACAGTATCTTTTTTTGGATTATTTACTAAATTTGTTTTACTATAAAAGTTATAATCTCTCACATCAAATGATGGAGTAAAAACATTATAAACATTATCTATATAAGGATAATATCTGTTTATATTATCGTGAGAATTAAAATATGCAGCAATAATATTCTTATTGTTATCAACTATAGATTTAAACATTAAATCAAACTTTTCAGTTTTATTTATCTTGTTTTCTATACTTTTTGTGAAGTTCACTTTATTTGATACTGCTATAGAAGAACCAGTTTTATTCTTTTTGTAGATAATGCCATTGTTAGCTTTTTCTAACTGTACATTTCTAAAAACTTTTATCTTGTCATAGTTTGA
>JASMTK010000096.1:0-3910 GCA_041694355.1 Arcobacteraceae bacterium | reverse complement strand
AATACTCTCTCTTTTATTATGACTTAGTATCTACCAAACTCTATTCGAGTCTCACCTAATAGTTTTGATTTTTCATCATCTTTTTTTGCTTTATATACAGCTTTTATATCAGCAACATACAAGTGATTTCTTCCCCCAGAACAAGGTGCTAAGTATCCTCTTGAAGCATATCTACCTCTTGATAAACTTGCCCTTTCTATAAATATACCTGTAGGTAGGTTTTTTGCTTTATCTTCAGGAATTGACTCTAATGTAGTTGATGACGAACCTTTATTTATCCAAAAACCAATCTTACCATGTCCCCCATTATTAGAAAGTGGTTGATAACCTAAGTCATTAACCTCCATAATAATAGCATTAGCTCCTTGTGGTATATTAGATACCATAATCTTTGGAGTGTTACCCTCACCACCATATAGACCACAAACTTCATTTTCTGGAATTTTTTTACCATCCCATTTTTTATCTACAAACTTTGCATCTAACTTTGCTAAATTTGGTACAGGCTCATAACTTCCTGCACAACCAGATAAAAAAACCATAGCAGCTGAGACTAAGGTACTTGAAATTAATGTTTTTGATTTAATCATATTATCTCCTTTTGATATTATTAAATTATATATAATGTTTTATTTTATATTTATTAATTTATATATTATTATATAGTAAAGGAGAAAGTGAGATAAGTATCAGATTTTTTAATATATGTATTTATCTCTTTAAAATGAGTATTACTTCTAATTTAACCGTTTTTTATTAAGAGATAATGGCAGAGAAGGGAGATGAATCCTTCTCTAAATTTTAAACTAATGAACCTCAATAGCAAAAACTATGAGTATCAGAAGTACCATTACCAGTCTAAACAGCAAAACGATTCCTTTTTTAGTTCGCTCCCAACCCCTTAACTGCTACACTACCCACAGACATAAAAAAAGGGAAAAGGATAAATCCTTTTCCCTTCTGAATCTACGAACAATCTAGGTCATCACTCCTAGAAGAAGTATCGCTTTGCTATTTCGGGATTATTATACAAAAACAAAATTTTAAAGTCAAGTATATGTATGGATAATTCTAATCACTTCTTATACTACTTTCTTGTATAATTCATCTAAAGGATTTAATTATATGGATGCATACGAATACAATGAATTACTTAAAAGTTTAAATAAAAAACTTCAAAATATTAAAGACATTTTAAAACCTGATGAGTTAAATGCAAGATTAAAAGAGATTGAAGAAGAAGAGACATCACAAGAGTTTTGGAATGATGTTGAAAATGCTACTAAAGTAGGTATAGAAAAAAATAGAATCCTATCAAAACTTTCAAAATACAATAAAGCATTTGATGCCTTGACAGGAACAAATGAACTATATGAGTTAGCTTGTGAAGAAAATGATGATGATACTATCTCTATGTTATATGAAGAGGCTAGTGAACTAAAAGATTTGATAAAAGATACAGAAATATCAGTGATGTTAAGTAACCCTGATGATGCTTCAAATGCAATCATATCAATTCATCCAGGTGCTGGTGGTACAGAGTCACAAGATTGGGCTTCTATGCTTTATAGAATGTATCTTAGATGGGCTGAAAGATATAACTACAAAATCGAACTACTTGATTATCAACCTGGTGAAGAGGCTGGTATAAAAGATGTTTCATTTATCATAAAAGGTGAAAATGCTTATGGGTATTTGAAAGCTGAAAATGGTATTCATAGATTAGTTAGAATCTCACCTTTTGATTCAAATGCAAAGAGACACACATCATTTGCATCTGTTATGGTAAGTCCAGAAATTGATGATAATATAGATATTGATATAGAGGATAAAGACTTAAGAATCGATACGTACAGAGCAAGTGGTGCAGGTGGTCAACACGTAAATAAGACAGAAAGTGCTATTAGAATAACTCATATTCCTACAAACATAGTAGTTCAATGTCAAAATGATAGAAGTCAACACAAAAACAAAGCAAGTGCAATGAAAATGCTAAAATCAAGACTATATGAACTAGAACTTGAAAAACAAAAGGCAGCTGCTAATGATGGAAATGATAACAACAGTGAAATAGGATGGGGACACCAAATCAGATCATACGTTCTTCAACCATATCAACAAGTAAAAGATACAAGAAGTAATATTGGGTATTCAAATGTTGAAGCTATACTTGATGGTGATATTACCAAAGTAATTGAAGATGTCCTAATAGCTACTAGTAAATAGTATCTGTACTAAAAAAGGTAAAAAATGAGCTTAAAAAAACTACCAATAGGAATACAAACATTTAGTGAAATAAGAAGTGATGATTATATATATGTGGATAAGACAGATATAGCATATGAGATTCTAGAAAACTATAAGTATGTGTTTTTAAGCCGACCTAGAAGATTTGGGAAGTCACTTTTTTTAGATACCTTGAAAAATATCTTTGAGGGTAAAAAAGAGAATTTCAAAGATTTAAGTATAGAACACAAATGGGACTGGAGTAAGTCATATCCTGTTATTCATATATCATTTGCAGAGGGTAAAATAAAATCAATAAAAGATTTAGATGATAAATGGGAAGAGTTACTAAGATATAATCAAAAAAGATTAAGAATCACCTGTGAATATAACTCAAATGATAGAAGATGCTTTAGTGAACTAATAAGAAAAGCAAATGAGAAGTATAACCAAAAAGTAGTAGTACTAATAGATGAGTATGATAAACCAATCTTAGATAATATCACAGATACCCAAGTAGCAAAAGAGATAAGAGATGGACTTGTAAACTTTTATAGCGTTATAAAAGGCTCAGATGAGTTTTTAAGATTTGCATTTCTAACAGGGGTTAGTAAGTTTACAAAAACTTCTATCTTTGGTGGATTGAATAATATTACAGATATATCTATGCATCCAGACTTTGGTGATATATGTGGTTACTCCCAAACTGATGTGGAAACTACATTTGAGCCATACTTAAAAGAAGTGGATATGGCTAAACTAAAGAAGTGGTATAACGGATATAATTTCTTAGGTAGTGATATGTATAATCCCTTTGATATTTTACAGTTTATATCACATGATAAATTATATAAGAATTACTGGTTCGAGACAGGAACACCAACATTTTTAATGAACCTTATAAAAGAGAAGAACTACTTTTTACCAAACTTGGCAAACCTAAAAGTAGGAGAACAACTGCTAAATAGCTTTGATATAGAGAATATTGACTTAGAAGTAGTACTTTATCAAGCTGGGTATTTAACTATTGATAAACAAGTAGAAAAAAGAAGAGGTGGTTTTGAATATCATCTAAAAGTACCAAATCTTGAAGTTAAAATGTCATTGTCAGATTATATTATAGACTATATCGTTACAACTGAACCTACAAAGAAAATATCTATTCAAGATAAAATTTATGATACATTAGAAGATAAAAATATTGAAGATCTAAAAACCTCACTAGTATCAGTTTTTGCATCAATACCATATAATAATTTTACAAAAAATGATATACAAATATATGAGGGGTTTTATGCAAGTGTACTTTATGTATATCTACAAAGCTTAGGCTTGAATATCATAGGTGAAGATGTTACAAATAAAGGAAGAATAGATCTTACTATCAAGATGCAAGATGTTATTTATATCTTAGAGTTCAAGGTTGATGGTAAAAAAAGTGAAGCTTTAAATCAAATAAAAGATAAAAAATACCATGAGAAGTATTTAGATGAGAAAAAAGATATATATCTTGTAGGTATAGAGTTTGATAGTAAGCAGAAAAATATTAGTAATCTACAGTGGGAGTGTAAAACAAACTGATGATAACATCCTCTTTTGTAGTAGCAATAACACTTATACTTCTTCTAATACTATTGATTCAAAATAGAGTTAAGCCTGCATTTTTATTTTTTGGATTGGCTTT
>JASMTK010000095.1:0-7547 GCA_041694355.1 Arcobacteraceae bacterium | reverse complement strand
TTATCAGGTATTGAAAATAGAATAAATTTAGAATAAGGTTTTACAAATGGAAAATATATACATAATAGGTGATGTTCATGGTTGCTATAAAACTTTACTAGCACTAATAGATAAATTACCAAATAAAGAAAAATCAAATATCTGCTTTGTAGGGGATTTAATAGATAAAGGTAATTACTCTAAAGATGTAATAGAATTTGTCAAATTAAATAACTATGATTGTATTCTTGGTAATCATGAAATGTATATGATTGATACTTTACCTTTAATCTTAGAAGATATGAATAATTTAAATTATAAATGGATACTAAAATATGGAGGAGATAAAACACTTAAGTCTTACAATGATTTAGATCTAATTAAAGAGCATTTAGAATGGTTAAAGACTCTTCCTTTATATATTGAATATAAAGATTTAAAAACTAGTGATAATAGACATCTAGTAGTATCTCATTCACATATCTTAGAATCATGGAAATATAAAGATTATGCTAAAGATTCAAAAGAGCATAAAGTATTTGAAAATGAGTGTTTATATTCAAGATATAAAAGTTTTGATAATAGAGATATTTTTAATGTATTTGGTCATACACCAGTTCAAAATCCACAAATTAATGAGTTTAAAGCAAATATAGATTTAGGTTGTTTTTATAAAAATGAATATGAAGTGGGTAAACTTTGTGCTTTAGAATTTCCATCAATGCAAATATTTATTCAGGAAAATATAGATTAAAGAGATAATAGTGTTCTTAAGGGCGAACAGAGAAAGTTAAGTAACTTTAAGCAACTGAAACTAAGCAGTTAATTTCTGTTCGTGATTAATTGTATCAAAGCTAAGTTAAACATAGAATAAAATTAGCTTTTAAAATATTTCAAAAGAACTTAAATTCTCTTTGTGCATTTGCTACATAATATAGAAAAAAATAAAATCATAAATCTTACTTTAATAAATAATTGTGTTACGCATACAATTAAATCTAATAATATTTAAGAAAAATAACGAACAAAAAAGATACAAAAATTATTTTTAATAAATACAAGATTTGTAACTTTTTATAAGCACTAATAAAGCAAATTGAAAAAAGGATTTGTTTTACTAAAAGTGAATATGAAGAGGTTCAAAATAGAGTAAATGAAACTCTACAAAAAGAAAAAGGTTACGAGAATGTTAAAAAAATATTCCTGCAATTAAAAGTGTTTTTAAAACTATTCAAGATGAAAACAAAGATTTAAAAAAAGACTTAGAATTTGTTGTTGGTAAACTGGAAGATTTATATTATTTTGAAATTATGAATAACAAGATAGAAAGATTAAAAATTTATCAAGAATTAGGTTTAAATGAAAAATTAAAGCAAGGTGAGGAACTACACAAATGATTGAAGTAAAACTAAATTTTAATACGCATTTAGATGTGTCGTATTTTTTAAATGAAAGGGAAAAGGTAGTTAACTTTTTAGTCTCTTTTATTGAAGATTTAAATAACTACTATAGTGAAAAAAAAGATAGAAATTATCATACAATTGTAATGGCAAACAAGAACCAAATTTACAATGTTGATTACTCTTTTTTAATGAACAGTTTTTTAAAGTTTATAGATACTTTTGATGTGTCAAAAGAGGATAAAATTACTATTCATAATATGTTTGTTGGGAACGATTATCCATCACAAAAAACAGCACATTTTTTTAATTACTTATTGTCTCAATATGCAGTAAGAGTTACAATGAATAGTCCATTTTTTTACATGAAAACTGTATATAAAAATTTAGATAGTAATACTTATTTTTTGATCGACAGTGTAGGGCTAAGCATACAAGGAATTCAAAATCTTTTAGGGCAAAATGCAATAAAACAGTATTTAGAACCAAATGTTAGAAAACAAGAGGTAGAACTAGCTGCAGCAGGTAAAAGTGCAAAAGTAATGTTGTCAAATGCAAGAAACACAATTGGTAAAGTTTATTCTATTTCAGATGAGATGGATGTGACATTATAAAATTAATATTATATAAATATATTTATATTATATAACAATTATTAACAAGAATATATATTTATATAGGCAAACAAGTATTGCTAAAAAATTGAAAAAATCTATTTGTGAGGCATTTTGCTTACTGTATAGATTTAGTTCTATATAGTATTATTATAAATTATATATATAACATATGTTTTAATAGTCGTGTATAGGTATATAATATAATTTACTTATAACTTAAGTATTACAAATAAATTGTATAGCCTTGTGTATGAAATAAAACACCAATAAGACTTAACGGGTAAAACCACTATTTAAAATAAATGGCTTATATTTTGAAAATATGAGCTTTTTTGTTAAATTCGATTCATACATCGAAAAATTAATTACTTTAAGAAATAGGTGCTTTAAAATGCTTCTATTTAGCTATTAAGGAAGAATATGAAAGTTACAATTCTAGTTTTACTTTGTATCTTTGTTTTTGTAGTTGTTACTCTAGTTCTAAATAGAATAGTGAACTCCAAATGGTTTAGAATGCGTTCAATTGTTAAAGAGTACGAGGAGCACAAAAAGAGAGAAGAAAAGCATGAAATTAAAATGCGAAGTGAATATAAAAAATTTAAAAGTGAAGAGAATAGTGTAATAGATATTATTACAAAAATTAGAAACAATGAGGAAGTTGAAATACCATTAGTTGCTTTTGAATATATTTACAGAAACATTGATAATATTTCCGTTGTAAAAGATGGAAAAGTTGTGATCATAAATGATGAAATTGCTAATAAAGCAAAGAAGCTATTAAACAAAAAAGAGAAGAGTAACTTTGAAGAACTTGAGTATGAACCAAAAAGAACAAGAGGCAGATATATTGAGATTAAAAAAACTGCAGATGGTGGGTTCGTAAAAAAGAATCATTCAACTCATGAAACAATTGTAAAAACTGCAGATGGCAAGAGATTTTATCTAAACACAAATACAAATGATTTTTACATTTCTGATAACGAAGATAAAGATGAAAAAGACAACAAAGATGACAAAAATAAAAAAGATGAGAGTACTGATAAGCAGAACAAAAAAACTCAACAAAAAAAAGAAGAAGACTTACTAACTGATGAATTTAAAAGATTAAAACAAGAAAACAATTACTATAAAAATTTATACAAGAAAGAACAACAAAAAGAACAGCAAGCCAATGATAATTTTAATAAGAAAACTGTAGAAATTACAACAAGCAACAATAGCGACAAAGAAGAAATTAAAAAAGAGTTAGAAATAAAAAATAACGAAGACACAAATGAGAAAAATTATTTAAATATAAATAAGAATAAAGACGAAAAAGAGTTAAAAGAAGATGATTCTATCATTAAAATTGATATTACAAAAAAGGTTAAAACATTAACATGGACTGTAGAACAATTCCAACAATTAAGACCTTTTAGTTTTCAGGATTATAACGGATATTAAAATCAATTTCTTACAAAAAATATTTTATATTTTTTGCTGATGAAATACAGTTTGGATTGATGGCAAATGAAAAAAGATCATGCAATATTTAACGGTTTCTCAAGACAACTTTTCTAAATCCTTATTCTCTTAAACACCTGTTAATTTATCCTACACTTTTCAGTTTAGAAGTGTAATTTTGATTATTTATTTTCATACTATTAAAATATAGCTCCATTTGTTTTTTATACTCTAATGGTTCATGGAATCTTTTATTATTATAGAAGTTAATATACTCTTTTACATCATTTTGAGAACTGATACTCTCTCATACTCATTGAGATATATTTTTTCTACTTTAGCACTTCTCAGAATCTTTCAATGCAGATATTATTTACTGATCTTCTAGTACCATTCATAGAGCTTCATTTAAAACACTCATCACTAAATCTGTATCCATTGTATTTGATATCCTCTATTATAATACTGCTTTACTATACCAGTCAATTATTGGTAAGATATACAAACCCAACCTTGATATGGATGTATGTAATATCTGTTGACCATACTTGATTAGCTCTTGTGATTTTTAAACCTTTTAGCTTATATGAGTATATAGGATGTTTGTGTTTTTTATAACTCTAATTGTAGAAACTAATTTACTCCTAATGATTTTATAGTGATAATTTTAATTATATACCAAGTCTCTCTAAAAAACTTTCACACGATATATAACCAATTCTTTCAATACTTTTATATAATATTGGTAATGACTCTCTGTAATCAAGACCTACACCATAACTATTCTCATCTTTCCCATAATGAATAAAACCTTTAAACTCATAAATAAATAATTTATCTTCATTGAGTTTATTATTATAAAAGTTATAGTTAAGCTTTGGTCTTGGCGTCAATTTAGATTTTACCAATATTCTTGATAAGGTTTCTTCATTAAATAATTTCAATAGATCTTTATGAAAAATCACTTGTGGATATTGTAGGTTCTTAATGAACTTTTTATAATCTAAGAAACTACTGATATTCTTATCACAATACATTAGAATTTTGTTCAATAATATAATCTTTTTGTCAATAGTTTGTTTTAATAATTTTTGAATTTGTTTATCTTCATGATTATACCAGCAACTTGAAGATAGTAATACGTCATTTACAATTCCATCTTCTAAATTATCAGGCGAAATAAATTTAATAGATATATGTAAATCATTCTTAACTATCTCTGTAATTATTAAACAATCAATATGTAAAGTTACTGTCTCATATTTTGTTCTTGGTAAAATAACCTTCTGATTACATCCATAGGACTCTTTATTTTCAATATTTTCAAATATACCATTAATTTGTGTTTTAACTCCATCTTGTATTTCTACAGCCATTTTACATCTCCTTCTCATTTAATAATTTTATACAAAAACTGCCTATATTAGATAGGACTCATTAAAGAATTAAATTTTTCAAGTTGAAACTCTTAAAAATATTATTTACACTATAATTGGTCAAAAAGGTCATTTTTTTGTTTAGGTTTATTTTTTTCAAGTTTTTTTAATAGCTTCTGATGGTATACAAAAAAATATCTTTATCTTGGAATTTTTTTCTTTAACAATTTCGGATTCATCAACTATAACACTATGATTATCAATTTTTTGTGCATAGATATTTATCACAATTAACACTGTAAATATTACTATCTTTTTCATTTCTATCTGTTCCTTTTTTTTAATCTTGATTTATGTACTATACAAACTTCATTAGACAAAAAATTGTCTATCGATTTAGATATTTTTTATTTTAAATTTAGATTTCCCTTGCAATACTTATTTTTAAGCTTTTATAATAAAGTCCATAAAGGATATGACTCTGTCTAATATTCTGAGACTTCAACACTTAAATCATCTAAGACAATTTGCTCTTTTTATCCTTTTTAATATCTCATAAAAATTAATCAATTATTTTTTAGAAAAAATTGAACCATAGATAATTTAATTTATTATCATAAAATCATTAAGAATAAATTAAAGTTCTACAGCTAGAGTTCAAAAAAACATAAGGAATTTATGATGGCAAAGATGATACAAATGTACAACAGACTATTACCTTTACTTCAAATTATTAATTCTGGAGTAAATGATATAACAACTCTTAAAAACAAATATCAACAACTTTGTGATAAAGAATGGAAATCTAACTATGCCTTAAATAAAGCATTTTCAAGAGATATTAATCTTTTGTTATCTTCAAATCTTATAGAAAAAGATACTTTTTCTATAAATGCAACTTTAAGACTTCAAAGAATTTTTAAGCTTTCAAAAAATTTACATCTCAAAAAAGAGCTTTTGAAAATATATATTCAAACTACTCATTGCTATATTCTAGATGGAGAACATATAAGTACAATCCTTGATAAGCTTATAGATCTTGACAGTTTACTTTTAGAAACTAATGAAAGAATTGTTTCTTGATTAATTAAAACCTGAAGCAATTCTTTATTTTGTAAAATATCTTTATTTGTTTAAGTTAAGTTTAATCTTCTGATCAATTTTTTATATTTATCTTCTTGAATTATCATCTCATCTTCAAAAGGTATCAAGGATTTATACAGTCTTTTTTTATATAAAACATAGGATAAGCCAAATAAACTTAGAGAAACTAAACCTGATACTGAAATATATGTTAGATCATACTTATTTCTAAATAGAATGTATGTAGTTATCAAAGTTATAAAAGCCAATATACTACTTATTTTTTCTATTAAGGAATTATCCTCTATCGGTTTAAATAAATATTTTTGAAAGCTTATACTAGCCCAACTAGCAAAAATTAAAGCAATTAGAAATATTATATTATTGGCACTGGAATAGATATCACTAAAACTAGTTAATTTTCCAGAATGATATTGTTCTACAACATTAAATAATGTATAAACAAAAACAAAAACCGAAAAGAATAAAAGAGGAATCATTACAATTTTAAAGTCTACATTATGTGTTTCTGTTTCAAATTGCTCCTTAGCATTTTGAAATGCTTCATATTGAATATCATACTCTTTTTTTTCATCTTCAGGGAGTCCTTTAGCTAAAGCTTCTATCTTTCGTTCTTTTTGTTTCTCAGCTTTTATTCGTTGTTTTTCAGCTTTTTTTTGAGCTTTTTCTTGAGCTATTTTTTCTTTTTCTAATCGTTTTTGTTCTTGTTGTCGTTCTTTCTTTAATATTTCTTTCTCATGTTTTTGTTGTGCAAATCTGTTCTTTAAAATTTCACGCTCAAGTCTTTCTTCTTCAGCTTTTTGTCTAGATTGTTCTTTATATCTCTCTTCACGTTTATTTTGTAATTCTAATTGATCTGTATCCACAAATTTTGCAGTAGAAACCTTTCCATTTGGAAATACACTTTTAACAATATCAACAGCATATGTATACTGACTAGAACTATCTACAGGAACCGTATAACGCATTAATCTTCCACCATTATTTGTGTTTACCATAAACTCGAAATAGCCTTTCATTTTATCCCCTTTTAATATTTATTCTTTATCCCAAATTTCAGAGTTTTCAGGAAATTCTATATCTTTAATACCAACTTCATTTTTCCAAAACTCATAAATCCCTTTTGGTGTTTATATTAAGAAGAATATCAAAGAACTTAGACAAAAGTTTGTCTTATTTATAAGTTTGTTAAATAAGATTAACTCTTGTTATCCTAAAAAACTATTTTGTAAATACTTCTTTCCACTGATTTAGTCTTTTCTTTGAGCCATTCTCACCCAAACTTCTAAGTGCAGTTGGAGATGGAGAATACAATATTACAATGTTATATACTTTATCATTAATTTTTAGTTGATAAGTTCTTTCTTCTTTCTTAACTGTAGTGTGACAAATCTCTTTAGCATACTTTTCTTTCAAATATTTTGTCATAAATGACTTCACTCCACCTTCTGCACTAGTATATATTAGTGTGTCAATAGTCGGGTTATTATCTAAAATTTCAACAATATCTAAATACTTAGAAACACTTAAATCTTTATCTAAAGAGCTACCATCCTTCCTAGAAGTTTCTAGTAAGATATCGCAAATCCCCATTTCATTATTAGCTAAAAAATTTTTTCTTTTTTCTA
>JASMTK010000094.1:0-4386 GCA_041694355.1 Arcobacteraceae bacterium | reverse complement strand
ACCCTACCATAATTCCTACAATTAAATATCCAATATTTAAATCCATTAAAGCTCCTATTTTCCAATACTAGATTAAAAACAAATTTTACAATAGTCCATGTAAACCTCTTCTTACTTAAGATAGTTTAAATTAAAATAATTACTTCCCAAATTATACTATTATAATATTCAATATGCAAGTAAAGATTTCATTCCAAACTAATTTTAATTAGAACTGTATATGTTTTATTATTATAGTCATCAATTCACTCTGAAAAAGATCTTCTCAAAAAGACTTAATATAGACACTTTTACGTATTAAAATTATTAATAGCTTATTATTAATTACAGTGTTATTTGTAACTAAGGAATATATTTTCATGAAAGCACCTAAGAATAGAATCAAACCTACTTTTTTACGAGAAATTAAAACTGAAGCATTATTAGTTTTTATACGTGCCACATTAATTACTTATTTTGAAAATATTTTAAACATAAATAATAAAGAAAGAATTAAATTAACTCAAAAATACAACAAAGAATTTACGGTAAAAAAGTTATTCGATTCAACGGATAATATTTTAATTAATTCAACTTATCTTTCTAGAACTATACTTATATTCATAAGATTTATAAAGAATCAAATTTTTATAGAAAATATTCGTAATTGTGCCGAATCTACATTAACACACCCAACTAGAAAGGATTTGAATGAACTTATTTACAAAAATGGATAAACAATTTACCATCAAAACAAAAGTTATAATATTACTAGTGAGTTCACTAGTAATATTAACTTTATTTGTTGCAGGACTTAGTATATATAAAGCAAGAGATGCAAGTCTATCTCTCACATATGACAAGCTTAGCACAGTAAGAGATATAAAGAAAAGCCAAATAGAAAGTTTTATATTTGAAAGAATAGGAGATATTAAAGTATTATCTTCCGTTTCAGATATTCATTTATTAATAGAAGAACTAAATTTAGTTACAAAAAAATTAAATTTAAATAAAGAAGATAACTTACCAGTTAATAATTCGGATATAAAAGATATTCTTGATAGATATGAACCATTTTTTCAATCTTACATAAAAAATTATGGTTATTATGATATTTTTCTTATTAATCCTAATAGTGGACAAATTGTCTACTCTGCTGCAAAAGAATCAGACTTTGGAATGAATTTGTTAACTAGTGAATTAAAAGAAAGTGGTTTAGCAAAAGCATTTAAACAAGCACTTGAAAGAAAAAAACCTTCTTTTGTTGATATGGAACCTTACTCTCCTAGCAATGATGCACCTGCAATGTTTCTTTCTACTCCTATATTTAGCAATAATAATGAGATAGAAATGGTTTTGGCACTTCAAATAAGTGATGTTGCTATCAATAAAATTATGAAATTTAGAAAAGGTGCAAAAGAAAGTGAGGAATCATACTTAGTAGGTGGAGACTATCTAATGAGAAGTGATAGTTTTCTTGCACCAGAGACTCATTCATTAAGAGCTTCTTTTTCTAATCCTAATAAAGGGAGTGTTAAAACTGATGCTGTACGAGAAGCACTATTAGGCAAAAGTAACACTAAAATTATTTTAGATTATAATGGAAATCATGTATTATCATCATATACTCCAATAAAAATAGATGATAATATTAATTGGGCATTAATCTCAGAGATTGACAAAAATGAAGTAATGAGTGTTCCAAATGAGTTAGCCTACACTATTATCTCTTTAGCAATAATTATAATGATAATTATTGCAATTGTTAGTATATTTTTATTATCTATTGCATTAACTAACCCATTAAGAATTTTCCAAGGAGGAGTATTAGAGTTTTTTAAATATTTAAATAAAGAAACAACAGAGGTTACATTACTTAATAATGACCATAAAGATGAACTTGGAAAGATGGCTGCTGTTATTGATAAAAATATCGTTAAAACAAAAGAGCTAATTGAAGAAGATGAAAAGCTTATTGTAAATGTTAAAAACGTAGTGAGCAAAGTAAAAGAAGGTTACTTAACTTTTAAAGTTGAAAAAGATACAACAAATGAAAGATTGCAAGAGCTAAAAAGTATACTCAATGAAATGCTAGAAATTTTATCAGAAGTTATTGATTCAGATATAAATGAAATTATAAAAGTTTTAGATAGATACAAAGTATTAGACTTTAGAGCAAAAATAGAAAATCCTACAGGTAATATATCTAAAGAATTAAATGAATTAACTACTATTATTAGTAATATGTTATATAGAAACATGGAAATTGGGGTAACACTTAGAAAAAATGCAGAAGTTCTTACTCATAATGTTCAAATATTGAGTACATCATCTAATCAACAAGCTGCATCACTTGAAGAAACGGCTGCTGCTTTAGAAGAAATCACTGCAACTATTGTTCAAAATTCAGATCATGTAGTAAATATGCATAATAATGCAAAAACATTATCTTTATCTGTAAAAGAAGGTGAAAAATTAGCTTCTTCAACTGCAAATTCTATGGATGAAATTAATGAACAAACCCAAGCTATTGCAGATGCAATTACTGTTATTGATCAAATTGCCTTCCAAACAAATATTTTATCATTAAATGCAGCAGTTGAAGCAGCAACAGCAGGTGAAGCAGGAAAAGGTTTTGCAATAGTTGCCCAAGAGGTTAGAAGTTTAGCTAGTAGAAGTGCTGAAGCTGCTTCAGAAATTAAAGAATTAGTTGAAAATGCAACAGAGAAAACAAAATCGGGTAAAATAAATGCAGATAAAATGATTCACGGATATGAAGATTTAAATGAACACATTATCAATACTGTAGAATTAATTGAAGAAGTTTCTTCAGCTTCAAAAGAGCAAAAAGAAGGTATTAAACAAATTAATGATGCTGTAACTGAATTAGATAGAGCTACACAAGAAAATGCAATAGTTGCAACACAGACTAGTGATATCGCAAAAAAAACAAATGATATTGCAATTTCAATAGTTAAAAATGCTGAAGAAAAAGAGTTTGAAGGTCAAGAAAAGTTTAACAAAGAGATAATTTAATGAAAGCAACAATAAATATAGAAGTCACTTCAGACTTAGTTAGAAGATTAAAAGATGAAGATAAATCAATAGATAATTATATAAATAATTTAATATATGCAGATTTAAATAGTGTGATTAAATCATCAACTAGTTGTTTTTATTATGATAAAAACACTTCTAAACTTTATGATTTTAGTAATCAAGAAATCGATTTAACGAAAAAAGAAAATTTATTATTATACTATTTAATAGGTAATACAAATGCATTTAAAACATACGATGAAATAATAGAAAATTGTTGGTATCAAAAAAAGAATGTGAGTATTGCAACCGTTAAAAACTTAATAAAAAGAATAAGAAAGAAAACTTCTTATTCTTTTATAAAGACTCATTACGGAGAAGGTTATTCATTACCTACTAAGTAGTCTCGTTTGTATGAAAAAAATGATCAAAACCTAGAAGTTTGTTATATTTTTTTCTAATACCAAATATCTTTTCAAAAAGACTTAATATAGACACTTTTACATATTAAAATTATAAATAGTTTATTATTAATTATAGTGTTATTTGTAACTAAGGAATATATTTTCATGAAAGCACCTAAGAATAGAATCAAACCTACTTTTTTACGAGAAATTAAAACTGAAGCATTATTAGTTTTTATACGTACCACATTAATTACTTATTTTGAGAGAGTTGAAAACGGAAATGAAGAAGTTATAATTGATAAAAAAGAAGATATCGAAAAAATCTCAAAGTGCTTAAATATATTGCACAATGATCTTAAAGATAAAGTTGTCGATTCAAGGTATATTCAAACATTAACAAATCATGCACAACATGATGAAAAATATAGAATACTTCTTTTAAAAGAGGAGCCTCTATGTATTTATTATAATGATATTGTACAAGAGTTATCAAAAAATCTCAAAGATGGTTCTAAGTGGATTCCTGAAATTTTAATTATTTCACTTTTAACAGAATGGCTAATTGAAGAAGAAAAATCAATTGCTCTTTTTCCTTTTTTAAAAAAATTTGATTACATTGAACTTTTTAATATATATGATAATATTAGACTCAAAGATATAAAAAGTGAAAAAGCAGAAACAATCAAGAGTATGTACAAGCTATCTTCTAATTTAATTAATGCATTGAAGAAATCAAAATATAAACACAACAGAGTTAAGCCTTATACTAAAAAAAATCGAAAGAGTAGAAAAAAAAGGTAGGTTTCCCTACCTTTTATAAAATAAAGAATCCTAAAAGAACTAAGGCTGCTAAATATATAGCACCAAAAATTAAACCTAATTTCCACCAAGTGGCTTGAGAAATATATCCTGCTCCATACCAAATTGGTGATGGTCCTGTTGCATATGGAGTTAAAATACC
>JASMTK010000093.1:0-89603 GCA_041694355.1 Arcobacteraceae bacterium | reverse complement strand
CTATATTTTCATTGTATTTCTCAAAACTTTTTTCTTCTACATATTGAGCTAGCTGAATTACTTTATCATAGGGCATTTCATTTAATATTTCCTCATTTGTTTTAAAAATTATATTTTTGAATGCTTTATTGAATTTTTCTTTTGGAGCTTCTTTCCAGTAGATCAGTGATTCAATAATTTTATGTACATTTGTTAACTTTAAGATAGTGGTTATAGCTAGCTCAATAGTTCTATTCGCAACATGCTTAGTAATAGCGTCACTTGGAGATTGAAATTTATTTTGCTCATATCCAACATATAGACTGTCATTTTTTCTTTTGTTTAAGCCTACTACATATTTTCCATTTAAACTATCTATATAATACGGCACAGAAAAAAACTGAATTTTTGATTTGTGATTATTAAATCTCTTTTGCAATTTTTTATAATCATATTTTTTACCTGCGATTACCTCAATCCCCACTTTAAACAAGATATAAAGTTTACTGATTTCTTCTCGTGCAATATGTGCCAAAGTATATGCTCTAGCATAATATTTATTTTGTGATAACAGTTCTGCTTCATCTACTAAAGATTGTGCATTTAAAGTGACTTTTATCATACCGTCAATAATATCGTCTATTGTTAAATTATTCATTTATTCTCTTTGATACATAATCCTCTAACTGTTTTAGAGTTTCGTGTATTGGATGTTCATCAAATTTTTGTTGCCAACGACTCATTTTATTAACTCCTCTTGATTTATATAAATTGTCAATTAAACCTTTCCACCCACGCCTTTAAACTTCTCAACAAAAGCAGATATCTTTTGAAATACACTTTGTTTTTTTGTGAGGTATTGAGGGTTAAGAGGGCTCATCTTAGGCAAAAGGGCATTTAGTTCTGTGCCATTTTCACTTGCATACTCTCTTCTTAATGATGTGGTGATATAACGTTTAGCTTCCTCTTCATTTAGGTTTTCATCCCTTATTAACTCACTTGCTTCATTTTGTTGCTGAGCTTGTGCAAATTTAAAAAACTCATCGATAATACTTGCTTTATCAAGGATATTATCTAAATCTGTTTCATTTATAAAATCAACTATCAAACTCTCTTTTGCTCTGTTTCCAAGACTTGCACGAATGAGCCTTCTAACCTCTTCAACCAACTCAGCTTTATCTTTGGTCTTTTTGTTATGTTCAAAAATTAACTCTAAGATATAATCAAGATTAATCTCTTGAGATTTCAATAAATCTACTTCAAAAACTACATCATCCCAATCAATTGTGGCATTTTCTTTCTCTTTAGCAGATTTTTCTCGGCGAATCCAATCACGAATATCATTATATGTTGATCGATAATCTTGTATAGTGCGTTCACTTGGTATCTTAATCTCTTGCATAGTATTGAGTTGTTCATCATCTAAATAATACTTTGTTTTAAACTCTTCTACCGCTTCTACGTCATCCATATCTACATTTTGCAACTCTTTTAATCCTGCAAACTCATCGTAGTTTTGAAGTATATTTTCAACTTTCAAATACTCTCCAAACAGTTTGGCAAAATCTTTTTTATCTTTTTCTTTGACGATAGTATCTGGATCAGGGAATCGCTCTTGTAGCTCTTGCACAACATCCATAAAACCTCTTCGTGCATCACCTGTAGCTGTATCAGTATAACCTTCCATATAATCTTTATAACTTTTTTCAAGGACAACATTTTTTGTATTTGTGTCACCAAATAAAGTGATAGCATCAACCGTAGCTTTTTCTAAATCTCTAAAAGTGACAATATTTCCAAAGGTTTTAGTAGCATTATAAATACGATTTGTACGTGAATATGCTTGCATCAAGCCGTGATATCGTAAGTTTTTATCTACAAACAGTGTGTTTAAACTAGGTGCGTCAAAACCTGTTAAAAACATACCTACAACAATAAGTAAATCTACTTCTTGATTAATGACCTTTTTTGCAAGATCACGATAATAGTTTTGAAACTCTTTACTTTCTACTCCGTAAGTAGTTCCAAACATCTTATTATAATCATTAATCGCCGCACTCAAAAACTCTTTTGCACTGCTTTCCATCGCTGAAGGTTCAAAACTCTCATCAAGTATCTCCCCTATAGCATCTTGCTCCTCATTTGCAGCATAGGAAAAGATTGTTGCAATTTTCAAAGGGTTATCTCTGTCTTTTTGTAAGTTTTTAAATGCCTCATAGTAAAGTTTAGCAGCATCTACACTACTTACAGCAAACATCGCATTAAACCCTTTGCCTCCTGCTTGCAACCTGTGTGTTTTTTGCTTGAAATTATTTAAGATATATTGTGTTATTTCATTGATACGATCTGGGTGTAACAATGCTTGTTTGTTTTCTAAGGCTGTTAGCTTCTTTTCATCCTGTTCACTCTCTAAAGCTTTAAACTGTGGACGTACATCATTATAATCAACTTTAAACTTCAATACTTTTTCATCACGAATAGCATCAGTTATAACATAAGAATGAAGTTCTCTTCCAAATACACTTGCCGTTGTTTCAGCTCCTAATGCGTTTTCTGGAAAAATTGGAGTTCCAGTAAATCCAAATTGATAAAACTTTTTAAACTTTTTCTTTAAATTTTTTTGAGCCTCCCCAAACTGGCTTCTATGAGCTTCATCAAATATAAATACCACTTGTTTACTATAAACCTCTAAATCATTTTCACTTTTCATTAGATTATTAAGCTTTTGTATCGTGGTAACGATGATTTTATTATCATCTTTATCAATGTTTTTCTTTAGTCCTGCCGTGCTATCTGAACCATTTACACTATCAGGAGAAAACCTTTGATACTCTTTCATTGTTTGATAATCAAGGTCTTTTCTATCAACTACAAAAAAGACCTTATCTATAAACTCTAATTCAGTAGCTAACCTCGCAGCTTTAAAACTTGTAAGGGTCTTACCTGAACCTGTTGTGTGCCAGATATATCCACCACCTTCTAAACTACTCCAGCTTTTTGCTTCAAAAGAACTTTTTACCTTCCAAAGTATTCTCTCTGTTGCTGCTATTTGATATGGTCTCATTATAAGCAAAGTATTACTCACATCAAATACACTATAGTGAAGTAAAACATTCAGCAATGTATTTTTTTGAAAAAATGTAGCGGTAAAGTCTTTTAAATCTTTGATAAGTGTATTATCAGACTTTGCCCAATTCATAGTAAAATCAAAGCTGTTTTTATCTCTTTTTGTAGTATTTGCAAAGTAGCGGCTATCTGTACCGTTTGAGATGACAAAAAGTTGCAGGTATTTAAAAAGAGAATGCTCAGCGTTGAAACTCTCTTTTGAGTATCTGTGCACTTGATTAAAAGCCTCTCTTATAGCTACACCTCTTTTTTTAAGCTCTATTTGTACAAGTGGAAGTCCATTGACCAAAATAGTTACATCATAACGATTTGCATGAGTACCGCTTTGTTCAAACTGTTTGATCACTTGCACTTTGTTTCGTGAGATAGTCTCTTTATCAAATAAATAGATATTTTCAATACGCCCATCATCATAAGTAAAATCATAGATATAATCATCGTGAACTTTACGGGTTTTTTCAACTATATTATCACTTGGCTTATCTAAGTACTCTTCTACAAACCGCAACCACTCTCCATCACTAAACTGGGTATTGTTTAAGTTTTCTAACTGTATTCGTACATTTTTAAGAAGTTTATCAGAAGAGTTTAAATCAGTTTTATACTCATACCCTTGGTTACTCAAATCTTTTATAAGCTCATTTTCTAAATCTGCTTCACTTTGATAACTGTTACCTTCTTGATCTATTTTTGTATATTTATCTAGTACTATGAAGTTATTTGTTTGGGCTATAGTTTTATGTTCTTGCATTTATATATCCTCATTTTTTGGAAAACTTAAAAGCATATCACGATAATACTCATACTGCTTTTTTCTAAGTTCTATCTCTTTTGGTAGACCTTCACTGATTGAGTTTGTCAATGTGTCGAATTTATCTAAGATTGATACGATTCTCTTTTGTTCTTCTAATGGTGGGATTGGGATTTTTAATGATTGTAATTTTCCAACAGCTAAACCAGGTTGTGCAGATTTAGACTTATACTGATTTAAATCCATATATACTAATATATAAAAAGCATAATTTATATCTATATTGTTTCTTGCTGTTACAACTACGGCATGCTCTGTTGCATAAAATAATCCATTAAAGCGTTTAACATTACCACACAATGCTCCTTGACGACCAATCATTACATGAGAACCATTATGACTAAACTCTTCAACATATCCACGAATACCATTACCTCCAAAACAAGGGTAACTATTTTCTTTTGATTGATTAAATTTTATTTGACTCGCTTTAATATGTTTTCCAGCTTTCATGTCAAGTACCTCACCCAATGGCTTAAACTCCACATCTGCTTCCTCAAAAGCTAATAACTTATCTCTATAGTAACTATACTGTTTTTTTCGTGCTGTAAGCTCTGCTGTAAGCTCTGCTGTAAGCTCTGTGAAATTGTCCAAAATTCGTACAATTTCACTTTGCACATGCAAAGGTGGGATAGGGATTTGTTTATTGGAGAAGTTACTTATCCATTGCCGTTTATGGTCACCAGCAATCAAGTCATTGGGTAAAGTATTTAACCAATAATAAATATACTTTAATAAAACTACTGATTCATCTTTTGATGTTATCATTTTCATTGCTGATGATTTAGCTTTAAAATCAAAGTCTACCCACTTGTTAGCTGTAGTAAAATCATCGAAAATAATTACTGGATTTGCTGATGCTTTATATATTCCAGTTATTTCATCAGTATAGCCTAAGATAAAAGTTTTACCTGCTGTCAAAACAGGGATATCAAATTTATCATTATACTGTTTTGATTTTACCAGATATTTAGTTGGCTGTTCATAGGCTGCAACACTACCCAAAGACTTCCACTCAACCTCTACACCATGAAGCAATTTTTCCATAAAATTTAAACTACTCATGATTATAGTTCCTCTGTTTTAAATTCACTATAACCCTCATAGTAGTAACTTACATCAATACCTTTCATAAACAGGGCTCTATCATCAATTTTATCTGTAAGGGCTTGTTTTAGCAAGTGCTTTATCTCTATATCTTTTACTACACTTCTTTTCATAGCTGATAGGTATTCATCTTTGTCCACTTTATTCCAGTCTATTACTTGTTTTATCTCTTTTTTTAGTATCAGATCAAGCCATATTCTTGTGGCTCTACCGTTACCCTCTCTAAAAGGATGAGCTATATTCATCTCTACATATTTTTCTATTATCTCATCAAAGTTTGACTGAGGCATTGAATCTATATGCTGTAAAGATACTTCTAAGTACATCAAAGGAGCAAATCTAAAATCATCTTTAGAGATATTTACTTGTCGCATCTTTCCAGCAAAATCATAAATTTCAGAAAATAGATAGTTATGGATAAAACAAAGCCCTTTAAATGTTCCTATTTCAACTTTAGCTAAATCTTGTGAATCAAAAAGTTGTTTTGCTTTTTGTTTACTTATTCTCTCTTCTGCTTTGGCTAACTCTATTTGATCTGTGATACCTAATTTATTATCTAAAATCATGCACTATCTCCCTCAATCTTAGAAACAATCTCATCTATTTCACTTCTTAAAGTATCTATCTTTGCTACAGTTGTTTTAAGTTCAGCATTTAGCTTTGTTATATCTATCTTTTCTCTTGTGTCTTTTGCTTCTACATAAGAGCTAACAGATAAGTTGTAGTCGTTTTGGGCGATTTGACTGTTATCTATAGATACTGCAACATGTGCTACATCTTCTTTTTTATCAAAGATTTCCATGATTTTTTCAATATGTGCATCGGTTAGGAAGTTGTTGTTTGTAGCTTTTGTAAAAAACTCTTCACCACTTACATCGATAAACTGTGTTGTAGTGTCGCTTTTATGTTTTGCAAGTACTAAGATATTTACAGCGATGGAAGTACCATAAAATAGGTTTGGTGCTAAAGAGATAACAGTCTCTACATAGTTGTTATCTACTAGGTATTTTCTTATCTTGGCTTCAGCTCCTCCACGATAAAAAATACCAGGAAAACAAACAATTGCAGCACGACCTTTAGGTGATAGATAACTTAATGCATGTAGTACAAAAGCGAAATCAGCTTTTGATTTTGGTGCTAAAACTCCAGCGGGTGCAAAACGATCATCGTTTATAAGAGTTGGATCATCGCTTCCTATCCATTTTACGGAATACGGTGGATTTGAAACAATCGCATCAAAAGGTTTATCATCTCCATAATGAGGCTCTATCAAAGTATTACCAAGGGCTATATTGAATTTATCATAGTTGATATTGTGTAAAAACATATTCATACGAGCAAGGTTATAAGTAGTATGATTAACCTCTTGTCCAAAAAATCCTTCTTCTATAATATGAGCATCAAAATGCTTTTTTGCTTGTAGTAGTAGCGAACCTGAGCCTGCTGCTGGATCATAGATCTTGTTTACTGTTGTTTGTTTATGCATCGCAAGTTGTGCGATCAGCTTTGAAACGTTTTGAGGAGTGAAAAACTCTCCTCCTGATTTTCCTGCATTTGCTGCATAGTTAGAGATCAAAAACTCATAAGCATCACCAAATAGATCGATTTGATTTTCTTCAAAATTACCAAAACGAAGTCCTGCTACTCCTTTGAGTACAGCTGCTAATCGTATGTTTTTATCTTTGACAGTGTTTCCAAGACGGTTACTTGTTGTGTCAAAATCTGCAAATAGTCCTTTTATATCATCCTCAGAGGGATAACCGTTTGCACTAGCTTCAATACTAGCAAAAATAGCTGCTAAATCAGTATTTAGGTTTTGGTTATTGTTTGCATTTTTTGCAACATTAGAAAATAGTTGACTAGGGTAGATGAAGTACCCTTTAGTCTTGATAGCATCATCTTTAATCTCATCAGTAATAACACTATCGGGAAGCTGGGGGTAGTTTACGCTATCATCTCCACCTTCAATATAACTTGCAAAATTTTCACTAATAAAACGATAAAACAAAGTACCCAATACATACTGTTTGAAATCCCAGCCATCAACTGAGCCACGAACATCATTGGCTATCTGCCAAATTTGGCGTTGTAATTGTGCACGCTGCTCTATACTTGTCATTTATTTAATTCCTTGTTATTTTAATAATATATTTAAAGATAATTATTTTATCTTAGTTTAGAGTAAGAACGGTTTAAATCGTATCTAAAAAATAGATTTAAAATCCCTGTCTTTTTAACTCTTGAACAAACTCACTCATCCCTTGCTCTATCTTTTCCATAGCCGTATGATTACTTACTGGAACTAACTGAACCATTCTATTTATGAAGTTAGTTTTAAAGATTTGCTCTGTTTCTTTATGCATTACCATATCATCATAGTCTTTATAAAATTCATACTCTTTTATAAACTCTTCTTGCATCACTGTTTTTACTTGTTCCATAATTAGTCCTCCTACTAATAAATTTTGTATAATTACATACAAAGAGATAAGTAAGATGATCACATTTTTTTTAGATCAATGATAGAACTTTTAATGAAGTTTTATTAAATCTCCAAGGAGTCTATCACTTACTTCAAATCCCAATAGGTTGATTAAGCTTCGAGCTTCTGTCATTATGGAGATAGGATAAAAGTAAGGTTACTTATCTGTTTGTATGTAAAATAACATTTGTAAAGGTATTTGTGATGTATAAACAATTCATAGGAATAGATATTTCTAAAGATAGCTTTGATTTAACACTACTTGAAAATAGTGGTGAAATTAAACTAGAAGTAAAGCTTACAATGAATAGAGATGGATTTGATACTTTAGTAGAGTATTTATCCGCATATCCTAAAGAAGAGCTTTTAATAGCAATGGAAGCAACTGGTATTTATCATTTACCACTATTATCTTTTTTACTAGAAAATAGTTTTAAGTGTGTAGTGATTAATCCAATACTCATAAAGAGTTTTATTGGTTCAACTACCCTTAGAAAAACTAAGAACGATAAAAAAGATGCAGCTTCAATTGCATTATTTAGTTTAAAATCATATCAGTCATTACATCTTGCTAGTACTAATAATATTGAAAATATCAGACCCCTTATCCGTGAGAGAGAAAATCTCTCTAAAGACATAGCAAGATTAAAAACTGAGATAAAAGCTAATTTAGTGCAATTATTTCCTGAATTATTAAAGAACACAAATATATTTACAAAGAGCATTTTAAATCTGCTCCTTAAAGCTCCTAGCCGTAAAGCAATTAGGAACTTAAGGGAAAAGACCATCCAACGAATCTTAGATGATACAAGTGGCAATAAAGTTAAAATTACTGCAAAGGATATATTAACCTTAGCAAAAACTTCTATCGCCGTATCTGATAAATATCTTGAAAAGGTTTTAACTTCTAAAATTAGAAGATTAATAGCTATTCAAGAAGAATTATCTATTCTAGATTCTGAGTTGGAAAACTCTTTAGAAGATACTGATATAAACAATGATATTGATATAGTACAATCAATACCAGGAATTGGAGCAGTAACTTCTAAAAACTTTATGGTTGAAGTATCCTCTGTTGATAAGTTTAATTCCGTAAAGCAACTATGTGCTTTTATAGGAATTGACCCATCAGTTAGACAAAGTGGTACTTCAATCAACTATAGGGGCAAAATCTCTAAAAGAGGTAATGCAAACCTTAGAAGAACTATTTGGCAAATGGCAATTGGTACTATTCGTTCTTGTGAGAAATTTAAACTCTATTTCTCCAAGAAGAGAGAAGAAGGTAAAAAATTCAAACAAGCTGTTATTGCTGTTGCAAATAAACTTCTTAAAACTATATTTGTTATGTTAAAGAACAAAACCAAATTTGATGTAAATTTAGCTTTAGGTGTTTCTAAATGAAACTTTAAAATCTTTGTTTTTTAGTTAGGTTTCTTTATAGTTGACTCCTTAAAATTTATCATATAAATCACATCTTTAAATAAAAATAACAACCCAATAAATAACAAGCTAGCAGAGCTTAAAAATATGATTTGTTCTTGTAAAAGAAGTGATACTGCAATACCAATCCAACCTAAACTACTAAAAGCTAATTGAAAATTTGAACTTTTAACTGGTACTATATCTGTCAACATAGGCACTTTTTGCTTACCAACTAAAGGTGAAAACCTTTCATACCAAACTAAAAATGGTATGATTTTATATAGATGTCCACTTATTAAAAAAAGTATAAACCCAAATGAAAACCAACCTATACAAAGTAAAGCTGTTTGGTTATTGTCAATCATATAAAGTACTGCAAAGATAATACTAAAAACAAAAAATAGAAAAGATATAAGAACACTTTTAAGATAAATATCTTTTTCAACTCTTGCTTTATTTAAATAGATAATAGCTATTTGAACTAAATATAAAATCATTGCTACTATGTTTAATCCATAGCCAATATCTTCTAATATCTTGTTTTGAAATATGGCTGAAAAAGCAACAAATAAAACTCCCATACATAAAAAAAGTAAAGCTAATTTTATCCATCTTATAAGAAAAGAGTGACTTAACCAAAACATTGGAAGAAGGACTAAACTTATCCCCATAATTGTTACTCCAACATAACCTATAAATACAAAATATATATGACTTGAAAGCAGTCTATTTAAATCTACTTGTATAATCCCACTATAACCAAGTGCTAGAACAACACCAATAATCAACCCAATAAGCAAAAAGATATTAGCAACTATTACACTTATAGTCACAAAATCAATCTTTTTAATTTTCACTAGAGTTAAAAAAGTTTCAAATAAAAAGATAAAAAATGAAATAAAAGCAACAATCCCACCAAAAGGTAAAAGCATCGGGTAACTATTAAACCCTAAAAACATCAATAATGCTCCTACTAAAAGTAAAGGATATATCACATAGTACAACTCAACAGCAAAATGTTCTACTTCTAAAACTACAGGTATTAACTGAGCCATTGCTCCTAAAATAATCATCATTACAAAGCCAATTAAAAACAGATGAACCCAAGCTAATAAATTAGTATTAAGTACACCTATTTTGTCCACTTCAAAACTAAATAAGATTAGTGATGATAACAATAAAACTAATACTCCTATAATAAAAAAAGGAGCAATAAGCTTAAAAGATGGAGCGAAATTAGTAGAAATTTGCATTTTAACTCCTATTTTATCTAGCCATTACAACTATTTTGAGTAAAATCAGTTGTATTTGAAGCATCTACTTTTTTAGTAAAAGTTACTTTTACTTTTCCACCCTCAACTGGCTCTTCAAAATAGTCAAAATCCCCTTGTATTTTTGGGAAAAGTCCTTTAGGTGATTTATGATTTATCATCACTAGTTGGGAGTCTTTATCAAGCAATTGTAATCCTATCATTGCATTAACCATTGGTTCTGGCGGTCCACATCTGCTAGTATCAAATTTATAAGTTTTTAAACCATCAACTAACTCTTCAAAAAAATCCACTGTTGTTCCCTCTAACTCTATTTTTTTCATAATCGAACCTTTATCTATTTTTATGATTTGATTATAGTCCTATAAAAAAACTATTACCTTGATACAAATCAATACAATAACTATCTACTTTTTATATAATCACAAAATTAAATAGGAGAAGAAATGCAATATCCAGATTTTTATAACAAAATAGAGACTATAAAACTAAAAGATGAATTATCAGAAACTTTAGGTGCTTTTGACGATGGTGTAATAGAGTATAACTATTTAGATGTGGTAAAAGCAGCAGGTCATAGTTGTCCAACAGTAGCAGGTGCTTATATAGTAACTTTAGTTGGAATAAAAAGACTATATAAAGACGAAACTCCCAAAAGAGGTGAGATAAAAGTCTCTTTTAAAGATTACTCTTTTCAAGGAACAACAGGAGTAATTGCAAATGTAATCTCTCAGATCACAGGTGCTACTGATACCTATGGGTTTAAAGGATTAAATGGTAACTTTAAAAGATATGGGCTTATGAATTTTAATCAAGATATTTTAGCACCAATAAGATTTACAAGAGTAGATACAAAAGAGTATGTGGATATTACTTACAACCCAAATAACATACCATCAAATCCTCAGATACAAGAATTAATGCCAAAGGTTTTAAAAGATAATGCAACACTTCAAGAAAAAGAGGAGTTTAAAAAACTATGGCAGCAAAGAGTTTATAATATATTTGAAAATATTGATAAAGTAGTAAGTATAAAAGAGTAACATTTATGAAAAAGTTCCTAAAAAAATTCAAGAAGATAAATACTGAACCATTAGAGCAATCAAACCTTTTTTGGTCATGGGTTGGATCTTTTATAGGAATACTTCTTATTGCACTATTTCACAATGAAGTACTTGAAGATAAAGACTTAAGTTTAGTTATAGGTTCTTTTGGAGCTAGTGCTGTTTTAGTGTATGGTGCTATACACTCCCCTCTTGCTCAACCACGTAATCTAGTGGGAGGACATATATTATCTGCAATTGTAGGAGTAATATCTTTTAAACTATTTCACGACAACCTACTTTTATGCTCTGCTTTTGCAGTTGCAACAGCTATATTTGTTATGCAAGTCACACTTACTTTACACCCACCAGGAGGTGCAACTGCACTTATTGCTGTTCTTGGAAGCAATGATATTCATAATTTAGGTTTCTTATATGTTTTATATCCTGTCTCAACAGGCTCTTTACTTCTTCTTGTAACGGCTTTACTAATAAACAACATATCAAAAAACAGATCTTACCCCAATAGATAACTATCATAGATATAATGATAATATAATTTACTTTCAGTAAAATATAAATAAATAGATATTAAAGAGTTAAAATGAAAAACCGGTTTATACTTACTATTATTCCCATAATTGCACTTATTGGGAGTCTTTTTTACATAACAACTTTGTTTATAAAACCAAGTCCAAAAAAAGAGATAACTATAGCAACAGGCTCTAAGCAAGGACAATATTATCAAACAGCTTTAAGGTATAAAGATCTTTTAAAAGATGAAGATGTAAAAGTAAATATTATAAATACTACAGGTTCTATTGAAAATATAAAACTTCTTGAAAACAATAAAGTTGATGTGGCATTTGTACAAAATGGAATTTTAGACAAAACAAGTAAGCTTGAAACCTTAGCATCAATATACTATGAACCACTATGGCTGTTTTATAATAACTCACTAGATATAAAATATATAAAAGATTTAAAAAATAAAAAAGTCTCTTTAGGACAAGAAGGTAGTGGAACAAAAAATCTAAGTACTCAAATTGTAAAGTTAAATGGTCTAAATAAGAAAAATACAAATCTTCTTTATTTATCATCAAAAGACTCTTTTGAAGAGATTAAACAAAAAAATATAGATGCGGCATTTTTTGTTGTATCACAAAAATCTAAACTTATAAAAGAGTTATTAAAAGATAAAAGTATAAGTGCTTTATCTTTTAATAGAGCTAAAGCATATAGTAAAAAACTAAACTTTTTACATGCACTTACTATATATGAGGGATCAATAAATCTTCAAAAAAATATCCCAAACAAAGATTTTAATCTTATAAGTACTACAGCTACATTAGTGACAAATCAGAATTTACCAGAAGAGTTAACAAGACTTTTACTAAAAAAAGTGAAGCTAATACATACTGAAAAAAGTCTATTTTCAAAAGAGGATGAGTTTCCAAATCTAAATGGAATAACTACTACAATAAATGAAGAAGCAAAAAGATATTTCAAGTATGGAGATACTTGGTTAGAAGAGATTTTTCCATACTGGATTGCTTCAACTATAGATAGACTAAAAATTCTTTTAATTCCTCTATTAACACTTCTTATACCATTTGCAAAAGGTGTTTTCCCTCTTTATAGATGGAGCATACGTTCAAAAATATATAAATGGTATGATGAAGTTCAAGAGTTAGATTTAAAACTTGAACATTTAGAAAGTAATCCACAAGATATAATAAAAAAGTTAGAGATATTAAAAAAAGAGATAAAAGATGAAACAAAAGTACCACTTTCTTATATGGGTGAATACTATGATTTAATAATGCATATAGAGCTTATTATTACAAAAGCAAACCTAAAAAAGAATAACCAGTAATTATGATTTTTTTAGATATAATTACGAAAAAATTTTAAGGATTGAGATTTGAGAATTTTATCAGGTATTCAACCATCAGGAACTATTCACATTGGTAACTACTTTGGAATGATTAAAAAGATGATTGAATCACAAGATGATGGGGAGTTATTCGCGTTTATTGCATCTTATCATGCATTAACATCAGTTAAAGATAAAGAGGCTTTAGAAAAAAATACTTTTGAAGCAGCTGTAAACTTTTTGGCACTTGGTATGGATCCAGAAAAATCAACTTTTTGGGTACAACATCATGTAAAAGAAGTATTAGAACTTTACTGGCTATTATCAAATCACACATCTATGGGACTACTTGAAAGAGCTCACTCTTATAAAGATAAAACTGCAAAAGGTATTCAAGCAAATCATGGACTGTTTTCATACCCTGTATTAATGGCAGCTGATATTTTACTTTTTGATTCAAATATTGTTCCAGTAGGTAAAGATCAGATTCAACATGTTGAAATGACTAGAGATATTGCAAACTCATTTAATAACGCCTACGGAAAAGAAGTTTTTGTTTTACCCCAAGCTAAAGTAGATGATAACCTTGCGACAGTTCCTGGAACTGATGGTGCTAAGATGTCAAAATCTTATGGAAATACTATTGATATGTTCAATACAAAAAAGAAAACTAAAAAACAAGTTATGGGTATTGTTACTGATTCAAAAGAGTTAGATGAACCAAAAGAGTGGCAAAACTGTAATATTTATAAACTTTGTGAACTATTTATGAATGATGAAGAACTAAAAGATTTACAAAAAAGGTATGAAACTCCAGGTGAGGGTTATGGACACTTTAAGCTTACATTACTCGATAAGATAAATGAGCACTTTGAACCTTATGTACAAAAAAGAGAAGAGTTACTTGCTAACCCTAAAAAAGTTCATGAGATTTTAGAATATGGGGCAGAAAAAGCTTCAAAAGTAGCAAATGAAAAAATGAGAGTTTTAAGAGATACAGTAGGATTAATATAATAAACTAAAGGTCAATGCTATGATGCCAACAGTTCAAGATATTTGTATAAAAAATGTTGTGACAATTGATATTAACAAAACATTATTGGATGCCATAAAAACCATGGCATCTAAAAACATAAGAAATATTGTAATATGTGATGAAAATAGTCAAGACTATTTTATGCTAACTATTGACCATATAATTGATTTTAAATTAAGCAATACAAATGAAAAAGTCCTCTTAAGACAATTGAAACTACTAAAAGCTAAAGTATTACAAAAAGATTTAAATATATTAAATGTACTAAATGAAGTTGAGTCAAGTGATAAGTATATGGTAATAGAAGATGAGAACAAGAAAATTGTAGGTATCTTATCATATACAGATATTATAAATAATATTGACCCAAAAATATTGATGAAAAAACAAACAATTGCAAAACTTATACTTCAGTACAAAGCTGTTACAACTTTTGAAAACACTACAACTGTTGAAGCCATAAAACTTATGAAAGAGAACCAATCTGACTCTGTAATAATTATAAATCAAGAACATAAACCCATTGGTATATTTACCACAAAAGATTTTATTAAAGAGGTTCATTTAAACTCTGATTTTAATCTGCCAATAAAAGCCTATATGACAACTCCTATTGAGACTTTAAATGATGATGCTACTGTTTCAAAAGCTATAGATTTTATAAAAAACAAACATTTTAAAAGAATTGTAGTAACAAATGATGAGGGCAAATTATCAGGAATATTAACCCAAAAAGAGCTTCTAAGAATTGTCTACAACAAATGGGTTGATTTTATCAAAGAGCAAGGAAACAAAATATCAAAAATAAATGAAGAACTCCTATCTAAAACTTCAAAACTTGAAAAGAAAGCCTCTTTTGATTATCTAACAAAACTTTATAATAGAAATAAGTTTGAATCTTACTTAGAGTATGAAATCAAAAAAGCAAGTAGATATGATACACAATACCTATCTATCCTTCTTATTGATATTGACTTTTTTAAAAAAATAAATGACACCTATGGTCACTTAGTTGGGGATTATGTATTAAAAGAGCTTGCTAAAATACTAACAGTATGTTCAAGAGATAGTGATGTTATAGCTAGGTGGGGAGGAGAAGAGTTTATAGTAATGCTTCCTCAGACAAACTTAGAACAAGGCGTATTAGTAGCCCAAAAACTAAGATCAACTGTTGAAAATCATAAGTTTAAAGATATAGAAAAAATCACTTGCTCTATTGGAGTTGCCCAGTACCATAAAACTGATACAACAATAGAACTTTTTAAAAGAGTAGATACAGCTTTATATAAAGCAAAAAATAATGGAAGAAATAAAGTAGAGATAGAACACCTAAATTAGGGTTCTATTTTTTACAAATAATAATATACTTATCTGCTTCATCAAAAGAGTGTAGATTAAAACTTCTAGTTTCTAAAACCTTGAAACCTACTTTTGTCAATAGGTCTGTTAAAAACTCTTTTGAGTGGTATTGTTGAACTATGCTATCACTTTGTCTTGAAAAAAGATTACTTTTTTGTTTTGTAAATAACGTAATATCAGTTTGTAATTTTTCATCTTCAAAGAAAGCATCAATAGCTATAAATCTATCTTTTAAATCAATAGTAATACAACCAGTTGCTATCTCTTCAAAACCAAAATGAGTATTAACATCAAACATAAAATAACCATCATCATTTAGTTTTTCATACACATCTTTTAAAAATGAGTTTAAATACTCTTTATCCATATAATTTAAAACATCAAAAATAGCAGTTGCACAGTCAAACTTACTATTTATATCACTAAGTTCTACGGCTTTGGCATCTAAACCCTTAGCTTTACAAACCTTGATTTGCTCAACACTTAAATCAGTTCCAAAAGCTTTTTTACCATTTATCTTTAGATTTTCTAGAAAATAACCTTGTCCACAACCAATATCTATAATATTGTCTAAGTCATTTTCCATAACAAATGCCATAAACTCTTTATGAAGTAAATATACCTCATCTTCAAAATCTAAGTAAGGTTCAACTTTTGAGTATAAATCTAATCCCATTAAAGTACTTTTTCTATTTTCTCTTTTAAGTCTAAAATAGCACCCTTTTTAGCATAAAATGCATTTTTATTTGCTATTAAATGCGCACTACTTTCCATAATAGTTGGACCAACTTCTAGTCCGTTTTGCTTCATAGTTTCACCTGTTTCTACAATATCTACAATACAATCAGATAAGTTAACTAAAGGGGCTAGTTCAATAGATCCATAAAGTTTAATAATCTCAACTGCCATTGCCTTTTCTTCAAAGAATTTCTTAGCTATTTTTTCATGTTTTGTTGCAACAGTAATTTTACTTTTAGTAAGGTCTAACTCTTCACCTTTTCTAAGTCCAAATGCAACTTTACATTTTCCAAGTTGTAAATCTAATAGTTTGATTAAGTCATACTCTTTTTCTTCTAATACATCAAGACCAACAACACCTAAATCAGCTGCTCCATGCATTACATAAGTTGGTACATCTTGGTTTCTTACATTTAAAAACCTAAAACCACTTTTTTCTAATATTAGCTTTCTGTCTTCAAATACAAACTCTTCATTAAAAGCTTTTTCGAACTTTGCTAAAGTCTCTTTTGCAATTCTTCCCTTAGGCAATGCAATTGTTAGCATCTATAATCCTTTTCATATTCTCAAATATCAAATCTTTTTTATATATACTATTGTCAAAATACTTATTTAATAGTTTTCCATCGCCACCTGTGAAGATAATTTTTCTGTTTTTGCTCACTTCTTTTATAGGTAAAATAATAGATTTTAACATAGCATATTGTATAGCATCTTTTGTTTGAAGCGGTATTTTATCTAAATTTATATTTTTTTCAAAATCAAACTTTAATTTTTTTGAGATTTTTGGATAAGTTTTCATAAAAGCCCTAAAGCCAGGTAAGATAAAGCCTCCTTTATGCTTATAATCTTGCATAATATCTACTGTAATAGCACTTCCAGCATCAACAATTACTGCATTTTTTTGATACATACAAGCAACTGCTCTATCTATTCCATGTCCTTTGTACTTTGTCTTAAACTCAAAGCAGTTTTTTATATTTACTGCTGTGGGGTTTGATTTTAAAAGTTTTTTAGAGGCCTTTTTATTTACAGAGACAAATACTATTTTGTCATCAAATGTTGGTATTTCATCTTTTAAAGAGTATTTAAAATGTTTATTATCTATTAGAAAATCAAAAGTGCTATTTCCTATATCACATAAAATCAATTGCTTATCCATTTTTCTCTAATACGTGTAAATATTCAAAAGTACTGCTAGCTTTATGATTTCTATTAGCAGTTTTATCCGCTTTAAACCTTTGATATTCTTTATTTTCTAAGTGATATTTACCATACTTTTCCATTATTTTTCTAGTAGTTTTCTCACTCATAAGTCCTTCATTATTATAACTTAAAAAGATATATTTAAAATTTGCATTCTTAATAAGTTCCTCAAAACTTTTTTCAACAGTTTGCTTTTTACAATAATTCGAACGACTATATTCTCGCATACCTGTTTTACCTTTAGGAATAAATTCATCATATAAAGCAATAGTATTTAATAAATGATAATTAGCTCCGTACTGTCTTTGATTGTAAGGTGGATCAAGATATAAGATGTCTCCTTGAATCTCTTTTATCAATTCATTACTATCTTTATTGTACACCTTATGAGAATTATCATTAATTTCATAATATGCTGGTTCTAATACCAAATCTTTTAATGCTGATTTTTTAATATGCTTTAAAAATGCACCATAAACTGATGCTGTATTTGCAACTTTATCAGCACTTTCTATAAGTGAAGCTAGTAAGAAATAATACATCTTACCATTAATTTTATTTTCTTTTTTCCATTTATTTATTTTTAATCTAATCGTATCAATCTTTTTTCCGTTCTCATCTTTAAAATATTGTCTTTCACTACCACTTCCCATACAATAATTATTATAAATAAATCCATCATCTCTTAATGGCAAACTATTTAGTTCTTCAATTAATTCTTCTTGGTCTTTTAAATTTTCGTGATTTTCAATATAATTTTTATTTAATACATAGCTATAATATTCTAAATCATTACTTATTACACTTTTAACACTAGATTTGAAAGTTCTACCAACTACACCAGTTCCTGCAAAAATATCACAGAAAACTTTTTCAGATAAATCATCTCCTACAAACTTTCTAATCTCATCATCTAACCAAGATGATAATTTTAACTTAGATCCAATATAGTTCATTACTATCTTGCCAATTTAATATTGAATTTATTAAATAATTCTTTTTGACTATAAACTTTATTTTCACTAAAACAATAAAAGTCATCTTCATAATATAAATTTGATATATAAATTTTATACTCTTCTTTAGCAAGTAATACTGTAGTAAAATCATCCATAAAACCAAAATCAAAGATATTATCAATATCTTTTCTATATGTCAGTTTTTTCATTTTTTGTACCTTTTGTTTTTTCTTTGATAATTTCTAAAGGACTAACTTCAAAAAATTCTGCTAAATCAACTACATTACTTTTTATTGGAATAAACTTATCAGATAATATATTTGAAACTTGTGTTTTAGATATACCTAAACAAGTTGCCAACTCTTGCAATGTCGAAATTTCTTTTTTTGCCATCAGTTCTCTTATTTTAAATTTGTCAATTTCTACCAAAATTATATCCTATTTTCACATTAAAGTCAAATATTTTATGAACTTTTATTAATTTTTTAATGAACTAATTATTTTATTTAATTCTTCTCTCCATTTGTAAGGATCATACCAAAAACAGCCAATACAACCATTTTCATCACTTTCGGGAACTCCTTGCCAGTTTTCATTTCCTTTATACCAAAAATAAATTCCTGGGAAACTACCCCGTTTCCCAATTTCCTTACATCTTTCACATTGTCTAGATTTCCAAAGATTATTATTTCTATTTAATAAAATAAATTTTGCCTTTAACTCCTCATCAGATAAATTATCATTTTTATCTTCATTACTATCCCATCTTATTTGAGGGAATCTATGATCAATCTCTAATTCTCTAGGACTTAACCTTCTAAGCAATACAGCTTCTTCATTTTGATATAAATCTTTGACTTTTTTTGCAATCTTTGGAGTAATTTGTGCTCTAATACTTACAGTTTTTAATATTTCTAAAGTCTTTAATTTTCGATGTGAAGTTGTTTTTTGACATTTTTCACAAAATATTCTTTTTTCCCATCTTCTAGGAGTTGGTTCTTCAAATTGAATACCTTTTTCATCTCTCCAAGTTTGCCAAGTTTTTGCTTGTCCCGCTTTTAACTCACATTTTGTACAATGCCATTGCAAATCTTTTAATACTTCCCAATCGTAATATGATGTTGTGTTTTCTTTAAATGGATTAGTCATTTTAATAAGTTATCTCCTGAAAATAAATATTTTGATCACTAATGTTAAACTCTATATATCGAAGTCTAACATCATTGTGGGTATTGAATGTATTAAATTCTTGAACTATATCTAAATAATTTTGATTTGTTTTATCTAAAATTTGTCTACTTATAATCATTGGCTCTAAATCTGAAGGTCTATTTGGCAAATAATATTTTTTTAACCAATCTATATACCGTTGTACTTGTTTTGTAATATTCAAATATGCTACTGTTGATTTAAGTTCAATAGGTATACAAACTCTATTATTATTTCTTAAAGCAGAAAGCATTATATCAATTCTTTGCATGCCTACACCACAAGAAACCTCATTACCAATCCATTCAAAAACTTCATTTTGAAAAATAGTAATATTTTCAAGATTTTGCAATATATATGCTTGTAAATGGGTTTCAAATTGTAAATTTTCTGAATACTTATTAATAAGTCTCGGTAATATATTAATATTAGTTTGTCTACCTAAATACTGGTTAGATTGTTGTGTTACCTCTATTTGCTGAGTTTTAAGATTAAAAGTAAAACTATTACCTTGTAGTGGCACTCTTTGATTTTTATCTCTAATAAGTTGCTTTAATTTCTCAAATTCATATATTGTAATCATAGTATTTCCACGGTTACCTTTTAATTTACGGTAAATTAAGCTCCATAACATTTGATTGGGTGATTGAATATTACTAATTTCATCAAGTGCTTCCCACTCTGTAATACCATTAGAGTAAACATCATTAGGCTCAATTAAAATTCTAAATGTTAATGATTTTTTTAATTCTTTTTTCAAAAATTGACTAGAATCATTATTATCTAAAAACCTAACCCTATCTTTAACCTTAAAAATCCCATAAAACTTCCCTTCTTTAATTCCTTGTTTAAATTTTTGCTGAAGATAAAAAATAATATTATCTCCAGCTCGTATTCTCTTTAAATCAGCAATCATTCCAACTAGATTACTTTCTGTTTTGTAATGTAATGTTGTTGTTGTAGTATTATTAAAATCAATAACTTTATCTGTAGCACCTGTTCCTGCAAACATATATTCTAAATGATATTTAAATGTATTATGATCAACAATAAATACGTGTGTTGTTGCCATTAATACTCCTTCTTAAATACAAAAATATACTCGTGTTTAAAAATATAATAATCACTATTTAGTGCCCTATATCTCCAAATACCACCTGTTCCAAGTTTTCCACGATTCCCTTCAATATTTTTAATTATAGTACCTTTTAATTTGACTTTGAAATTTCGTTTTATCATATCCATACAATAAAATCCTAAAGGTATCACTTCTCCTTTTTTATACACATCACCTATTACTAATGCAAAATATCTATCTTTTTCTAAATATTTTAAACTATTTTCACAAACTATCTTAAATTTTTTTACAAAATCATTTATATTATCAATTTGAGACAAATCATTGGGATTTTCAGTAAATTTTACTATATCCATGTAAGGTGGATGCATTAAGACAAATTGTACATTATTTGCTTCAAGCTTTCTTCTTGCTTGTTTTATACTCTCCTCAACCTCATCTGTATCTGAAGAGTTACAGTAGTGTAGTGAATAGTTTTGAGCAAATAAATTATCACTCATTGAAGATTGAACATAATCTAAAATTTTTGGATTTATATCAAATCCTATATATTTACGATTAAGTTTTTCACACTCAAAAAGTGTTGTTCCACTACCCATAAAAGGTTCTAAAACTAGTTCATTCTCTTTTGTATACCTTCTTATTAATTGATTCGGAAGTTGAGGAATAAAATTACCGTGATATATATTTTTATGCTTACCACTTTTATCTCTTTCTTGAATCAGCCAAAGTGAATCAGTATTGATATCACACTCTTTCCAATTTTTTAAGTCTATGTCATTATATTTCATTTCTTATAGTATCATAATAATATTTAAATTATTAATAATCAACTCTTACACTCCACTTATTATCTTTTAGATACTGTTTTGCTTTAGAGCATAAAGGTGAGTTTATTATTACCTCTTTTTTCTTAAAATTGTGTCCTAGATATGATGCAAGCTTATCTTCAAGTAGCATTAGATCCTCTGCATTTTTCTTTAAAAATCTACTTTTTGCATCTATTTTGAAAATTGCATAATACTTAGAATCAACACATGTAGCTGAATAAATCTCAATCTTTTTTCTACTTCCTAACTCTTTTGGTTCTACTTTTTGTATATCCTTAAAAAGTATATTTTTATTTGTATAATAACTTGTTAGCTCTTTCAACAATTTTCCTTATCTTTCATCATTTAATAAATTAAGAAACTCCATATTTCTTAATGCTTCCATTGTACCTTTTGAAACAGCTAATAAAGGGTCTTCTGTAATATGAACAGGTAGCTTAACTATATTGTGTAAGTATGTATCTATACCTCTTAGTAAAGCACCTCCACCTGTTATAATAATACCATTATCAACAACGTCAGCTGCTAAATCAGGTGGCATTTGCTCTAAAAGTTTTAATAGTGTATTAGAGATCTTTTTTAAAGGTTCATCTATAGCTTTTCTAACCTCTTCACTATCTAAAGTTATTGCTCTTAAATATCCAAAATTATCCTTACCTTTTACATCTAAAGTCAAAGTTTCATCTAGTTTTATTGCTGTACCTATTTTAAACTTTATATTTTCAGCTGTTCCCTCACCTATTGAAAGATTATAATTATGCTTCACATATTTTATAATAGCATCATCAAAACTATCCCCAGCTGTTCTTGTGGCTTTACAAAGAACCAAACCACCTAAAGATGTTAGCCCTATTTCAGTTGTACCTGAACCTATATCAACTACAACATGTCCATTTGGACTATTTACAGGAATTCCAGCTCCTATTGCAGCAGCTAATGGCTCCTCAATCAAATACACATCTCTTGCTCCTGCACTCAATGCAGAGTCTCTAACAGCATTTCTTTCAACTGGTGTAACTCCATATGGAATACAAATAATAATTTTTGGCTTAAAGAAGAAATTTTTCTTATAAGCTTTTTGTATAAAATGATTAATCATCTTCTCTGTTGTATCAAAATCTGCAATAACTCCATCTTTCATTGGTCGAATTGCTTTTATATTAAAAGGAGTTTTCCCAATCATCTTTTTAGCTTCCACTCCAACTGCTAAAAGCTTAGATTCCCCTTTATGATTGGTTTGAATTGCTACAACTGAGGGTTCATTGATTAGACACTTGTCCTTTGTTGATACTATTATATTCGCTGTTCCTAAATCTATTGCTATATTTGGTGCTATTAAATTTGCTAGTGTATTAAACATATATTAAAATTCCATGTTTTAGTTTGTGAAATTTATTATATATGTTTAGGTATTAAAAAGTTATGAAAGAAATAATAAAAAATAGCTAAAGAGAAAAACTCTTTAACTATTTGATTCCAAGTTCTCTTGCTGCAATATTTCCATATCTATGATAAGAGTGAGAAATTGACTGCTCTTTAAAGTAATTTAATAACTCCAGTCGCCCTTCCATCATAGGTTTTTGTCTAACTACAAATGTCAATGTTTTTAATGCTTCATTGAATACATCACTTGAAACCTTTGAAATATCAGAGAAAATAACTCTATCATACTTAGATACATTTCGTAACATCTCTTCTTCGCTTTGTACCACAAATGAGTCTCTATTTGTAAATAGTGTTGAAGCGTTCTGTAAAAGTTCACAAACTGTTTTATTGTTTTCATCAACTGATACTTTAAAGTGTACATTACTAACTCTTGCTGCTAATATTCTAGAGAGTGCTTCAAAGATTGAATCATCTTTTGAAACTCTAATTAAAACATTATCTAAAGGTAAGTATCTAAATAGATTGTCTTCACCTCTAATATTACAATAGTCTTTTTCTTGACTAAACTCTGTTTTATGACTATGGTAGTAAGACTGTAAAGCAATATCTAACTTTTCAAACTCATCTCTTTGTTGTGTATATTTATCTTTACAAGCTGTAATAAAGTTTGTTAAATCAGTTTGATAAGCTCTTTTTATCTCAGGATTTGTTTTCTCTTTAAAATCAACAAACTGAGTAATATAGTTGAAAATTCCAACTTTTCTACCTGCACCTACTGCTGATTTTCCCATACCACCAAATGGTTGTCTTAAAACAATTGCACCTGTTGTTCCTCTATTTATATATAGATTTCCAGCTTTAAGGTTCTCTCTCCAATAGTTTACTTCCCTTTCATCAAGAGATTCAATTCCAGAAGTTAATCCATACCCAGTTGAGTTTACAATATCAACAGCATGTTTTAAATCTCTTGCTTTCATAACAGCTAAAACTGGTCCAAATAATTCATTCATATGAATAAAATTACCCTCATCAACTCCCCATTTAATTGCAGGTCTTAGCATAAACTCATTGTCATTTGCATACGATGGTTCTAATACCCAAGATTCATTTTTCTCTAACTTGCTCATTGCTTTCTTTAAAGCTCCCCCAACAGGGTTAGCTAACGTACCTATTCTATTTTTAAAATCCCAAACAGAACCTACACTCATAGATTTAGCCGTATCAACTAATGCATTTTTGAAGCTTTCATCATTATAAACCTCTTCTTCTAAAATTAAAAGAGAAGTTGCACTACACTTTTGCCCCGAGTTATTAAATGCACTTAAACATACATTTTTAATAGCTTGATCCCTATCTGCCATATTTGTAACAATTGTTGCGTCTTTACCACCTGTTTCAGCAGTTAAGAATAGATCAGGTTTATTCTCTAACATTCTTGAAGCTGTATCCTCACCACCTGTTAAAATAACAAAATCAACTTCATCACTATTTACCAAATTTTCACCAGCTAAGCTACCTGGACAAGGAACATATTGTAATGTGTTCTTTGAAATACCAGCATCCCAAAAACACTTACACATCTCATAAGCTGTAAGTGCTGCAACAGATGCTGGTTTTATAATAACAGTATTTCCAGCTGCTAAAGTTGCTGCAACTCCTCCTAAAGGAATCGCTACAGGGAAGTTCCAAGGTGGTACAACTACACCAACACCTTTTCCTGTAAACTCTAGGTTTTTATACTTCTCCCAATACTGAACACTATGAGAGTAAAACTCTAAGAAATCAACAGCTTCAGAAACTTCAACATCTGTTTCTGTAAATACTTTTCCAACCTCAGCAGCTGCCACACCAATTAAGTCACCTCTTCTTTCACGAACCTTAATAGCAACCTCTTTTAATAAAGCTAATCTTTGATTATGTGTTAAATCTCTCCAACCATCAACATCATCTTTTGCTACTTTTATTGCTTTTTTTATATCTTTTGCAGTTGCATTTGCAAACTTACCTGCTAAAACACCCTCTTCTAACTGTGATTTATCCACAGCCTCTACTACTTTTCTATCTTCTGTTAACTCTTCACCACCAACAACTACTGGCACTATTTTATGATCTGTATCTTTTGAAAATTTCCATTTAGCTACAATAGTCTTTGCCCACTCTTGGTTTTGTGGTAATACAAAGTCTGTATCAGGCTCTGGGTGATACTCTTTTGTATCATAAGAAGTTACCTTATAATCACTAAACTCTTCAGTTAATCTGTTTTGAGTTCTTTTAGCCCCAACAAAAGAGCTCTTTTCATGTTCAAATGATTTTCTAAATAACTCTTCTTGCATTTTCCAATCTTTTGAACCAACTTTTAATCCAAATGAGTACCTAATAAAGTTATTTGGCCCAGTATTCTCATCTAATCTTCTAACTAAATATGCAATTGCATTTGTAAACTGCTCTTTTGATGCAGTTGGTCCATAAAGTATTGGATTTTTAGAAAGTTCTTTAATTGCAAGTCTTGCAGATTCACTCATTCCCTCTAGCATCTCAATAGTGTGATATTTTGAAGTTGCATTGGCTTGAGCTAACTTCGTAGCAAATGCAAGTTCAAATAGGTTATGTGAACCTGTTCCAACATGCATATATGGTGCATTATTTGGGTCAAGTGCAAACTTAATCATTCTTTTATAGTTTGAGTCTGTGTCACTTTTATTAGTATAAGTTACAACTTCCCAATGTTTTTGAGAGGCTTCTGTCTCTTCCATCTCCATATTTGCACCCTTTACAAGTCTAAACTTGATAGGACTACCACCTTTTTCAACTCTTTTTCTTGCCCATTGACATAAATCTTTTTGAACTTCAAATGAATCTGGAATATATGCTTGAAGTACAATTCCTGCATAAAAGTCTTTGAACTCTTCTTTTTCTAATGTTCTTTTAAATACCTCAACAGTGATCTCTAAATCTCTATACTCTTCCATATCAAGATTGATAAACTTATTTGACTTTGAACCATCAGGTGCAATATATGGATATTTTTTAGCTTGTGCATAAATTCTACTAAGTTTTTCAACTAATACTTGAACTGTATTTTCAAAATCTAAGGCATTAATTTGAGAATAAATAGTAGAAATTTTAATAGAGATATAGTCTATATTTGGATTTTCTAAAGCTTTTAGGTACTTTTGAATTCTCTCTTCTGCTTCTTGTTCACCTAAAACAACTTCACCAATTAAATTAATATTAACTCTAGTTCCCTCTTCTCTTCTCATCTTTAAGTGTTTATTAAAAGGTTCATCCTCCCCTTTTAATACAACTGTTTTTGTATCATCTCTAATTTGATCAACAAATAAAGGAACAGAAACATCAGGTAAGTATTTACCTATATTCTTAAATAGCCACAATAGTATTCTATCTTTTGTAGTAAAAAACTTTGCTAACCCGTATTTTTCAAATAAAAATAGTATTTGATCTGCAATTCTATCATTTGCTTCACATCTAAAAGATTGATCCATCAACTCAATTAATAGTACCTTATCTTTTGGATGTGCTAACATGTTTTGCATCTTATTATGAAAGTCTGTTTCATAATCTGTAATTAACTGTGAGGCTCTATTTTGCCACTCTTGTGCTAGTTTAACTGACTCTTCTATTAATTCTGCTTGGTTTTTCATAGCAATTCCTTAAAATTAATTTTCTTTTAACTAAATTTTAAGTAGCTTAAAGCGCACGCTTTTAATATGTGCTCAAAGAGGGGTAGCAACCGCCAAGTATGACCCCTCTTGCTACTTATTCTAACTTACATAACTAATGTTTTTTACCTAAGTAAGCTTCTTGAATTGTTTTAGAATTTAATAACTCTTGGGCTGTTCCTTGATGAGTTATTTTTCCAACTTCTAATACATACGCTCTATTAGCAAGTTTTAATGCAGCTTTTGCATTTTGCTCAACTAATAAAACAGTAACTCCACTTTCTGAAATATCTTTTATGGCTTTAAAAATTGCCTTAACTAAAATAGGTGCAAGTCCTAAACTTGGTTCATCTAAAATCAAAAGTTTTGGTTTACTCATAATAGCTCTACCAATTGCAAGCATCTGTTGCTCTCCCCCTGAAAGTGTTCCAGCAAGCTGTTTACTTCTCTCTTTTAATCTTGGCAATATGTCATAAATCCACTCTAAAGTCTCTTTATCATGATCTTTTAAAGTATATGCACCCATCATCAAATTCTCTTCAACTGTTAGTGTTCCAAAAACTCTTCTTCCCTCAGGCGAATGACTCATTCCTAAAGTAACAATATCATGTGCAGGGGTTGCAGTAATGTCATTTTTATCAAAGATAATATGCCCTTGCTTTGCTTTTAAAAGTCCAGAAATAGTTCTTAAGGTTGTAGTCTTCCCAGCACCATTTGCACCCAAAATAGTTACAACCTCACCACGTCTTACTTGTAAAGAGATACCTTTAATAGCTGCAATTGCTCCATAAGATACATGAAGATCTTTTATATCTAGTAATATTTCATTTGTACTCATTACTCATCCTCCTCATCATCTTCTGAACCAATATAAGCTTCAAGTACCTTTGGATCATCTTGAACGAAACTTGGATTACCTTGTGAAATCTCTTTTCCAAAGTTTATAACAGTGATATAATCAGTTAGACTCATAACCATATCCATATCATGTTCAATCATCATAATTCCAAGACCCATATCTTTTATTTTTCTAATAATATTAGTTAACTCAATAGTCTCATTTTCATTAAGTCCTGCTGCTGGTTCATCTAAGATTAATAGCTCAGGATCAGCTGCTAACGCTCTTGCCATCTCTACTTTTCTTTGAACCCCATAAGATAAGTCACCTGTTGCGTGCATTGCAAATTTAGTTAAACCAAAGAAATCCATTAGTTCCTCTACTTTCTTCCAATGCCTTTTTTCATCGCTCACATAAGCAGATGTATGAATTATTGAGTGATACCATTTTTGTTCTGATTTTGTATGACAACCTGCCATGACATTTTCAGCTACACTCATCTCTTTAAACAATCTAATATTTTGAAATGTTCTTAAAACACCTCTTTGTGCAATTTTATGTGGAGACATACCTGTAATATCCTCACCTTGATATTTAATAGTTCCCTTTTCAGGAGTATAAATACCTGTTACACAGTTAAATAGAGTTGTTTTTCCAGCACCATTAGGTCCAATAATTCCATAAATCTGACCTGGCTCTACTTTTATTGTTAAATCATCAATAGCAACTAATCCGTTGAAAAACTTTGAAACATTTTCAATCTCTAATACATATTTCATTATTTTTCTCCTTTTTTAGCTGCTTTATCTTTTATAAATTTAGGAACAATTCCAAATTTAGCTGGCCATACACCATTTGGTCTTAAAATCATTGTAAGAACCATCGCTGCACCAAAGATTAAATATCTTGACTCTTTAAACTCTGTAAATAGTTCAGGTAGTACAAACATTACAAATGTACCTATAATTACCCCTGGAAGTGAAGCTGAGCCACCAACAAGTACAATAGCAAAGAACATTACAGATTGCATAAAGTTAAATGACTCAGGAGATACTGCTGAGTACTGAATAGCAAAAACACTACCAGCTGCACCTGCAATAGCTGCTCCTAATGCAAAAGCAAATAATTTATAGTATGAGATATTTATTCCCATTGATTTAGCTGCTATTTCATCTTTGTTTATATAATATAAGGCTCTACCAAACGCTGATGTATCAAGATTTCTAATTATAAGCAATGTTAAAAGTAACAATCCAAATGCTATATAATATATTGCTGTATCAGACCAAAGTTCATAACCAAAGACCCTTACTATATCAATTCCAAAAATACCATTTGGTCCACCTGTTAAACCAAAAATATCATTTGATAAAACTTGTTCAAAAATAATATTAAATCCAATTGTCGCAACTAAAAGGTAATCACCTCTTAAATGGATAATTGGACCTGCTAATAAAACTGCAAAAATTGCTGGTAATATTATTGCAAATGGTACAGTAGCTATAATCTCAAAACCAAACTTTACATTTAAAATAGCTGTAGTATATGCACCAATACCAAAGAATATTGCATGCCCCATATTAAAAATACCAGCTCTACCTAAAATAATATCTTGAGAAAAAGCAACAACTGAAAATACTAAAAAAGTAATTCCTATACTAAGCCAAGCAGAATCAACAAATAAAGGAAAAACTGCCATAATTGCCACAAAAGCAATCATAATATTTCTATTTAAATCCATTATACTTTCTCCGCTGTTTTTTCACCAAGAATACCAGTTGGTCTAATTATTAAGATAATAATCAATAAAATAAACGTAAATGTTTCTGCCCACTCAGTTGATATATATCCTGCAATCATTGCGTTAAATAACCCAAGTAAAAGTCCACCAAGCATTGCACCAGGAATTGAACCAATTCCACCAATAATTGCTGCAATAAATGCATTTAAACCATAAAGCCATCCCATATCAAATGTTAAACCTCTATAGTAAATACCAATAAACAGACCACCAATTGCACCAAGCATAGAACCAACTATAAAAATAGTCATAATAATTCTATTTACATTAATACCCATAAGTTTAGCTGCATCTTGATCAATTGCAGTTGCTCTAATCGCTGTTCCAACTTTTGTTTTATTAATAAATATATATAGTGCAATCATCAATACTGCTGATAATATTAAAATCACTAATTGAGTAAATGAAATAACAACTGTACCAAATGTCCACATTGTATTTGGTAATAAATCAGCTGGGAAAATTTTCATATTTGGTCCCCAAATTAGCATTATCGCATTTTGAATAACTAGTGATGCACCAAGTGCTGAAACTACTGCACTTAACCTAGGTGCAGTTCTTAAAGGTCTATATGCTAGACGCTCAAGAAGAACACCAACGACTGCAACAACAATTGCTGTAAGTGTAAACACAATTACTACACTAACTAAAGAAGTTGCATTTGTACCAAAAAATTGAGAAAATATTGTAAGTCCCACATAAGCAGAAAAGGCAACAAGGTCACCGTGTGCGAAGTTGATTAACTTCATCACACCGTAAACCATTGTATAACCTAAAGCTACCAATGCATATAAACTTCCAATAGTTAATCCATTAATTAACTGTTGAATAAAAATATCCATTATATAACCCTAAATTTATTGTCCTACAACTTTGTAAGATCCATCTTTTTGAATTTTATAAACCATAAACTTCGCACCAATTCTCTCACCATCATCTCTAAATGTTACAGGTCCTGTAATACCTGGGTAATCTTTTAAGTTGTGTAAGTAATCAGAAATCTTTTTTGTATTGAAAGATTTTGTTTGCTCAACACCATGCATAATAGCTCTTAAACCATCTGCATTTACAACTGCCCAAATTGAAGGTGGCTTCATGTTGTAAGTATCCTCATACATACCTAAATATTTTTTAGCCTCTTTGTAAGGTAAAATATCTGGTGTTGGGAAGTTGATAAGTGTAGTTCCTTGTGCCGCACTTCCTGCAAGCTTTAAGAAATCAGGGTTGTCATTTGAATCCCCACCTACAAAATCAGCTTTTATACCTAATTGTTTTTGTTGAGCTCTTAAAAGCCCTCCATCAGTATAGTAACCTGAGTAATAAATCACATCTGGGTTCATTGATTTTACTTTTGTTAACATTGCAGTAAAGTTTTGAGTACCTGATTTGATTTTTCCTCTAAAAATCACATTTCCACCAATTTTTTCAATTGACTCTTCTGTAGCATCACCAAGTCCTGTTGAATATGATGAGTAGTCAGATAAAACAACAATTCTTTCATATTTTTTATTATTTACTAAATATTCAGCTGTAAAATCACTTTGTGCTGAATTTGGAAAAGAGTTTCTAAAGAAAGTCCAATATTTTCTTTTGATTAATGAATCACTTGTACCATCACTTGTTTGTAATACTTTATTTCTATAGTAAGTAGTCTGTGCAGCTTCTGTTGCACCTGATGTATATGATCCAATTACTGCAAATACACCTGCATTTACAAGTTTTTTTGCACAAACAGCAGCTTTTTGAGCTTTTGCTTCATCATCACAAGTTACAACTTCAATCTGTTTTCCAAGAAGTCCACCTTGTTCATTTTTTTCATTTACGATTAATTTAACAAACTGCTCAATTCCCTGACCTTCATTTGCATATTTTCCAGTAATTGGAGCTTGTACACCAATTTTTACAGTTTCAGCTGCAACTAATGATGTAGCTACAACAGCACTTAGAAAAAGACCTTTTTTTAACTTTTTAAAATCCATTTTACCTCTCCTTAAATTAACTTTTTAAACTATATTTTAGGCTCAATAACATAACAGCCAACACACCATTCTCCAATGTTCTCTATTTTGTTAATCTCTCCTCCTTTAAAATATGATTTTAGATTTTTATAATCAGCGACAATATTGTCAAATGCTTCAACAATTTCATTGACTCTTTTTTCACTTCTCTTTCTTGCTGTATTTGATATATCTAAGTAAAAAGCAAAAACAGCATAATCTAATGTTGAATCTTCTTTATTATCTCTATTTAACATCTTACACATTGTTTCAACATCATTTTTGTACTCTTCTTTTACATTTCTAACACCATTTTTTATACTCATTATTACTCTTGAAATAGAGTCGTTATCACTTTTATGTTCAAACCTCTCATCAAGTGTAATACAAAAAACATCTTGAGTTATATAATGCTCTTTCATAAATGTTCTAAAGGCATCTCTTTTAGGCAATGAACATCTAAGAATATCTGCTATTGTTGCATCTATAAATATCTCAGGTGCATTTTCAAGTTTAGCTATCTCTTGACTAACATGAATAGATAAAAATTTTGCAGGTGCATAAGATAAGTACAATTCATCTTTAGTCCAAAATGAGTAGTTACTTTTTGCTGTTTTTAAGCCTTTTAAAACTGCCTCTATAACCTCATCTTTTTTTGGGAATATCCCTTTTATATTACTCAACATAATTTTCATCTACCTCTTCAATAATTCCACTTTCAAAAAGAATATCTTCAATAAGTCTATTTTTTGAGATATTCAATGATTTTGCTAAAACCACTAAAGCCTCATCTAACTTTTTATCAATTTTTATTGTTAATTGAGAAATCTCTTTTTTCTCATTTTGTAAATGACTGTTAATAACTTTTTGAATAACTGCTCTTTTATTTTTATGTTTTGCCATAACTAACTTTCATAATAAAAAATTAGTAATACTTTTTGTACTACTTTTCTTTCTTTAGTCATTATTTCACATAAAAACTTAACTGAATCTTAAGTTTTTTATATATTTTGTATATATTTTGTCCTATTTATGCAAAAAAGTCACAATTGCTATTTTGGTGCTATTTAAGGGCTTTCTTGACTATTTTTGTTTGGTTTTTTTCTTCTGTATGACTAGACCAAAAATTATTAAAAGTAATCCAATAATTGTAGAGTAATAAATTGGTTCTTCTAAAATAAAATAGATAAATATTAAAGATAGAAAAGGTGATATGAATATAAGATTTGCAATTTTTGATGTTGATTGAGTATTTTGCATAGCTTTTAACCAAAATAAAAAAGTAATACCCATCTCAAAAGTACCAACATAAAATGCAGCTAATAACCCCTCATACTTAGGCAAAACAAAATCATAATTTATAAAATAGTATGCAATTAAAACTGGAAGTCCAACTAAAAAATTACTAAATACTCCAACTAAAGCTTTTGCTTTAGATTTGGTATTTATAATCCAATACATAGACCAAAGTACAGTTGACAATAAAGCCAATAGTACACCCTCAAAGTTTGAGAAGTTTAAAGAGAGTATATCTCCTCTTGTAGAAATAACTAATACTCCAAAATAGCATATTATACCTGCTAAAATATCTTTAATAGTTAGCTTTTGCTTTAAAAAGATTACAGATAAAAATGCCAGCATTAAAGCCCAAGTGTAGTTAATAGCTTGTGCTTCTTGTGCAGGGAGTAAACGATAAGCTTCAAAAAGTACAAAATAGTATAAAAAAGGATTTATCAAACCAAGTGCAAAAACAATTTTAAAGTTTCTTTTTATATGTTCAGCCACCTCTTTATATAGTCCATTATAAACAATTAAACAACCTAATATAAGTGTTGAGAAGATTGATGCATAAAGTACTAGTTCAATAGGAGTTAAATATTGTAAAGATACTTTAAATGCAGTAGCAACTGTAGACCATAAAAAAACTGCAATTAAAGCATATCTATAAGCTATATTTTGTGATTCGATGTTACATCCTTTAAATTAAAGATTGTAACATAAAAGTTATCTAATAATTTCTTAAAACAAATTAGTTTTTTTTACTTTTTTATAATATAAATATCCAATAATTACTAATAAAATAAGTATACCAACTATTATATATCTTAAATACTCTTTTATAAGTGCTTCATTTCCACCTATGTAATATCCTAAAAGTGTAAGTATAATAACCCAGATACCTGCCCCTAAAGTTGTGTAAAGAGAAAATAGTAGTATATTCATTTTTGCTATTCCAGCAGGAAAAGAGATATATTGTCTAACAGCAGGTATCAATCTACCTGAAAAAGTTGAAATATGTCCATGTTTATCAAAAAACTCTTCCATTTTATCTATTGTATGAGGTTTAATAAAGAAATATTTTCCATACTTTATTAGAAAAGCTCTACCGAATTTAATAGCTAAAAAGTAGTTAAGTAGTGCTCCACCTAAAGAGCCTAAAATACCAAAGAAAATTACAAGAGTTAAGTTCATCTCACCCTTATATGCTAAATAACCTGCTGGGACCATTACAACCTCTGAGGGAAAAGGAAAAAATGAACTCTCTAAGAACATCATTATAAAAATACCTATATAACCTAAGTCACCAACGGTATTTACTATAAAATCAACAATCTCTTGTAACAATTATATATACCTCTGAATCTTTTTGCACGCATTAAACATTAGACTATAAACTCTATCTTTTGCTAAGTCTTCATCGGCATAATATTTAGATACAACTTTAAAAGTAAATGTATCTATCTCATTTTTCTGTTCTTTAAAAAATTCTTTGAAGTGTTTCTCTTGCTTATCTACTAATAGTGTTTGTGCTACCTCATCCTCTTCAAAGTCCCTATTAAGAGTAGTTGATGTGGCAAAATTTATTCCATAAATTAGTTTATTAGTACAAAAGAGCGTACCAACAGCTACTGAAGTTTCGCAAGAGTATGCAGTACTAAAATCAAAAGCTTTAGAAATTTCATAGTTTTCAATTACATATAACAATGACTCAAAGATTTGCTCCTTACTTACACCAGATACTATAAGCAGGATTTCATCATTAGCATATATTTTATAATCAGAAACTTCTAATTTTTTTAACTCAAAAAAGTCAATTACAGGGTTAGCCTCTAGGCTAGTAGTTGTATGAATTAAAGTTTTAATCATAGTTTTAACTAAGGCTTTGCCTTAGTTTAATTACTTTTTAAGCTCTTTAATTCTTGCAGCTTTACCTTTTAATCCTCTTAAGTAGTGAAGTTTAGCTCTTCTTACTTTACCTCTTCTTGTTACTTCAAAAGTTTTGATTGATTCAGAGTATAATGGGAAAATTCTTTCAACACCTACAGAGTTAGCTCCAATTTTTCTTACTGTAAAAGAAGCAGATGCACCCTCACCTTGTCTAGCAATTACTACACCTTCGTAAGTCTGTACTCTCTTTTTTTCACCTTCTTTAATCTCTACACCAAGTCTTACTGTATCTCCAGCTCTAAATTGAGGAATTTCTTTTGACTCAATTTGTGCCGCTTCAAAACTAGCTATATATCTATTCTTCATCTCTTTTCCTTATTGGGTCTATAATATTTTGTTTTACAATTTGACATCTGGAATTTTAAGTCGGAAATTTTACTATGATTTCCCTTTAAGTATTCTTTAACGACACTTAAATTTTGGAAAATTTCAGGTTTTGTAAACGAAGGAGCTTCTAAAAGATTAGTTTCATAACTCTCTTCAACCAGTGAATCCTTATTTCCAAGTACTCCATTTACATTTCTTGCAATTGCGTCAGACATAACCATTGATGGTAGTTCTCCACCTGTTAAAACATATTCACCTATTGAAAAAACCTCATTGGCATACTTCTCAATAACTCTTTCATCAATTCCTTCATATCTACCACTTACAAAAACTATATTTTTCTTTTTTGCAAGTCTTTTTGCATCATTTTGTCTAAAAGGTTTTGCTGCAGCTAAAGGAAAAATGATATATGCATCTTTATTTTTCCTTTTTATTTCATCGAGACAATCAAATAAAGGTTGAGGAGTCATAAGCATACCAGCACCTCCTCCAACCATCTGCTTATCAACTTTATTATGTTTATTAGTAGTATAATCTCTTGGATTATAAAACTCATAATCTATAAAGTTACTATCTACAGCTCTTTTTAAAATTGAATCAAAAAAGTATGGTTCAATTAAGTTAGGGAATAATGTTACAAATGTAAACCTCAATACCAAACCTCAAATTTTTTTGAGATTTTATCTAATTTTAAATTAAGTTTAGTTTTTTTTGATACAATTTTGAAAAAATTTATAAGGAATATTGTGAAAGCACCAAAAGGTTTTGGAAAATCTTACTTTACATTTGCTAGTGTTTTAGCTCACAGTGTGCAAAACAAACTACAAGATCAAACTACACAATATAGACAACTACTGCCTTATAAAACTTTTATGGATAGTGATGAGCAAGAGGAGGATGAACCACCCGATATAGTCATCAACTCTTGTACTTTAAACTTAGAAAAACCTTGTCATTGTAATTGTTATTTTAAAAGAAAAACAAAACTTGTAGTTAGTCTATATAAATTTATACCTAGATGTCCTTACTACACAACTCACTTTGCATTTAGACGTACAGGCGTACATCCACCACACAAAAACCATCTCTTAATAATTAGCAAAAAATATAAAAGAAAAAAAGGATGGATTTATGTCAAATTATGTATTAGGATTTCCAAGAATTGGAGAACAAAGAGAGCTTAAAAAAGTTTTAGAAGAGTATTGGTCAAATAAGTGTTCATTTGAAAAAGTAGAAGTTGTAGCTAAAGGGTTAAAGCAAAGACACTGGTCATATCAGCAAAAAGCTGGAATTGATTTTATCTCATCAAATGATTTTTCATTTTATGATAATGTTTTAGATACTTGTGTATTATTAAATGCTATTCCTAAAAGATTTAAAGATTTAGAAAATGAAGAATTATATTTTTCAATGGCAAGAGGTAATAAAAATAGTGTAGCAATGGAAATGACAAAATGGTTTAATACAAACTATCATTATATAGTTCCAGAGTTAAGCTTAGAAGATGAATATAAATTAAATTCTTCAAAAATCATAAATGAATATAAAGAAGCAAAAGAGTTTGGTTTAAAAACTAAAATCAATATTATAGGTCCACTTACATTTTTAGGATTATCAAAAAGAGTTGATAATGGTGATGTGTATGAATTGCATTCTAAAATTCTTCCTATATATAAAGAGTTATTAGAGGAGATTTCAAAACTTGATGAGAGTGTTACTGTACAAATTGATGAACCTATTTTAGTAAAAGATAATGAAGTAAAAGTTTTAAGTTTAATAAAACCAACATATGATTTACTAGCAAATGTATCTAATAATATTGATATTATTGTTACTACATATTTTGAACACTCAAATGAAGCTACTAAGATTTTAGTAAATACACCTATTTATGCTTTAGGGCTTGACTTTTTATATGGTGTAAAAAACTTTGAAGTTTTAGATGATATTTCTAAAAGTGGAAAAAAATTAGTTGCAGGTGTAGTTGATGGTAGAAATATTTGGAAAAACAATATTCAAAACTCTTTAAAACTGTTAAGCAAAATAAATAAACATATAAATAAAGAAGATTTAATTATCTCTTCATCTTGTTCACTACTTCATACTCCTTATACATTAAAATATGAAGAAAAAATGAGCAGTGAAATAAAAAATTGGCTTTCATACGCTTGTGAAAAACTTGATGAGTTAGATTTAATTACAAAAATATTTTTTGAAGGTGTCGATTCATTAAACGAAAATGAACAAAATGCTTACAATGAAAATATTCAAGCAAATCATAATAGATTGAACTCTGAAATTATTCATGATAATTCAGTACAACAAAGAGTTGATAACTTCACAAAGATACAAAGAGATGGTAAATATGAAGAAAGAATTATATTACAAAAAGAGCTTTTAGGATACGAAGATTTAGCAACAACAACAATCGGATCTTTCCCTCAAACTCCTGAGGTAAGAAAATCAAGAAGAGATTTCAAAAAAGCAGAGATTTCAAAAGAACAATACGAAAAAGATATGAAACAATATATTGATGATTGTATTGCTTTCCAAGAAGAGTGTGGAATTGAAGTATTAGTTCATGGTGAACCTGAAAGAAATGATATGGTTGAATACTTTGGTGAGCAACTAAAAGGTTATGGTTTCTCTCAAAATGGATGGGTTCAATCTTATGGAAGTAGATGTGTAAAACCACCATTTATTTATGGAGATATTAGTAGACCTAAACCTATGACAATTGATTGGATTACATATGCTCAAAGTAGAACAGATAAAATCATGAAAGGAATGCTAACAGGTCCAGTTACGATTTTAAACTGGTCTTTTGTGAGAGATGATAAACCAAGAAGTGAAGTATCAAAACAAATAGCAGTTGCACTAAGTGATGAGATTGATGATTTACAAAATGAGGGAATTAAAATCATTCAAGTAGATGAAGCTGCCTTTAAAGAGGGTTATCCTTTAAGAGCTGAAAATATAAAAGAGTATGAAAACTGGGCAACAAGAGACTTTAAAATATGTGTAAGTACAGCAAAAAAACAAACTCAAATTCATACACACATGTGTTATAGTGAGTTTAATGACATTATTAAAACAATTGAAGATATGGATGCTGATGTTATCTCAATTGAGACAGCAAGAAGTGGAAATGAACTACTTAAAATCTTTAAAGAAGTTGGATATAAACAAGAAGTAGGACCTGGTGTTTATGATATTCATAGTCCTAGAGTTCCAAGTGTAGAAGAATTAAAAAAACAAATAAAACTTTTACTAGAAGTTTTACCAAAAGAGCAATTATGGATAAATCCAGATTGTGGATTAAAAACAAGAAAATGGGAAGAAGTAAAACCAAGCCTTACAAATATGGTTGAAGCAGTAAAACAAATAAGAAAGGAGTATGAATAATTAGAGCTTTTGCTCTTGTAAAATAGTTTTTACTTCAATAGAGTAAAAACTATTTTTTGATATTATTCGCAGAAATTAATATGAAAAGTACAAATATGATTACATTTGATAAAATAAAAGAAGCACAAAAAAACTTAAAAGGTGTAGCTCAAAATACACCAATGACAAAAGCCCCTATTTTAAGTGAAGATTTTGGTAGTGAGATTTACTTAAAAAAAGAGAACTTACAACTAACTGGAAGCTTTAAATTAAGAGGTGCATATAATAGAATTGCGAATTTAACACAAGAGAAAAGAGATAAAGGTGTAGTAGCAGCAAGTGCAGGAAACCACGCTCAAGGTTTAGCATTTGCAGCAAAACAGTTTGATTGTGAAGCTACTATTTTTATGCCAGAAGCAACTCCACTTACAAAAGTTTCAGGAGTTAAATACCACGGAGCAAATGTAGTATTAACAGGTGAAAATTTTGATGCAGCATATGCAGCTGCAATGAAATTTAAAGAAGAGAGAGATTGTGAATTTATTCATCCTTTTGCTGATGATGATGTAATAGCAGGGCAAGGAACAGTTGCTATTGAGATTTTAGAAAAAATTCCTGATTTAAAACAGTTAATAGTACCAATTGGTGGAGGTGGTTTAATCTCTGGAATTGCAATAGCAGCTAAAGCTATAAATCCTGATATCAAAATTATTGGTGTTGTTTCAAGTGGTGCAACTGCAATGAAAGAGTCATATAAATCTCAAATGCCTCTTGATTCAAAGTCAGTTAGAACAATCGCAGATGGAATTGCAGTAAAAAACGTAAATCCAAAACTTTTAAATATCATCATTGATTATGTTGATCATATAGTTGAAGTAACTGATAATGAAATTGCAAATGCAATTTTATTTTTATTAGAAAAACATAAACTTGTTGTTGAGGGTGCTGGAGCTGTTGCAACAGCTGCAATTATGCATGATAAAATTGAAATGGATGATACGAAGGTTTGTGCAGTAGTAAGTGGTGGAAATATTGACGTTACTATGCTTGCTCAAATTATTGAAAAAGGTTTAGTAAAATCAAGTAGAAAAATGAACTTAATGGTAACACTGATGGACAAACCAGGTTCATTGACACATTTATCAGAAATCTTTAGGGAATGCTCTGCAAATATTGTTCAAATAGATTATGATAGGGATTCAGTAAAACTAGATTTTGGTGAAGCATTGATTACAATTGCACTTGAAACTAAAGGTGAAGATCACCAAAAAAGAATTAGAGAAAAATTGAAACAAAACGGTTACAGATTTAAACAAATTTAAACTAGTTTTTTTGCTTTATAAAGATTTTAGAAAAAAAACTATAAAATGGTCGTCATAATTTAGTATTTAGTATTGTGAAGAGAAACAAAGAAAAAGGAAAGAGATGGAAGGAAGACTGTTTACGTTCTTAGGTAGCATCGGTGGACACGGCCAAGAGTGGATAATACTTTCACACTTTATTGTTGTGATCGGTATTGTTTTCTTTTTTGCTAGAGCTGCAACTAAAAAGATGCAATTAGTACCAAGTGGAAGTCAAAATGTTCTTGAAGCATTTATAAGTGGTGTTATCTCTATGGGATCTGACACTATGGGTGAAGAGAACGCTAGAAGATACTTACCTTTAATTGGTTCTTTAGGTTTAGTTATCGTTATTGCTAACTTATTAGGAGTTATACCAGGTTTTGAATCTCCTACAGCTAACATTAACTTTACTTTATCTTTAGCACTAATTGTATTTATTTACTACAACTACCTAGGTATCAAGAAAAATGGGTTTATTAACTATATGAAGCACTTTATGGGTCCTATGCCTGTATTAGCTCCTTTAATGTTCCCAATTGAGATTATTTCTCATATTTCAAGAATCATTTCATTATCATTCAGACTTTTCGGTGCGATTAGAGGTGATGATATGTTCTTAATGGTACTATTAATGTTAGTTCCATGGATTGTGCCTTTATCTGGTTTCTTCATGTTAACAGCATTTGGTATTTTACAAGCCTTCATTTTCATGATTTTAACTTACGTTTATATCGCTGGTTCTATCATGATGGAGCACGAAGATCATTAATAAGTGACTTGCCCTCACTTATTAATATTAAATCTTTTCAAATAAAAGAGACTTACCTCTCTTTTATTTTCTTCACATACTTTAAATTATAATCTACTAAATTTCTCAAACAACTTTATAAAAGTAAATTTTTTTTTACCTTTTAAGCTTTAATATAGCCAAAATATCATATATTTATCATTACTAATTAATAGAATAACCTATTTACTTTTTAAGGACTGCTATGATAAATAATTTTTTTAAGGGCAATACACTTGCTGGGAAAACCACTATTTTACAAGCTGGTATTGTATCTTTGATACTTATTAGTTTAACTGTATTTAGTGCGTACTATACGAAGAACTTAGTTTCTCAAAAAGTTCAAAAACAGTTATCGCAAAGATTACACCAAATTCATGATACATTAGATGTTTATGATAGTTTATTAAAAACTACTGCAAATGACCTATTTCAAACATTTAAATCACAGTTTGGTGAGATAGAATTGCTTCCTCAATATACAGAGGTTGTAAATGGAGTTGAAACTCCTTTAATCACAGATGTGGGTGTAAGGCTAAACAACAACAATACTTATGTAGATTATTATACAAAAATCGAAGGTGCTACAGCAACTATTTTTGCAAGAAAAGGTGATGATTTTGTAAGAGTAGCAACTTCACTAAAAAGGGCAGACGGAACTAGAGTTTTAGGTACCTTTTTAGGTAAAAAATCACCTGCTTATGAACCAATTATGAAAGGTGAAAAATATTTTGGTACAGCTTCACTTTTTGGAAATGAGTATATGGCTGTTTATGAACCAATAATTAAAGAGAATAAAGTAATAGGTATTTTATATGTTGGATACAACTATACAAAAGGATACCAAAAGTTAAAAGAGAAACTAAAAAAACTAAAAGTTGGTGAGACTGGATACTTATATATTCTAAGTACAAATAATAAAACTAAAGGTGATTATGTTTTACACCCTTCTAAAGAGGGAGAGAATATATTTAAAGATCCTCATACAGCTGATTTAGATCATATAAATGAAATCTTTAATCACAAAGAGGGGTTTATTGATTATAACTGGGAAAATCCAGAAACAAATAGTATTGAAGAGAAAACAGTTATTTATGAAAACTATGAAGATAGAGACTGGAAATTAATCTTAGGAACTACAAAAAGTGAATTTTTAAAAGAGAGTGCTAAATATACTATAATAATGGCAATATTAAGTTTCATATCTGTAATTGCAGTTGTTATAGCTATTGTATTTAGTATTAGAAAACTTGTTATTAATCCTATTCACAATTTACAAACGGGACTAAATAACTTTTTTGACTTCCTAAATAGAAAAACAAAAGATACAAAAAGTATTCCAGTTACTTCAAATGATGAAATTGCACAAATGAGTAAGCTTGTAAATGACAACATTAGTGAAATTAAAGAGTCAATTAAACTTGATAATAAGATTATTGAAGAGACTACAAAAGTAGCAACTGAGGTTAAAAAAGGTGATCTAAACCAAAGAATTGAATCAAATAGCAATAACCCTGAACTTAACAAGTTAAAAGATGTTGTAAATGAGATGCTAGAACAAATTGAAGATAATGTAACAAATGTTCAAATTGCCTTATCTGAATTTAGAGAGAATAACTACACAATAAATTTAGACAATAGCCACCTACAAGCACAGTTAAAAAGATTATATAGTGATATTAATGACCTAACTCAATCATCATCAAAAGAGTTATGTAAAAATCTAGAAGTTGGGTATACACTTGATGATAATTCAAAAGAGTTATCACAAATAACTAATAAACTAAGCCAAAGTTCAAGTGAACAAGCAGCATCACTAGAAGAGACTGCTGCATCTATTGAAGAGTTAACTTCAACTATGACAAATAATGAAGCTCATGTAACTTCAATGTCTCAAAACTCAAGAAAACTTGAACAATCAATTAAAGAAGGACAAGAGTTAGCAAATAAAACAGTTAACTCTATGGAGCTTATAAACGAGCAGACAAACTCTATTGCTGAAGCAATAACTGTTATTGATAATATTGCATTCCAAACAAATATACTATCACTAAATGCAGCAGTTGAAGCAGCAACAGCTGGTGAAGCAGGAAAAGGGTTTGCAGTAGTAGCACAAGAGGTTAGAAACTTAGCAAATAGAAGTGCTGAAGCTGCAAATGAAATCAAATCTCTTGTTGAAAATGCAACAGTTAAAGCTAATGAGGGTAAACAAATTGCAAATGATATGATTAATGGGTACGATAGTTTAAATAAAAATGTTGAAGAGACAGCAATAAAAATTCAAGATGTGTTAAATAACTTTAAAGAACAAGTTAAAGGTATATCTCAAATTAATGATACTGTTACCTCACTTGATCAAATAACTCAAGAGAATGCTTCAATAGCTTCAGATGCAAACTCTATTGCAAGTACAATTGATGATATTTCTACAAATATAGTAAAAGATACAAGTAAGCAAAAGTTTTTAGGAAAAAAGAGTATAAGTAAATAAATTTACTTATGCTTCTTTATTAATAATACTATTAGGATTTACATAATATACTTTTCAATAAATCAATATAAAAGAAGAAGAAATTGGAAAAATATTTAATAACCGATCCTGAGTACTACTCCAGTCAACCTGAGCAGTTCAGGTCTAAACTAATTAAATCTATAGAAGAACATAAACCAAACTATATATGCTTTAGGGATAAAACCTCATCAAACTTTGAAGAACTTGCAAAAGTCTTTGTTGATACTTGTAAAGAGTATGAAATAGCTAATATTTTAATAAATGGAAAATATAAATTAGCTAAACAGTTAGGTGCCACAGGAGTTCACTTAACATCTAAACAGTTTAAGAAGATAAAAAAAGCTAAAGATTTAGATCTTTTTGTAATAGTTTCTTGCCATGATTTTATGGAGATTGAAAAAGCTTTAGAAAGTTTTGCAAATGCAGTTACTTTTTCACCAATCTTTAAAACACCCAATAAAGGTGAGCCAAAGGGAACCAATATGTTAAAAGAGGCTGTAAATATCTATGAGGATATAGATATTTTTGCTCTTGGTGGAATAGTAACTAAAGAGGATGTAAAGCAAGTATCAAAAACTAAGGCTTTTGGTTTTGCTTCGATTAGGTACTTTACCTAATCCACTAATACAACCTCAGTTTTATCATCTTTTAAATAAAGTACATAAGAGTAAACCTCTTTTGTACCTATTATATCGCTTATAGCTTTTCTATACTCCCTTACTTGCTTATGATGTTCTAAACTTTGTTGTTTTGTAGTCTTATAATCAAAAATATAGTATTTATCCTCTTTTTCAAGTAATAAATCTATAATTTTTACTTCATCCTTATAGATTATTGACTGCTCACTAATATAGTTTGAACCTTTGATAAATGATACAAACTTTTCATTATTTAGAAGATTTAATATTCTAGTTTTTATTTGAATAAAATCATCTTCATTTAAGTAATTAGAGTAGTTATTTTTTACCAAAACTAAAGCTTTTTCTAAAGATGCTGTACTAAAATCATCCATCATCTCTAAACAATAGTGAGTTGCAATTCCAAAATACTTAGCATACAATCTTTCATCATTTAGATCTTTTTGCTTGGACAACTGTTTTTCTTGTACCCCTAAACGCAATGGTTCATAACTTACTTTTTCTATAGAGTCATAGTTTTTAGAGACATTAGTACTAGGAACTAACTCTCCTACTTTTAAAGGATTTAAACTTAAGATATCAAAAACAGATGATTTTTGTTTTTTAAATACAAGAAGGTTATTTTTTGCTCTTGTTAATGCAACATATAAGATATTTATCTCATCTTCTAAAGATAAGGCTTTTTCTTTTTTCAAAGCTGTTGCATAGTTCTCATCATAATTTTCAAAACCTTTTATTTTATAAAAAATATTTTTTAAATTTACACTATCATACTCAAATAGAAGTGATGATTTATCTGGAACTTTTCTTTTTATTCTATCTAACAAAATAACTGTATTAAACTCTAACCCTTTTGATTTAAATACTGTAAGAATTTGAAGACCTGATGACTCACTATTTGAAATAGATACATCTAATCTATCTACTTCATAAACAAAATCTACAATATTTTCATACTGCTTACAAGCTTCAATAAACCTAATAACATTTTCATCAATTATCTTAAGTCTAGTTGCCACTTCTTTTACTATATAAGGTACACTACTCTCTTCTAAATCAATTTTTAAATTAAAACTTGTTGTTAAATCATTTCCAACTATTGCATTTAAATTCTCTTTATAAATACTCTCTTTAAAATAAAGATATTTAACTGCATTTATTAAAGCTTTTACATTCTCTTGATTTATCAGTTTTGAAGTCATTTCTGTAGTGATTTTTAGCTTAGGGAACTTATTTTTTAAATAGTAATATAAGCTTAGAACATCATCATTTGTATAAGTTAAAATAGCTATATCATTTGAATTTACACCCTTTTGCATCAAATTAGCAATATTTGATGCAATATTATCAAACTCTTTATCGTCTAAAGATTCATCCTCAATAACCTCAACATAACCACCTTTATTTATGCTTTGTTGTTCATAATATTCATAATTTGGTAGGTTTAAAAAAAGTGAATTTACAAAATCTAAAATGTTACTTGATGTTCTAAAGTTAGTATTTAAAACCTCAACTTCTAAAAGAGTATTACTCTTTGCCACATAATCAAAAAGCTCCCTTTTACCACCTCTAAATCTATAAATTGACTGCTTTGTATCTCCAACATAAAAAAATGTTCTAAACTTCTTCTCATCACCAGATAAAATCTCTTGAATTAGTGGTTCTAATATTTTATATTGTATCAATGAGGTATCTTGAAACTCATCAATTAAAATATGTGAATATTGTGAATCCAACCTAAAATATAAAAAGTCTTTATCTATTTTGTTAGATAATAAGTCATAAACCAAATTAGAAATATCATTGAACTCTAAATAGTTTTTACTCTTATTATAAGTAAGTTTAAAATCCTTAAACATTATAAATAGTTCGTAAAGCTTACTTAAACTATACCCTGCTCTTAACTTATAATAATTTGCTAAATCCTCTTTAAGCTTGAAAAAAACACTCTCTAAAGTGTCATTAGAACATTTTTTAAAATATGTATAATCACTTAAAGACTCTTTTTGTAACCAAGTTGCTTTAAATAAATCATCAAAATTTTCAAAAGATACAGCCTTTATAGCTGAGTTTGAAGCCTTCTCACAACCTAAAATTCCCTCTTTAATCTTATATGCATTTTTTAGTATCTGCTCTTTTTGTAATTTTAGTAAACTTGCATCAATATTTACAATATCAATTTTCTCATTTTTTTCTAGTAATACTTTAAATAAATCAAATAAAGAGTTAAACTTCTTTCTTTCATAAAGTGAAAAATCAACCAATGTATCAAACTGGTTTTGATCTAAAGATTTTAAGAATTTTAAACTAAGTTTTTGTTCATCATCCTCTTTTATTTCAAAATCATCCATAATACCAACGTATCCACAAAACTCTCTTAGTATTTTATTTATAAACTTATCTATGGTAAAAATAGCCAAAGATGAGTTTGAAAACTTTTTTAATAGATACTTCTTTTTACCTAAAATATCCTCTGTGGACATATTAGCTTGAGTTGAAATAGCTTTTAAATAAGCCTCATCATCACCTAAAGTCAAAAGAGTATTGTAGATTCTTTCACTCATTTCATTTGCAGCTTTATTAGTGAAAGTTAAAGTTAATATATCTTCTGGTTTTGCGTCATAAAGTAAAAGTGTTATATATCGTACAGTCAAAGAAAAAGTCTTTCCACTTCCTGCACTTGCTTTTAATGCTAAATATTTTTTCATAAAAAGATAATACACTAATAATAATTATAAATAACTATAGAATATCATAAGATTTTAATAAAAAATAGTATATTATAGTTATTAAAAATTATTAATAGGATTATAAAATAAAAACAAATAGAAAAATTATTATACTTGTAACCCTTACTATCTTTTTCATGTTTATTCTAATGATTGTAAACTTTACTTACAACTTTAGAGAATACGGTATAAAAAATATCGACAATAAAGCAACTATCTTAGCAAAAACCGTAGAGCACGCACTTACAACACAAATGAAAACAGGTGTTATTGATGAAAGAGAGATTTTCTTAAATCAACTTGAAGACTTACCAAATATTGATAAAATCTGGTTAAGTAGAGGACATAAAGTAATTGAGATGTATGGTAAGGGCTTTAACAATGAAGTCCCTAGAGATGAAATTGATGAAAAAGTATTAAAAACAGGGAAAGAGATAAAAGTTATAAATGAACATCTTTTTTCAAATAGCACATACAGAATTACAATTCCATACAAAGCTACACAACAGGGTGAAATAAACTGTTTAGAGTGTCACTCAAATGCAAATGTAGGAGATACACTAGGAGCAATTACTATTACAATTCCAGTTGATGACTCAAAACAGATGGGTATTAGTACTGTTTTAAACACAACAGCTATTGCACTTATAGTTATTTTTATAATTGGCTTTTTAATTAATTATTTAATCTCACCATTTTTAAAACTATTTGTTTCAATTAAAAAGGTTATGAGTAAAGCCCAAAAAGGAAACTACTCTTATCGAGTTATTGATATAGACAACAATAAAGATGCACAAGATGTTTCTAACTGGGTTAATACACTGCTTGAAAAACTTGAAACTACTCTTACAGACATTGATTCAAAGATTTCGATTTTCTTATCAAATAAGCAAGAGATTGATAGTGATCCACTTGTGAATGTTCAAAATACAATTCATAGACTATCATCTGTTTATAAATTTAGAAAAACTATTGAACATGATGATGACTCAAAAGAGATTTATAAAAGATTAGCAACGATTATAGAAGATATGCTAGAGGTTGATAACTTTAGTATTATTGAAGCAGATACTAGAACAGGTAAAAAGACTATTGTTTATAAAACAGATGAGTTTCATTGTGATACAAAATCAATTTGTAGAGCTGATAAAACTAATGAAATTGTGGATTCCTCACAATTTAAAAATATTTGTAAATCTTGTCAGAATAAAGAGTTAAACTATATTTGTATTCCATACTCTATTTCAAATGATTTAGATTTAGTTGTTTCAATTTACACTAAAGATGAAACACAAAATTCAAAAATTAGAACAAAAATACCTTTAATCAAAGATTATATCGATGGAGCAAAACCTGTAATTGTCTCTAATAAATTAATGCATATTTTAGAAAAAAATGCAAAAACTGACCCACTAACAGGACTTTATAATAGAAAGTTTTTAGATGAAGAGTCAGATAAAATAATTGAGCAAGCAAAAAGAGCAAGAATATCATTTGGTGTTTTAATGCTTGATATTGACCATTTTAAAATGGTCAATGATACTTATGGACACGATGTTGGAGATAATGCTATTAAGATAGTAGCACAAACATTAAATGAAAACACAAGAACTTCTGACATTGTTATTAGATTTGGGGGAGAAGAGTTTATAGTTTTACTTTACAACTGCAATAAAGAGTACTTAATAGATGTGGCTGATAAAATAAGAATTGCTTTTATGGAGAAAGATATTCCAGCAGGCAATGAAACAATTAAAAAGACTATGAGTATTGGGTGTTCAATCTTCCCAACAAATAGCAATAATCTTGAAACTTGTATCAAATTTGCCGATTTAGCACTATATGAAGCAAAAGAGACAGGAAGAAACAAAACAGTATTATATACCCCTGATTTAAACAATAGCTAAGGTATTAAGAGAACTTTAGCTATAATCACGAATTCTATCTTATCTTAGGAAATTTTATGCAGAAAAAATATCAAAAAGTTCAAACCCTACTTGATGCTATTCCACATATCAAAAAATTTTATGGAAAAACTATTGTAATTAAATATGGTGGTTCAGCACAAACTAGTCCAGAGTTAAAAGAGAAATTTGCAGAAGATATTGTACTTTTATCACTAGTTGGAATTAAACCTGTGATAGTACATGGTGGTGGTGCAAGAATATCTGAATTATTAGGTAAATTAAACATTGATTCAGAGTTTTTAGATGGACATAGAATTACTTGTGAAGATACAATGAGAGTTGTTGAAATGGTTTTAAGTGGTGAAATAAATAAAAATATAACTTCCCTACTAAATCATCATGGTGCAAAAGCAATAGGTGTTTCAGGTAAAGACTCATCAATGATAAAAGCAAAACCAAAAGATGATGGTAAATTTGGTTTCACAGGTGTTGTTACACATATAAATGGAAAGATGATTAACAACTTGATAAATGAAGGGTTTATACCAGTTATTGCCCCTATTGCAGATAGTGCCGAGCCTAATCATCCAGGTTTTAACATAAATGCTGATGTGGCAGCCTCAAAAGTAGCTAGTGCTATTGGAGCTCAAAAAGTACTGTTTTTAACAGATACAGTGGGAGTTTTAGATAAAGAGGGTAATTTATTAAACTCACTAGATAAAGAGGATGTAGAAAAGTACAAAGCTGATGAAACAATTGCAGGTGGTATGATTCCTAAAGTTGACTCTTGTATAGACGCTATTTATAATGGTGTTAATAAAGCCCATATTATAGATGGTAGAGTTGAACACTCTATTCTTTTAGAGTTATTTACAAGTGATGGAGTAGGAACACAATTTCTAAGAAAAGATAACCCAAATAATGGTATAGATATGGAAAAACTTCTAAATGATGAGGATGAAAACTAATGAATTTTATAGAGACTAGAGGAAATGATGGTGTTAAACCAAGTGAGGTTAGTTTTAGTGAGGCTATTTTAAATCCAAGTGCTTCTTTTGGAGGTTTATACGTTCCAAAAGAGTTACCTAAATTAGAAGATGATTTTATTTTAAATCATATAAATGATGACTATAAAGAGCTTGCTTATGCAATACTTAAAGCTTTTGAAATTGATATTGATGAAGATGAAATTAAAAAAGCAATTGATTTATACGATAACTTTGATGATCCATCAGACCCTTGTCCTGTACGAAAAGTAAAAGATGATTTATTTGTACACGAACAGTATCATGGACCTACAAGAGCCTTTAAAGATATGGCTTTACAGCCTTTTGGATCTATTCTAAGTTCAATAGCAAAAAAGAAAGATGAGACTTATTTAATTTTAGCAGCAACAAGTGGTGATACAGGACCAGCTGCATTAAATACATTCAAAAATAAAGAGAATATTAAAATTGCTTGTATGTATCCAAATGGAGGTACATCAGATGTTCAAAAACTTCAAATGGTTTGTGAAGATGGAACAAATCAAAAAGTGATTGGTATTGAGGGGAACTTTGATGATGCTCAAACAGCATTAAAAAATCTTTTAGCTAGTCAATCATTTAAAGATGAATTAGAAAAGCATAATATCAAGTTAAGTGCTGCAAACTCTGTTAACTTCGGAAGAATTATATTTCAAATCATCTATCATTTCCACTCATATTTAGAGTTATTAAAACAAGGTGAAGTTGAGTATGGTGAAGAGATTTACTTAGTAGTTCCATCTGGAAACTTTGGAAACGTACTTGGTGGCTTCTATGCAAAACAGATGGGAGTTCCTATTAAAAAGCTATTAGTAGCATCAAATGAAAATAATATTTTAACTCAATGGATTAATACAGGTATTTATGATATAAGAGATAAAGATTTAATTCTTACAAACTCACCTGCAATGGATATTTTAAAGTCTTCAAACATTGAAAGAGTTATCTACTCACTTTATGGTGCTAAAAGAACAAAAGAGTTACTAGAAGATTTACAGAATAATAAGATTTTTGAAATGACAAAAGAAGAGACTGCAAAACTTCAAGAGTATTTTAGTGCAGTTAATTCAGATGATGAGTATGGGTTAAAAACTATTAAATCATTTTTAGATGATGGTTACTTAATGGACCCACATACAGCAACTTGTATAAAAGCTTATGAAGAGTTAAGAGAAGATAACACTACAACTGTTATATATTCAACAGCTGAATGGACAAAATTCTCACCTACAGTGTTAAATGCTTTAAAAAATGATGAAATAAAATACCATGATAAAGATGCTTTAGAAGAGATTTCATCTAAATATAATGCAACATTACCTGCTTGTATTAAGGAACTATTTGAAAAAGAGATAGTACATAAAGATATAATAAATAAAAAAGATATTGAGGAAAATATCATCAAATTTATCAAAGAACAATAACAAGTTCTTTGGTAAAACTTACACAATACAACTTTCTGTCACTTTTCTATCACTATTAAAAAATTTGAGTAACAATTTCACAAAAAGTAGCATAAACATAACAATTTATGACTAAAGTCAAATCTATTTAAGTATTAAAACAATATAATAAAAGGATTTTAATTTTAAAAAAAGGAAGCCAAACATGTCTAATGAAACTAATAGACGAGATTTTCTTGGTTATTCATTTGCAGCTGTTGCCGCTGTAGGTGGTGCTGCTTCGCTTGTTGGTATGAAACAAGTATGGGATCCACTTCCTAGTGTTTTAGCTGGAGGTTTTACGAAAGTAGAACTTGGTGGATTGAAGCCAGGAGAACCTGTTACGATTACGTGGAGAGGAAAGCCTATTTTCCTTTTAAAGAAAACTGCTGAGATGAAAGACAACGAAAGAGACTTAGTAATCAATGGTGATAGATTCACTGTTGCTATTGGGTTATGTACACACTTAGGTTGTATTCCAGCTTGGAAAAAAGATAAATGGAAATGTGCATGTCACGGTGGGGAATTCAACCCAAGTGCAGAACAGACTTTCGGACCGCCTCCAAGACCACTTGATCTACCTCCATTTAGTGTAAATGGAACTTCAATTACATTAGGTGAAGAAGGTCCAGAATACAAAGAAATCGCTAAAGCGATGATGGCTTAAGGAGTTATAGATGGCAAAATTTGAAAAAGCTAACTCTGTTGGTGAGTGGTTAGATCAAAGACTAAATACAACTGCATTAAAGAAAGTTTTAATGACAGAGTATTGGATTCCAAAAGATATTAACTTCTTATGGGCAATGGGTGTATTATTAGCAACGACATTTGGTATTTTAGTTATTTCTGGTTTATTCTTAATGATGTATTACAAACCAGATGTTAACTTAGCATTTGATTCTGTAAACTATACAATTATGCAAGAGGTTGCATTTGGTTGGTTATTTAGACATATGCATGGTGTTGCTGCCTCAGTAGTCTTCTTGATTATCTATATCCACATGTTTACAGGTATCTATTATGGTTCATATAAACAAGGTAGAGAGATGATTTGGATTTCAGGTATGTTATTATTTATGACATTCTCTGCTGCTGGTTTCTCTGGATATATGTTACCTTGGGGACAGATGTCTTACTGGGCTGCTATGGTTATTACAAACCTATTTGGTGGTGTTCCAGTTATTGGTGATCAATTAGTTATTTGGATTAGAGGTGACTTCAACGTTGCTGATGCTACATTAACTAGATTCTTTATGTTACACGTATTCTTATTACCAATTGTTATTATGGGTATTATTGGATTACACTTCTATACATTAAGAATTCCACACGTTAATAACCAAGAATCAGAAGATATTGACTTTGATGCAGAAGCTGAAAAATATTTATCTGGAAATACAAGAGAATCAAAAGTTATTCCTTTCTGGCCAGTATTTATTTCTAAAGATTTAGCTGTATTAGGTATTTTCTTAATCTTCTATTTCTATTTAGTGTTCTTCCACTATAACTTTGCAATGGACCCAGTTAACTTTGATCCAGCTGATCCAATGGTAACTCCTGCGCATATTTATCCAGAGTGGTATTTCTTATGGTCGTATGAAGTATTAAGAGGATTCTTCTTTGATGTTGGACCTGTTAAGGCATTTGATATTGGACTTATTGCATTTGCATTTGCTAATGTTATCTTCTTAGTATTACCATGGTTAGATAGAGATCCAAAAATCTTACCAGCACATAAAAGACCTAAATTCTTTATTTGGTTCTGGATATTAATGGTTGACTTAATTATCTTAACTGTTTATGGTAAATTACCTCCAACAGGTATTAATGCATGGGTTGGATTTGTAGTAGCAATGTTATTCATTATACTATTCCTTGCATTACCATTTATTACAAAAGCAGATGCTAAAAAGAGAGGAGATGCATAATGAGAGAATTAAAAATATTAGCAGTAGTAGTAGCTTTAACGCTAGTAACTTACTGGGGAGTTGAGCCATATGCTCACTCTCAAATGCACCCTCACGTTGAACCTGCAGATTTTGATTTTAAAGATGTAGATGGATTAAATGGAAAAACTGGCGATGCGGCTAATGGTAAAGTATTAGTTACTGCAAACTGTACAGCTTGTCACTCTATTGAAGCAGAAGGTTTCCCTAAAGTAATGGATGATGCAAGTAGTGCTGCTGCTTATGGTGTTGTTCCACCAGATTTAAGTACAGCTGGAAAACTATATAATGCAGACTATTTAGCTGCATTTATTAAAGATCCAATTAAAGCTTCAAAAGTTGAGCATAAATTCCAAGATGGAAGAGCTCACCCAATGCCAGGTTATGGTTGGATGCAAGAGCAGGAAATTGCAGATATGGTTGCATATTTACAATCAATTGCACCTGATGAAATTTCAAATAAACAAGTATTTACAGATGCTTGTCAAAGATGTCATGGTATTAAATATGCTGATATGTTAAATGGAACAATGGCTTCATTTACTCCTGATGAAAATATTAAGAAATATATGGGAAAAATTCCACCAGATTTATCTCAATACATCAGAAGTAGAGGTGAGAGTTACTTAACAACATTCATCAATAACCCTCAAAAACATCTAGAGGGTACAGCTATGCCTAGAGTTGGTTTAACAGAAGAATCTCAAGATCAAGTAATTAGATACATGGAAGAAGTTGGTGACTCTAGTAAAGAGAAAAGAGAAGAGTTAGGACCTAAGTTCTTAATCTACTTTGTTATCTTCGCAATCTTTGCATTCTTATGGAAGAAAAAAATGTGGAGAGATGTTCACTAGAACTTCATTAAAAGAGAGTAATTAAACTCTCTTTTAAAAATATATATAAAAGGAAACTTATGAGATTAGCAAAATTAGTATTAGCCTGTTCACTTGCATTTTCTGTAGCTAGTGCTCAAGATGTAATGCAAAAATCTATGTCAATCATGGAAAATGGTATGACACAAATTCAACAAGGTTTTTTAAATAACAACCTTGAATTAATTAAAGAGGGTGCTTCTTTAGTAAAAGAAGGAAATGCACTTTTCTCTGATAAAAAAGTAATTTCAAAATACTTACCTGAAAACAAAAAACACTTAGTTAATGTTGCTGCTACAGCAAGTGAAAGAATTAACTTAGACTTAAATGTTTTAGAGTTAAACTTAGATGAAAAAGCATTTTTAAATGCAGCAGATGCATACTCTGATATGTTAAATGCTTGTTCTAGATGTCACTCAATTGTTAGAAACTGGTAAACCTTCTTATTCGAGTATGAAGATTCTCTTCATACTCAACTCATTCAAATCTAATATTTTTCTTAAATCTAACAATTAATTAACAATGCTTCTGTAAACTTCTTCTAAACTTTAAGAAGGAGGATTCATGGATATAATAGGACAATTCCCATTGTTTTATTTTCCAGAATATGGAAGTGCATGGATGATGGGTATGACAGGTACCATTCATATATTGGCGTCACACACTTCTGTTGGTGCTGCAATGCTTTTTGCATTTTTAGCTTACAAAGCATATAAAGAGAATCGAAACGATTTATACCCTTACATGAAAAAATACGGTATGTTTTTATTAATCTTTTCATATGTTATTGGTTCAATTACAGGGCCAGGTATTTGGTATACAGCAACAGCTGCAAGTCCACGAGGGATTAGCGCACTCATACATAACTTTGTATGGGTCTGGGCAACCGAGTGGGTCTTTTTTGTGTACGAAGTCATAGGTGTATTTGTTTTGGTCTACTTTATTGACAAAATAGATAAAAAAACTCATCTGAAACTCACCTACACATTTGCTTTAGCATCTGTAGGAACCCTTGCACTTATTATAGGTATCATAAGCTTTATGATGTGGCCTGGTACAGCCAATTTTTATGTGACAGGAAGTGCAAGTGATGCCTTTTTTGGTATCAATACTTTTCCTCATATGTTCTTGAGAATTGGTTTCATGATTATGCTTTCAGGTGTCATAGGTTTAGTTATCTCAAGTGCAATGAAAAAAGAGAATCCTGAGCTTTCATCAGAATTAACTAAAAAAATGGGTTATGTGAGTTTGTTGGGTGGTTTTTTAACAATGTTCTTCTTTATGTGGTACATGGGAACCCTACCAGACAATGCACATGCTGTATTTAATATCTCTAAAGATGCAGTGATTCAAAACAGAGTGATATTAACCATTATTTTCTCTTTATACTTCTTATTGGCTATTTTCAAACCAAAAATGATTAATACAGTCATGGCGAGTTCAATGATTTTTGTTATTTTGTTAGCTGGATTATGGCCAGGTGAAAAACTAAGAGAATCTATGAGAAAACCCTATGTTGCTGGGCAATATATCTATTCCAATCAAATCATCAGCCGCGATGTTGAAGGGAAAAATATTAAAAGTGAATTGCCAATTATTGCTGAAAAAGGACTGCTACAAGTCAATCCATTTGTTCCTGAAAACCTTCGAGTTATTACAGAAGAGAACAAATTAGAAGCAGGTGAGTTGTTGACTAAAATGTCATGTTCAAACTGTCATTCATTGGAAAAAACAGGTAAATTCAGACCGCTTCAAGCAAGATTAACAGGTATGGATAAAGAGGGTATTAAATCAATACTTTATGCTATTGGTAGTGGTGGTATGTCTTATATGCCAACACTGAAACTACCTGACCATGAATACGATGCAATTGCTGAATATATTGCATCTTTAAACTATTAAGGAGGAATAAATGGACGCATCAGTTTTATTAGCGTTAAGAGATCCTGCAGGAGTTCCATTTTATCCTGTCGTTTTTCAAGCACTCTATATACTCACATGGGCACTACACGCAGCCTTTGTTTTACTTGCATTGGGTGCAATGGGGCTCTCTTTATATGGGAGTTTCTTGCAAAAAAATGATTCTCACTGGAAGATATTGACACCTCATTTGATTCAAACAGGGAAAATCAGTATCTCTATTTTGATTGTATTGGGAGTAGCACCCTTACTATTTACACAAGTTATATATGATCCCAATTGGTATGTTGCAAATACACTATCAGGAATGTGGGTATTTATATTTATTTATACTTTACTCATTGGTTATATCATGTATTACTGGTATTACTATGCCAATAAAGCAAAAGAAGGAGGTGGTAAACTCATTGGCATCATCTCTTTTGCCATCTTAGTCTTTGCTGGAATTTTGATGCACAACTTTGCAGTGACATCAATTATGCCTAATGAGTGGATGAATATGTATGCACCCAATGGTGTTGTAGATACTTCAGGATGGACATTTAATATAAATACTATTCGCCTAGCATTTATGGTGAGTTTATCTATTCCTGTTGTGGGTATCTTTTTACAAAATTACAGCCGTTTTTTAAGTACTCGAGAAGATTTTTCAGCCCAGTTTATTAAATACAGTGCTGATTTAGGTACAAAATTGACACTTGTTGGTCTGTTATTAAGTGCTATTTTATTTGTTACATGGATGTTGAGTATTGATTATCTTATGCATCCAGTATCACTAGCAACCATAATAGGTGTTTTACTCTTACTGATTGTTGCCAATAAAAACAATAACAGCTATATCACAACGATTATTTTGGTCATTGTTGCATTATTGATTTCAGGTATGAGAGAAGTCATTCGATTCGATATTATGACGGACTTAGGCTATAACATTTATGACTACCCCGTAAATTTAGAGATTCCTACAATTACAATGTTTTTACTTACATTCTTAATCATGGGAGGAATCGGTGTCGCTTATTTATTAACTATGGCTTGGAAAGTAGGAAAAACACAAGGTGTTTTTGATGGCTCAAAAGACAAAGCCGTTACAAAATTAGGAAACTATACACTTACTATTATGGTAGTGTGGATGGTAGTTTATTTTGGTTGGGGTATGACCATTCTATTTAAAAATATACTTTAACTTTGGGCCAAAGAGTTTTCTCTTTGGCTTATATTGGATACATTATGTATGGTACACGAATACTTTTTTTGGAAGATGATTTGCTTTATCAAGAGAGCATCAAAGAGTTTTTAGAAGAAGAACAGTTTGATGTTGATACATCTAAAGACGGTGAAGATTTTTTTTTAAAAACTTATAATAACATCTATGACTTATATCTTTTAGATATCAATGTTCCTCATATTAATGGGTTTGAGATTTTAAAAATCTTAACCGAACACAATGATCAAACCATGCGTTTAGTTTTAAGCTCCAAGCCTGATAGCTGTATACGCTCTTTTAAAAATGGTTGCGATGGATATTTAAATAAAACTACTGATTTAGATGAACTTTTGCTTCGAATTCAAGCTTTAATAAAACGCTCTTATAGAACTTATGAAACTTTGATTCCTATTTCACCCACTTTACAATACAACATTTTTGAAAAAAAACTTTATCAAAACAATCAAGTTTTAGAGATTGAACATCAAGCCATTATGGTTTTAGATTATTTAATAAAAAAGCGTGAACAATTTGTTCATCCAAGTGAGTTGGAACTCAATACTTACCCTTCAAACACTGATTCAAAATCTGATGTATTACGTTACCATATTTGGAGTATCAGAAAAACGATAGGAAGTGCATTAATAGAGTCACAAAAAAACAGAGGATATAGACTCAAGCCATCGCTTGGATAGCTTGATATTTAGACAAAAATTAGGAGGAGATTTATCTAAATGTTTGTTTTTATGTTGTTTGGTAAGAAAAGTATATCAAGCTTTTGTTAATCAAGTGTTAGTTTAAACAATTAATTTTGCAGCTAAAGTTGTAACCGCGGTTTCGCTTCTTAAAATTAAGTTTGAATCAATGCCTACAATCTGTTTTTCACTAAAGAGTGCAATCTCTCGTTGGGAAAATCCACCTTCACACCCTACCACAATATTTTCAATGCCATTAACCTCATCAACATGTTGTTGTGAGAAGTTAAACATATACGCGTTGGGGTAACTTTTTAAATATTCATCCAGTGAATTGAAAACTTCAAATTGAATCAAGGAGCTTCGTCCACACTGTTGAGATGAGTTGATTAAAATCTTCTCATATTTATCCAAATTGAGTTTAAAGTTTTTTTGTGAATAATCAGCATATATAAATGCAATGCTTTCAACTCCCAACTCATTTAAATAAGGCAACTGTTTTTCGATGGTTTTTGTATCAACTACACACCAACCTAAGTGAAGTCTTTTCTTAGCACTCACTGGTTTTTCTTCACTTTTTTGAAGCAGTAACGTGGCCTCTTTTTTAGTGATATTATGAACTTCATAACTGTAAAGCGTGTTATCTTTTAAATTTCTTACTTCAATGATATCTTGCAGTTGGTGACGTCTGACTTTAAAAAGATATTTAAAGAGTTCATTGTCTATATTTAAAGTAGACTCACCCGCTTGTTCACAATAGACAAACTGCATTAAAAGACCTTTGAAATAATATACACAGCAATCAGTACGGCAATCTCTATGGTATAAATCTTTTTAGCATACTGTACAAATGCTTCTTGCAGTTCTACATCATCTGATTTAATGACTCTCATTTTCTTATATCGTTTAATTTCAATCACCATTAAAAAAATGGATGCGGGGATCATTAATATAACCGTAGGATTTAAATCATGATTATACGTTGCAACAATAGCACCTGTGTACATAATAATGGCATTTGTTAAATGATACAATGGAGTCATAAACTTTAATCTCATTGCTAATTTCATAAAATCTTTTATTTTTATTACAGAATAAAGATTAAATAACATAATTGCTAAGAAGAAATATAATACATACACATGTGTATGAATAGCACTTTGCATTAATTCCATATGTTTATCTCACTTTTAAAAATTTTTGGTATTATAACTAACTTGTCATAAGTTTTTTATTTCAAAAAAAGGATTATAGATGGCTGTTACATTTAATGATGCAATTGAGTTGATTTCAAAGATAGATTTTAACAACAATTATGAGATTATACCAATTCAAGATGCTTCATTTAGAATCTGTGCTCAAGATATTTATGCCACATCAAGTTTACCAAAATTTAATAACTCTGCAATGGACGGTTATGCTGTTTTGGATGTAGATATTGATGATGAGTTAGAGATACAACAAACAGTTTTTGCAGGTGATACAAAACCTGAAGATATAAAAAGTAACTCAACGGTTAAAATAATGACAGGTGCAATTGTTCCAGCAAATGCAGTAGCAGTTATTCCTAAAGAAGATATATTAGAACTTAATGATGAAAAAATTAAAATTAAAAAAGATGTAAAAAAGTTTCAACATATTAGATTTATAGGTGAAGATATAAAAGAAGGTGATCTTTTAATAGAAAAATCTGAACAGCTTGAATATTCAAAAATCACTTTACTTGCTAGTCAAGGTGTATCACATATAAAAGTTTTTAAAAAACCAAAAGTTGTAGTATTTGCTAGTGGAGAAGAGTTAAAACTTCACTATGACTATGCAAAACCTCATCAAATATACAATTCAAACACACCTACATATTTAGCTAGAGCTAAAGAGCTTGGGTGTGAAATACAGTTTATAGGTCAAGCAAATGACAATATTGAATCTTTAAAAGATTTGATTTCAAACTCATTAGATGCAGATTTGATAATAACATCAGGTGGAGTTTCAGTTGGTGATGCTGATTTTACAAAAGATGCTTTTATAGAGCTTGGTTTTGAAAACATTATCAATACTATAGCAGTAAAACCAGGGAAACCTACTATTTTTGGAAAAATTGATAACACTTATGTTCTAAATCTTCCAGGAAACCCATTAGCTTCTGCACTTATTTTTGAAGTTTTTGGAAAACTGATTATTCAAAAACTACTTGGAACAAATGAGACAAACCTCAACTATATAGAGACTAAACTTGGTCACGATTTTGAAAATAAAAAAGGTAGAATCACTATTATTCCTGGATATTTTGATGGAGAAAGTTTTACTATATCTAAAAACAGATCACCAGGAATGGTATCAACTTTGAGTTCTTGTAATGCAATTACTATTTTTGATAGTGAAATAAGCAGTCTAAAAAAAGATTCAAAGATAAAAGTTTTACCTATAAAATGGAATTTTTTTACAAAAGAAAAAAAGGATTTTATAACATATGGCTAAGAAAAAAGCAATTTGTATATTAAGTGGAGGAATGGACTCTACATTAGCTTCATATATAGCAAAAAATGATGGTTATGACATAATTGCTGTTCATTTCAATTATGGACAAAGAACTCAAGAAAAAGAACTTCAAGCATTTAACAATATCTGTGAAGATTTGAAAATAAAAGAAAAATACGAAATTGATATACCTTTTTTTACACAAATAGGAGCAAATGCACTAACAGATAAAAGTATTGATGTTCCAACATCAGGAGTTGAAGATGGAGTTCCTATTACATACGTTCCATTTAGAAATGGAATTTTTCTATCAATTACAGCAGCAATTGCAGAAAAAGAGAATGCAAGTGCTATGTATATAGGGGTAGTACAAGAGGATAGTTCAGGATACCCTGATTGTACAGATGAATTTATAGATAGTATAAAAAAAGCAATAAATACAGGTACAAAAAAAACTACAAATATTGATATTATAACTCCTTTAGTACATATGACAAAATCTCAAATAGTAGAAAAATCAATTGAATTAGATGTACCATTAGAGCATACATGGTCTTGTTATCAAGAAGAGAATGAAGCTTGTGGAGTTTGCGACTCTTGTAGACTAAGATTAAATGGTTTCAAATTGGCAAATAGTACTGATCCGATTAAATATAAGGATTTCTAAATGAAATGGAAAATTTCTAAAGAGTTTGATTTTTGTTATGGACATAGAGTATGGTCTCAAAAGTTAAATACTGAATTTTCATTGGATGGTTGTTTAAAGTGTAGACACCTACATGGACATCAAGGTAAGATTCTTGTCTATTTAGAAGCTGAAGAGTTAAAAGATGGAATGGTGACAGATTTTAAACATCTAAATTGGTTCAAAGCATTTTTAGATGATACCCTTGATCATAAATTTATATTAGATATAAATGATCCACTATTTAGTAAGCTTTTGCCAGATGTAAAAAAGGAAGAACTTATAAAGTTCGAACAAGGCTATTATCTTGTTGATTTAACTAAATTTAAAGAGGAAGAACCTTGTATTACTGAACTTTATGAGGGCTATGTAATTGTAGATTTTGTACCAACTAGTGAAAACTTATCTGCTTGGTTTTTAAATATTGTTCAAGAGAAAATGGAAGAGTTAAATATTAAAGTATCTCATATAGAATTTTTAGAAACCCCTAAAAGTAAAAGTACTTTTTATGCTTGAAATCAATGAAATATTTGGACCAACAATACAAGGTGAAGGTAAATTAGTAGGAACACCATCTGTATTTATAAGGTTTGGTAAGTGTAATTTCAACTGTGTTGGTTTCAATGTGGAGTATGAGACTCCAAGTGGAGTGAAAAAGTGTGCTTGCGATACATACTATGCAGTTGATTTAGCATTTAAAGATACCTGGACTAAATATAAATCTTATGATGAAGTTGTTCAAGAGGTTGATAGATTAACAAATCTTTATAACTATAACTACAAAATGGATATAGTTATAACAGGTGGAGAGCCTTTACTTTATTGGAATAAAGATGAGTTTCAGAAGCTACTAAAGCATTATATAGATAATGAGCATCAAGTTACAATTGAAACAAATGCATCTTTAAATCTAAACTTTGAGTATGAATACCAAAAAAAAATACTTTTTTCAATGAGTGTAAAGTTAAGTAACTCCTTAGAGCCTTTGAAAAAAAGAGTTAACTATGAAACTATTACTAAAATTATAAATAATAATCCTAATTCATACTTAAAATTTGTAATAAATGAAGACTTTCTAGCTCAAGCTAATAAAGAAATAGAGGCAATTTTAGAAAATATTCCTAAATGCTCTGTTTATTTAATGCCTATGGGTGATGATGCAAAAACTGTAGAAAAAAACTCTTTAAGTGTAATAACTATGGCTATTGAAAATGGTTTTAATTATAGTGACCGATTACATATTAGAGTATGGGATAACAAAAGAGGCGTTTAACAGCAAAGTTTAATATTTATAAAAATAAGATATAATACGCGAAATTTTCAAAATAAAGGAATGAGATGAATTTTACAGGTTCAAATGTATTAGTAACAGGTGCAAGTAGAGGTATTGGTGCACAGATTGCTAAAACATTAGCTCAATTTGGATTAAAAGTTTGGATTAACTATAGAAGTGGTGCACAAGCTGCTGAAAAGATTAAAGAAGAGATTGAAGCTGCAGGTGGTAAAGCTGCTATAGTAAAAGCTGATGTTACAAACGAAGAGGAGTTTACTGCTGCAATTAAAACTGTAATTGATGCAGATGGTGAATTAGCTTACTTAGTTAATAATGCTGGAATTACAAAAGATAAATTAGCATTAAGAATGTCTGTTGAAGACTTCAATGATGTAATTGCTGCAAACTTAACATCTGCATTTATCGGATGTAAAGGTGCACTAAAAGTTATGGGTAAAAAAAGGTTTGGTTCTATTGTAAATATCTCTTCTATTGTTGGAGAAATGGGAAATCCAGGTCAAACTAACTACTCTGCTTCAAAAGGTGGATTAAATGCAATGACTAAATCATTTGCAAAAGAAGCAGCTGCAAGAGGTATTAGATACAATGCAGTAACACCAGGATTTATTCAAACTGATATGACTGATGAATTAAAAGATGAAGTAAAAGCAGAATATGAAAAAAATATTCCTTTATCAAGATTTGGACAACCAAAAGAGATTGCAGATGCAGTTGCATTCTTATTAAGTGACCACTCTTCTTATATTACAGGAGAAGTGTTAAAAGTTAACGGTGGTTTATACGTTTAGTAACTTTAACCTAACCTAAAATTTTAAAATTTAAAAGACTTTTTAAAATCTTTTTAGCTATAATATGACGATAATTTTATAAAAGGAAAAAATATGGCATTATTAGATGATGTAAAAGAAGTAGTAGTAGAGCAATTAGATTGTGATGCTTCAGAGATCAAAGAGGATTCAAAGTTTATTGAAGATTTAGGAGCTGATTCACTAGACGTTGTTGAATTAGTTATGGCATTAGAAGAAAAATTTGACATTGAAATCCCTGATGAAGATGCTGAAGGTATTTTAACTGTTGCTGATGCTATTAAGTACATCGAAGATAACGCGTAATTTTAACGCTTAAGTTTTATAGAAGACTAATTATATTAGTCTTCTTTTTTATTTTATACAAAAATTAACTACATTTAAAGTATTGAATTTTAAACCTAATAAAGTTGAATACTTTAAATAATGAAATGGAGCATATTTAATGAAAAGAGTTGTTGTAACAGGAATTGGTACGATAAATTCTACAGGTAACAATGTAGAAGAGTCTTTCAACGCAGTAATCAATGCAAAATCAGGTATAGATACAATCACACTATTTGATGCAAGTGAATATCCTGTAAAAATTGCAGGAGAGGTAAAAGATTTTGACCCTACTACTGTAATGGATAAAAAAGAGGTAAAAAAAGCTGATAGATTTATTCAATTAGGAATAAAAGCAGCTAAAGAGGCTATGACTGACTCAGGTTTTGTAACTGATGAAGATAAGAAAGTTGATGAATCAATTAGTGAAAGATTTGGTATCATCTCAGCTTCTGGTATTGGTGGTTTATCTACAATTGAGAAAAACTCTGTTACTTGTGCAAACAGAGGTCCAAAAAGAATTTCACCATTTTTTATTCCATCATCACTAGTTAATATGTTAGGTGGATTTATCTCTATTGAACATGGATTAAAAGGTCCATCTCTTTCCCATGTAACTGCTTGTGCAGCCTCTACACATGCAATTTCAGATGCAGCAAAAACAATTATGTTAAATGGTGCTGATAGAATTTTAGTAGTTGGTGCAGAAAGTGCCATTTGTGGTGCTGGTGTTGGTGGTTTTGCATCAATGAAAGCACTAAGTTCTAGAAATGACGAGCCTCAAAAAGCCTCAAGACCTTTTGACAAAGATAGAGATGGTTTTGTTATGGGTGAAGGTGCTGGTGCATTAGTGTTAGAGACTTTAGAATCAGCACAAGAAAGAGGTGCGAAAATTTATGCAGAAGTTATTGGATTTGGTGAAAGTGCAGATGCTAATCATATTACTGCACCAGTAATTGATGGTCCATTAAGATCAATGAAAGCTGCATTAGAAATGGCAAAAGCTAATACAGAGGGTGAACTTAAAATTGACTATATCAATGCACACGGTACTTCAACACCAGTTGGTGATGTTAATGAAACTAAAGCTATTAAAGAGCTATTTAAAGATAACACTCCATTAGTTTCTTCTACAAAAGGTCAAGTTGGACACTGTTTAGGAGCTGCTGGAGCAATTGAAGCAATTTTTACAATTAAAGCACTAAATGAAGGTATTGTACCTCCAACAATAAATCTAGATAACCCAGATGAAGAGTGTGATTTAGACTATGTTCCAAATGAAGCTAGAAAAGCAGAGTTAAAAACAGTTATGAGTAATAACTTTGGTTTTGGTGGAACAAATGGTTCAGTAATATTTAGAGAATTTAAAAATTAATATACACAATCCAATCATTTAAAAAGGACTACATTTAAGTAGTCCTTTTTTTTAAGGGGAGATAATAACTTGGCATCTTATTTAGAGTTTGAAGAAAAAATAAAAAAAATTGAAGAAGATATAATTGTAGCTAAGACAAAAGCTGATGAACATGCAGTGGAAATCTTAGAAAAAAAACTTGAAAAAGAAGTAGAAAAGACTTTTAAAAACTTAAGCGATTATCAGAAACTTCAATTAGCAAGACATCCAGATAGACCATATGCAATGGATTATATCAATGGCCTTTTAACAAATGCATATGAAATCCATGGAGATAGACACTATGTTGATGATAATGCAATAGTATGTTATTTAGGTTATATTGGTGACCAAAAAGTAATGGTAATTGGTGAGCAAAAAGGTAGAGGTACTAAAGATAAGATTCACAGAAACTTTGGTATGCCAAGTCCTGAGGGATATAGAAAAGCATTAAGAGCTGCAAAGCTTGCAGATAAATTTCAAATTCCAATATTGATGTTAGTTGACACTCCAGGTGCATATCCTGGTATTGGTGCTGAAGAGAGAAACCAAAGTGAAGCTATTGCCAAAAACCTTTATGAATTTGCTGATTTAACTACGCCTACAATTTCTATTGTAATAGGTGAAGGTGGTTCAGGTGGTGCACTAGCTATTAGTGTTGCTGATAAACTAGCTATGATGAGATACTCAGTATATGCAGTTATTTCTCCTGAGGGTTGTAGTGCAATTTTATGGAATGACCCATCAAAAGTAGAAACAGCAGCTAACGCACTGAAAATAACGGCTGAAAACCTAAAAGAGTTAAAATTAATTGATGATGTGGTAAATGAACCTTTAATTGGTGCCCATAGACAAAAACAAGAAGCGATAAAAGCACTTGGTGAGTATTTTACTGAATCATTAGAAGAGTTAAAAAAACTAACTCCTGCTCAAAGATACCAAATGAAATATGAAAAACTTATGTCACTTGGTTCTTTTCAAGAAAGCTCTAAATAATAAGAAAACAAGAAGTAAAACCTCTTGTTATCTAACTAGCTTTCCTGCTGGTTCTCCACCTATTAAATGAAAATGTAAATGTGATATCTCTTGACCACCATGTTCACCAATGTTTGTAATCAATCTATATCCATCCTCTTTTACTTGTAGCTTTGATGCAACCTTCTGGATAAATTCAGTCATTTTACTCATAACTCTTGGTGGTACAACATCAAACGAATCATAATGTTCTTTAGGGATTATTAAAACATGAATTTTTCTTGTTGGATTTATATCATTAAAAGCTAAAAAATTCTCATCTTCAAGAACTGTCTCATTTGGAATTTCACCTTTTACAATTTTACAAAATATACACATCAAAACTCCTTTTTATTATCGTAAAATAATTATAACCAAACTCTAATAAATTTTTAAGTATAATCACAAATTTAATAAGTATAATCATAATATTTAACTGTAGGAGATTGTAAGTGAAAGAGTGGATTGACAAGATTGAAAATGCAAGTTCTTTAGATGAACTTGAAAACTTAAGGGTGCAAACTTTAGGTAAAAAAGGGGTACTTACTTTAGAGTTTGCAAAAATGAAAACAATACCAAATGAAGAGAAGAAAGAGTTTGCCCAAAACTTAAATAAACAAAAAACTTCTTTAACCCAAGCTATTGAAAAAACTAAAACTATTCTTGAAGAAAAAGCTTTAGAAGAGAAACTAAAAGCTGAAAAAATTGATGTAACTAAATTTAATAATGAACTATCTTGTGGAGCAACTCATCCGGTTGTAGAAACAATGAATAGAATTATTCAATACTTTCAGAATTTAAATTTTGCAGTTGAAGAGGGACCTTTAGTAGAGGATGACTTCCACAATTTTGAAGCACTTAATCTACCAAAATACCACCCTGCAAGAGATATGCAAGATACATTCTATAATAAAGACTATACTCTTTTACGAACTCATACATCTCCTGTACAAATAAGAACAATGCTAAAGCAAAATACTCCTATTAGGATGATTGCTCCAGGAACAGTTTTTAGAAGGGATTTTGATTTAACTCACACTCCAATGTTCCATCAAATAGAGGCATTAGTTGTTGACGATGAAGATAAAGTTTCATTTGCAAACTTAAAGCATGTGCTAGTTGAGTTTTTACATCATATGTTTGGGGATGTTGATGTAAGATTTAGACCTTCATTTTTCCCATTTACAGAGCCAAGTGCAGAAGTTGATATTTCATGTGTGTTCTGTAAAGGTGACGGTTGTAGGGTTTGTTCACATACAGGATGGCTAGAAGTACTTGGTTGTGGTGTAGTAGATGAAAATGTATTTAAAGCTGTTGGGTATGAAAACAAATCAGGTTATGCATTTGGTTTAGGTGTTGAGAGGTTTGCGATGCTTATTCACAATATTGGTGATTTAAGATCGTTATTTGAAAGTGATATGAGACTATTAGGACAATTTAAATGATTATTACAAGAAGCTGGTTACAAGAATTTATAGATTTATCAAAAATTTCTACAGATGATATTTGCAAAACTTTAAACTCAATAGGACTTGAAGTTGATAGTGTTCAAAAAGTTACTATTCCATCAAATGTTGTAGTTGGTAAAGTTTTAGAAAAAGAGAAGCATCCAGATGCAGATAAACTAAATGTTTGTCAAGTTGATGTAGGAGATGAAAAACTACAAATTGTTTGTGGTGCTAAAAATGTAGATAAAGATCAATATGTACCTGTAGCAAAAGTTGGTGCAAACCTTGGTGATGGCTTTAAAATAAAAAAAGCAAAACTAAGAGGTGTTGAATCAATTGGTATGATATGTTCTTCTACTGAAATTGGTTTACCAAAGCTAAATGATGGGATTTTAGAACTTGATAATTCAGTTGGTGAATTAGTAATAGGTAAAGAGCTAAACGAATATAAACTTTTAAATGATGATATAATTGAGATTGAATTAACAGCAAACAAAGGTGACTGTCTAAGCATAAATGGAGTTGCAAGAGAATTAAGTGCCTTTTATAATATTCCATTAAAAGAGTTTGAAAAAAACGTAAACTACAATGAGTTTGGAATAGGACAGGTTTTAGAAGTTGAATGTGATAGTAATATAGATTCATCAATAGTTTATAAGGCTGTTGACTTTAGTGCTTACAAACTACCATTAACTTATAAATTAAAAGTTGGTGCGATTGATAAATATATAGAAAACAATGAAATTTCAAATACAATCTCTTATATTACTCACTCAACAGGTGTGATTTTAAATGCTTATGCTAAGAGTAAAACAGATAATATGAATAATCTAAATGTTTTACATATTAAAAAAGATGAAAATGGTTTTGATAATGTATATGGGAAAGATCATTTAAGCCAACTTGGAATTAATCATGAAGAGATAGAAATCACTGAAGATAATTTCATCGTTGAAGCTTCATATATTGATCCTGAACTTTTAGCAAAAAGAGTTTTTGAAACAAAGATAAAAACAGGTGATATTTACTATAGAACATCAAGAGGAAGTGAACCAAATATTCAATTTGGTGTGGACTACTTTACTACTTTTGTATCTAACTATGGTGCATTAATATTCAAAGGTGCTGAAACATTTGTCGATGATAAAGAGAAAACAACTCTAGATGTTGATGTAAATAAAGTTAATTCAATTATTGGTCAAGATGTACAAAAAGCTGAGATTGAAAGAATTTTAAAATCATTAGGCTTTGAAGTAAAAGATGGAGCAAATGGAATTTTATCTGTAAAAATCCCACTATTTAGACATGATATTAAAAATATTGCTGATATTACAGAAGAGATTGTAAGAATTATAGGAATTGATAATATTCAAGCTAAACCTTTAGCAATTGATGAAGTTAATAGAGTAAATAAAACTTCTATGGATTATATTAAAAATAACAAGTTAAGATATAAAGCAATTGAAAATGGATTCTTTGAAACTTTAACTTATGTATTTGCTTCAAAAGATCAATTAGAAAAATATGATTTACCAACTGTTGAAGAGAAGCTAGATATATTAAATCCTATTGCAAAAGAGTTAGATACATTTAGAACAACAATAACTCTTAATCTAATAGAGGCATGTTCAAATAACTTTAAAACAGGTACTAAATCTACAGCATTTTTTGAAATAGGAAAGGTATTTAACCAAAAAAGAGAAGAGAGTAAAAAAATAGCATTTATTCAAACTGGATATAAAGAACAAGAAGATATTTCAAATAGTGGGAAACCACAAAATATTGATTTCTTCTCATTTTCTAAAAAGATCTTAAACACAGTTGGAAAGTTTGAGTTAGAAGCAATGGATACAATATCAAATGACTTAATTCACCCTTATCAAAATGCAAAAGTTGTTATTGATGGGAAAGTTGCTGGTTTCATAGCAAAACTTCACCCAACTGTTTGTGAAGATTATGACTTAAATGATACGTTTATTGCAGAGATTGACTTTGATTTAATCAAAGATGAATTAACTACAGTTAATAAATACTCAAGATTCCAATCTTCAAAAAAAGATTTAAGTATAATTGCTCCTAAATCTTTAAAGTATAAAAAGATTAAAGATGCAATCAACTCATTAAATGATAAAAATATTAAACAGTTTAATTTAATTGATATTTATAATGATGAAAATTTAGGTGACAATGAAAGTTTAACTATTAGATTTGTACTTCAAAATGAAGAGAAAACTCTTCAAGAAGAGGATATTACAAAATCAATGGATAATATTTTAAAAGTTTTAGAAGAAAAATTAGAGATTAAACTAAGATAAATATAAGCGAGGAAAAAGTGAAAAATTTAAATGTACAAGTTGTAGAAAAACCTTTTGATATAGAAATAGATTCAATTGCTAGTGATAAATCAATATCACATAGATGTGCTATGTTTTCACTTTTTTCAAACAAAACCTCATATATAAAAAACTACCTTACTGCTGAAGATACTTTAAATACTTTAAGTATTGTAGAACAGTTAGGTGCAAAAGTTAAAAGAGAAGGCTCTTTTGTAGAAATCACACCAACTAACAAGTTAACTGAACCAGATGATGTACTAGATTGTGGTAATTCTGGAACTGCTATGAGACTTTTCTGTGGTCTTTTAGCTTCAGTTGATGGTGCTTTTAGCCTAAGTGGTGATAAATACTTAAGAGCAAGACCTATGAAAAGAGTTGCTGATCCTCTAAGAAGTATAGGTGCTAATATTGATGGAAGAGAGGATGGAAACAAAGCTCCACTATTTATAAGAGGTGTTAAAGAATTAAAGCCATTTACTTACCACTCACCAGTTGATTCAGCACAAGTTAAATCTGCAATGATTTTAGCAGCTCTAAGAGCAGAGGGAGTTTCAAAATATAAAGAAAATGAACTTACACGTGACCATACAGAAAGAATGCTAAAGGGTATGGGTGCAAAAATTCATAAAGATAAAGAAGGGTTTATAAATATTCATCCTTTAAAAGAACATTTAAAACCACTAGATATAAGTGTTCCTACAGATCCAAGCTCTGCATTTTTCTTTGCAGTAGCAGCAGCAATTACTCCAAAATCAAGAGTATTAATTAAAAATGTTACTTTAAACCCAACAAGAGTTGAAGCCTATATGATTTTAAAAAGAATGGGAGCTGAAGTAAATTTCTGTGAAAAAGAGAATATTTATGAACCTATGGGAGATATTGAGATAAAACACAAAGAGTTAAATGGTGTAGAAGTTTCAGAAAATATCTCATGGTTAATTGATGAATTACCTGCACTTTCAATTGCTATGTCATTAGCAAATGGTAAGTCAGTTGTGAAAAATGCTAAAGAGTTAAGAGTAAAAGAGTCAGATAGAATCACCTCAGTTGTAAGTAACTTAAAAAAATGTGGTGTTAACTATACTGAATTTGAAGATGGATATGAAATAATAGGTGGTAGTTTAAAACCTGCAGTAATAGACTCATATGGTGATCATAGAATTGCTATGAGTTTTGCAATAGCTGGATTAAACTCAAGCATGACTATTAATGATACTTCATGTATAGATACTTCTTTTCCTAATTTCAAAGAGATACTTGACTCTTTATATAAATAACCCTATGAGGTTAGACTTTAAGGATATAAAATGCAAGTAAAATTAGCACAAAACTATGGATTTTGTTTTGGTGTAAAAAGAGCAATTAAGATAGCAGAGTCTTACAAGAGCTCTTCAACAATGGGGCCTTTAATTCATAATCAAGATGAAATCAATAGATTAAAAAAAGATTATAATGTGGGTCTTTATGAGACATTAGATGAAGTTAAAGACAATGATACAATTATTGTAAGAACTCATGGAATTCAAAAAAATGCTTTAAAAGAGTTAAAATCAAAAAATGCAAAAGTTATAAATGCAACTTGCCCTTTTGTTACTACTCCACAACAAATCGTAAAAAAAATGTCAAAAGAGGGATACTCTATTTTAATCTTTGGTGATTCAAATCATCCTGAGGTTAAAGGTGTAAAATCATATAGTGAAGATCAAGAAGATGTTCATGTAATTATGGAAATTAATGAATTAAAAAATATCAACTTTAAACACAATAAAATTGCAACAGTTGCACAAACTACTAAGAAAAAAGAGAAATATCTTGAGATTGTTAATCATTTAATATTAATAAATAAAGAAGTTAGGGTTTTTAATACTATTTGTGATGCAACATTTGAAAACCAAGATGCAGCAAGAGATTTATCTAAAGAGGTTGATGTAATGGTAGTTATAGGTGGCAAAAACTCATCGAACACTAAACAACTTCATGCAATTTGTAAAGAAAATTGTGAAGATTCCTACTTAATTGAAAATGAGAATGAGTTAGAAAGTAACTGGTTTAAAGAGAAAAAACTGTGTGGTGTAACTGCAGGTGCAAGCACTCCTGATTGGATTATTCAAGAAGTAGTTAAAAAAATTAAAGAATTTAACTAGTCTATTTAAGTATCTTTGTTGTATAATGTACCTATTTAATTAAAACGGTAAATATGAAGGAATAAAATGGGTATCGAAGATATTGATTTAGGTGAAGACTTTGATTTTGAGCAAATGCTTAATGAGTCTTTTGAGAATGCTGAGAATAATTCTGTAGTCGATGGTGTAATTGTTGAAATTTCTAATGATAGAGTTTTAGTTGACGTTGGACAAAAAATTGAAGGTCAATTAAACATTTCGGACATTACAATTAATGGTGAAGTTAGATATAAAGAGGGAGATACTATCCCTGTTATGATTATGGGTACAAGAGGTGAAAGACCAAATGTATCACATAAAAAAGTACTTCAAAAAGAGAAGTTTGATGCTTTTGTTGCTAAACACGGTGAAGAAGTTGAAGATGTTACAATCGAAGGTAAAGTCGTTTCTGTTAAAAACAGAGGTGGATTTATTATTGAAGATGAAGAGGGTTGTGAATACTTTATGCCAATGGCACAGTCTTACTTAAAAGCTCACGGAGCAATTGGTAAGAAAGTAAAAGCAAAAGTATTAAAAGTAAATGCTGCTCAAAACTCAATTATTGTTTCTAGAAAGAAATTAATTGAAGAGTCAAAAGCAATTAAAGAGAAAAAAATCAATGATATTGTTGAGAATGGTGAACCTGTAAACGGTACTATCAAAAAAATCACTTCTTATGGTATGTTCGTTGATTTAGGTGGAGTTGATGGTTTAGTAAATTACAACGAAATCTCTTACAAGGGTCCAGTTAACCCTGCAAATTACTATAATGAAGGTGATGAAGTTACTGTATCAGTAATCTCTTATGATAAAGCTAAACAACACTTAAGCTTATCAATTAAAGCTGCATTACCAAATCCATGGGAAGAAATCAAAAATGAATTAGAAGTTGGAGATACAATTACTGTAACTGTATCAAACTTTGAATCTTATGGTGCATTTGTTGATTTAGGTAATGATATAGAAGGTTTACTTCACATTTCAGAAATCTCTTGGAATAAAAATATCAAAAATCCAAAAGAGATGTTAACTTTAGGTGAAGAGATTAATGTTGAAGTAATTGAACTTGATATTGATAAAAAAAGATTAAGAGTTTCATTAAAGAATCTACAAGAAAAACCTTTCTCTAAATTTGAAAAAGAGAATAGTGTTGGTGATGTAGTAAAAGGTAAAGTAGCAACATTAACTGACTTTGGTGCATTTATTACAATTGGTGAAGTTGATGGTCTATTACATAATGAAGAGGCTTCTTGGGAGTCAAATGCAAAATGTAAATCAATGTTTAAAAAAGGTGATGAAGTAGAAGTTAAAATCATAAAAATTGATAAAGAGAAAGAGAATATTTCATTATCAATTAAAGAGATTGCTGATTCTCCTGCAAAAGTGTTCCAAGATGCACACAAAGTTGGTGACATTGTAAAAGGTCCAGTTAAAGATAGAAAAGACTTTGGAATTTTTGTTAAATTAGATGACAATTTAGATGGTCTTATTAGAAACGAAGATTTTGGACCTTTAAACGCTGAAGAAGTTAATAATGGTGATGAAATTGAAGCTGTTGTTGTAAATATTGATACAAAAAGAAATAGAGTTAGACTATCTGTTAAAAGATTAGAACAACAACAAGAAAGAGAAGTATTAAAAGCTGTAAATGATGATTCATCTATGACTTTAGGTGATTTATTAAAAGACCAAATTAAAAATTAGGATATTACTAAATGAGTAAGCACACAATTGTAGTTTGTGATCATATACATGATGATGGTTTAAATATCTTAAAAAATACAGAAGATGTAAACTATGTATATGCAGCAGACGTAGATAAAACAAAACTCTTAGATGTAATTGCAGATGCAGAGGTAGTGATCACTAGATCATCTACCGATGTGGATGAGAAATTTTTAGATGCTGCAAAAAATTTAAAAGCTATTATTAGAGCTGGTGTTGGATACGATAATGTTGATATTGAGGGATGTAGTAAGAGAGGAATAATCGCAATGAATGTTCCTACTGCAAATACAATAGCAGCAGTTGAACTTACAATGACACATATGCTTTCTTGTATGAGAAAATTCCCATATGCACACAATCAACTAAAAGAAGATAGAATCTGGAAAAGAGAAGATTGGTATGGAAATGAACTATATGGTAAGAAACTTGGTGTTATTGGTTTTGGTAATATTGGACACAGAGTTGCCTTAAGAGCTAAATCATTTGAAATGGACGTAGTAACATACGATCCTTACATTCCTTCAACAAAAGCAACTGATTTAGGTATTGATTACACAAATAACTTCGATGATATTTTGGCTTGTGACATTATCACAATTCATACACCAAAAAATAGTGAAACTATTGATATGATTGGTGAAGAGCAAATTGCAAAAATGAAAGATGGTGTGATTTTAATAAACTGTGCTAGAGGTGGTTTATATAATGAACAAGCTTTAGAAAACAACCTAAAATCAGGCAAAATTGCTATGGCTGGTATTGATGTATTCAAAAAAGAGCCTGCAAACGATCATCCGCTTTTAGATTTACCAAATATAACTGTAACTGCACACTTAGGTGCAAATACAAGAGAATCTCAAAAGAAAATTGCAACACAAGCTGCTGAAAATGCAATTGAGTCTGCAAGAGGTATAGCATATCCTAATGCACTAAATTTACCTATTGATGAAAATAAGATTCCATCTTTTGTTAAACCATATATTGAATTAACTCAAAAAATGGCTTTTTTAGTTGCACAAAATGATAAAAATGAAATAAGATCAATCAATATAGCAGCTGAGGGTGATATTGCTGATTATTTAGAATCATTAAAAACATTTGCTACAGTTGGTGCTTTATCAGTTGCTTCTGATGAAATCAACTATGTAAATGCAAACTTTATAGCTGAGGAAAAAGGTATCGAATTAACTACGTCAGAATTTTCTGCACATAGTGGTTACCAAAATAAAGTTTCTGTTAAATTAACTACTGCAAATGGCTCTCAAACTATTTGTGGAACTGTATTTAATGATGATGTACAAAGAATTGTTGATATCAACAACTTTACATTAGATATTGCACCAAAGGGTAAAATGATCCTTATGAGAAATAGTGATGTTCCTGGTGTAATTGGTGAAGTTGGTTCAATTCTTGCTCAAGAAAACATTAACATTGCAGACTTTAGATTAGCAAGAGGAAAAGATGGTGCACTAGCAGTTATCTTAGTTGATGAAAAAGTATGTAATGATACACTTAAAAAACTTGAGAATATAGAAGCAGCTATATCTGTTTCTTATGCTGAAATTTAAGGAGTAGTTATGGCAATTTCTATGAATGAATTAAAAAAAGGTTTGAAGATTGAGATGGATGGTGTTCCATATAAAATTGTAGAGTACCAACATGTAAAACCTGGTAAAGGTGCTGCCTTTGTTAGATGTAAAATCAAATCTTTTTTAAATGGAAAAGTAATTGAAAAAACTTTCCACGCAGGTGATAAGTGTGAATCACCTGATTTACAACAAAAAAATATGCAATATCTATATGATGATGGTGAAATGCTTCAATTTATGGATACAGATACTTATGAGCAAATTGGTTTAACTCATGATAAAGTTGGTGATGCAGCTAACTGGATTATTGATGGTATGTCAGTTGAAATGATGTATTTCAATGGTGAACCTATTACTGTTGAAGCGCCTATGACTGTTGAATTAAAAATCGTTGAGACACCACCTAACTTCAAAGGTGACTCTCAAGGTGGTAAAAAACCTGCAACACTTGAATCAGGAGCTGTTGTACAAATACCATTTCACTTAGTTGAAGATGATATTATCAAAGTTGACACAAGAACTGGTGAATACTTAGAAAAAGTTAAGTAAAAAGCATCTGCTTTTTGCTTAACTACTTTCTTACTAAATATACTATTTTCTCTTCCCCAATATAGTTTTCATGTATAATTTTAAAATCTAAATCGAGTTTATTTAATGCATTTTTACCATCTCTAATTTTAGGACTAATTAATAAAACTATAAAATCAAGTCTCTCTTTTAGTTCATCTAACAATGAATAAGTACCCTCAACCATAACAAAATTATAATCTAAAACTTTAAACAAATCATTACTTATAATTACTTCCCTATTAGGTACTTTAAAAAGTGGTATGTTATTATCAAAAATCTTATTATTACTGTATATAAATATATCAGGAGCTTTACCAGCTATATACCTAGCATCTAGAGTTGGCTTATCAATTCTCACTGTATTTCCACCTATAAGCATTAAGTCAATTTTATCTCTTAAAGTGTGAACATAAGCTTTTGCTATATTTGAAGAAATTGCACCATCGATACAACCATTTAAAGTTTGTGCCATTTTATAAAATATAAAAGTTCCACTTTTCCATTTTATAAAAGGATATAAAAGCCAATAAGCCTCAGTTTTCATCAAACCTATGTTTACATCTATTTTAGACTCTTTTAGTCTCTCATAACCACCTGAAGCGATTTTATTAGTATCTTCATGGGCAATTAGCACTTTTTTTGGTTTTATATGTGATATTAAATTTGCACATGAAGGAGTTTTACCAATATGATTACATGGTTCTAATGTAACATATAAAGTACAATCATTAAAGAAACCATTATGATTTTTAATCAAAAATTCATGTATTTCATCAGCTTTCTTTACAGCCTTTAATGCACTACTCTTGTGGTATTTTAAAAATGCAGCTTTCAATGCATTAACTTCAGCATGAGCCTCACCTGATGATTTATGAGCTTCAATTGCTAAAATTTCACTTTCACCTTTTACTACAACACATCCAACTGCTGGATTTGGATAAGTTAAAAACTGATACTTCCAAGCTTCATCAATTGCTAATTTCATAAAAAAATTGTTATCTATTTTCATATTTATTCCAATAATGTAATATAATTAATAAAAAGAAAGTATATATAAATAAGACTAAATTAGTAGTTAGATTGTAAGATTAATGATAATAGAATAATCTCTATTACCATTCAAAATATGTAGATGCTGAGATTATAGAAGGGTAATCTACACTCTCTTCCCCAAACTCAGTTTTGATAGTTATTTTTTCATCATCTGCACTAATAAGTTCACCTTTGTAAACTTCAGTTGCAATATCTTTTACTTTTATTTTTTCACCAACACTTGCTTTGAAGTGATCAGTTTTCTTTAGTTTCCTCTCTATACCAGGAGAACTAACTTCAAGATTATATTCACCATTTACAGGTTCTTCAACATCTAATATTGGAGATATCATTCTTGATACCTCTGCGCATTTATCAAGATTAACACCATCTTTAGAAGTAATATAAACTCTAAATATATTTTTATCATTCTCTTTTACATTAACAATATCGTATAGTTTTACATCTAAACTTTCAACTGCTAATTTTATTGATTCTTCTAAACCCATTACTCTTTTCTCTCTTTTTCTATTTTTGCAAAAAGTTCATTCATTCTTTGTGATTTTTGAAGTGAAGTGTCATTTTTAAAAGTAAAGTTAGGACATTTATACCAACCTGTTGCAGTTAAAACGTAAGATTTTATAGGTCCATTAGCTTTTCTCAAGATATTTGCAATCGTATTCAATTCTTGCTTATCAAAATCACTACCATCAAAATACACAGTTGCATCATATTTTCCATTTTTACAATCAACTTCTGTAATTGGCAGTGAGTTAATCCTAGGATCATCAAGGTTTGATAATGCCTCAGGAATTAACTCCATAAGTAAAGATTCGGTTCTTTGTAGATTAATACTTTTCATATTATTTGTCGTCTATTGATACTTTCTCTTCAATTTGGATGAATGTTTCAACGAAGTCACCAACTTTAATCTCATTGAACTTCTCAAACATAACACCACATTCATATCCGTTACCAACTTCTTTAACATCATCTTTAAATCTCTTAAGACTTGAAATTTTTCCAGTGTAAACAACAACACCATCTCTAATGATTCTTGCCATTCCACCTCTGATAACTTTACCATCAGTAACAATACACCCTGCAACTGTTCCTACTTTTGGAACAACAAATGTATCTCTAACTTCAGCTTGACCTGTATTTTCTTCTCTTATAACCCCACTCATCATACCAGATAATGTATCTTTTACATCATCAATTAAGTCATAAATAATTGAGTAAGTGTTTATAGTAATACCATCGGCTTTAGCTTTTTTCTTAACAGCACCTGTAGGTCTTACATTGAATCCTAAGATAATACAACCCTCACTAGCACTTGCAAGTACTAAGTCAGATTCACTAATACCACCAACAGCAGCATGAACAACTTTTACTTTTACTTCATCATTAGCAATTTTCTCTAAACTACCTTTAATAGCTTCAAGGGAACCACCAACATCAGTTTTAATAATTACAGGTAATTGTTTAATTTTACCCTCAGCAATTAATCCACTCATCTCTTCTAAAGATACTTTTGTAGATTTAGATAACTCTTTTGCTCTTTCGTGTTCAGCTCTTTTTGTTGCTATATCTTTTGCTTCTTTATCACTCTCTTGTGCTACCATAACAGCACCTGCAACTGGAACTTCATTTAATCCAAGAATAGAACCTGTTTCAGATAAACCTAATTGTTTAACTGGTTTACCCATATCATTTGTAATTGCTTTAACTCTACCATATGTAGTATCACACACAATATTATCACCAACTTTAAGTGTTCCATTTTCAACAATTACTGTAGCAACTGGTCCTCTACCTTTTTCCAATAAAGACTCAACAACTGTAGCTTTTGCTTTTGCTTCTGGATCAGCTTTTAACTCTAAAATTTCTGATTGAAGTAAGATGTTTTCTAATAAATCATCAATACCCTCACCTGTCTTAGCAGAAACACCTACAAACTCAGTATCTCCACCCCAATCTACAGGAGTTAACTCTCTCTCTGCCATTTGAGATTTAACCATATCAATATTTGCAGCCTCTTTATCAATCTTATTAACTGCAACAATAATAGGACAACCTGATGCTTTTGCGTGTGATATAACTTCTTCAGTTTGTTGTTTTACACCATCATCTGCTGCTACTACAATAATAATAACATCAGTAACATTTGCACCTCTTGCTCTCATAGCTGAGAATGCGGCGTGACCTGGTGTATCTACAAAAGTAACTTTTTCACCATCTTTTTCAACAGTATAAGATGAAATATGTTGTGTAATTCCACCTGCTTCACCTGAAGCAATTTTTGAAGATCTAATCTTGTCTAATAATGAAGTTTTACCATGATCAACATGTCCCATTATAGTAACCACTGGTGGTCTTGTTACAAAGTTAGATTCATCAATCTCTTCTTCTTCATATTCATCTATATAGTTTGCATCTTCTAAAGCGTCTTTTACAGTTACTTCAATTCCAAACTCTTCACCTAAAATCTCTAGTTCATCTTGCTTTAAGAAGTCATTTTTAGTAACCATCATACCTAAACCAAATAAAATAGTAATTACTTCAGCTGGTGACTTGCCACAAGCCTCTGCAAATTCATATACTCTAATATCTTCAGGTATTGTTACATTTGTGATTTCTATCTCTTTTTCTTCTTTTTTAATTCTTTTCTTTCTCTTTCTTCTTTTTAAACCTTGTGGTCTATTTCCAAAAGCAGCTGGTCTATTTCCAGTTTTCTTGTTTTTATTATTTGAATTATTTGATAGTGATGTTTTTGGTTCGTCAAAGATTTTAGATGTATCAGATAAATCCATATCTAATAATACAACCTCTTCACCTAATAATGAATCTGTACTATTAGAGAAGTCATCATCTCTACTTACTTCAAGTTTTTTTCCATGATCATGAGTTTTAGCTGGTTGTTTTTTCTTTTTAGCTCTTGCTTTTTTTGCTTGTGAAGAATCAGTTGTATTATCAGTAGCTTGATTATTTGTATCTTTTTTAGCCTCTTTTTCACCACCTAAAATTTCACTAAGTGATTTCATTTTTTGTTTGCCATCAGAACCTATATTATTATTTGATGGATTACTAGAAACTTGGTTTGTATTTCTATCTTCCACATTAGTTTCAGGTCTTGGTTTTTTCTTCTTAATTATCTTAAGACCTCTTCTTTTAGGAATAATCTTTTTAGGCTTCTTCTCTTCTTTTGGTTCTTCTTTTTTCTCTTTTGGCTCTTTTGAAGGCTCTTCTTTTTTAGAATCAGTTTTTGATTCTTCTTTTTTTACTTTTACAGTATCTTCTTGTTTTGTCTTAGTTACTTTTTCTTCACTTGTAGACTTTTTCTCTTCTTTTTTAACTGTAGTTGCACTTTTCTTTTTTACTTTTGGTGCTTCTGGTTTTTTTGCAAGTTTCTTGCTCTTTCCAGTCATAATATAATTTGCAATCTCTTCTGCATCTTCATATGAAACAGCACTTTGAGGTGATTTAAGTTCTATATTTAAATCTTTTGCCTTTGATATAACATCTTGGCTACTTGCTCCAGCCTCTTCTGCAATTTCATAAACTCTTACTTTATCTGACATCTGCTAAAATCTCCTTAAGTTGTAGAACATACTTATCTTTGTTTTTACACTCTCTACATAGTGCATTTTCTATTTTTTTATAATCTTTTTGTCTTAGTTCTTCATCTAAAACTTTTTTTATACAACAATCACATATATAAAAACTTCTACCATAATAATTATATAATACAAGTTCTTTATTTTCACATTTTAGTCTTAGCAACTGTTTTTGCTCAAATTTTCCCCTACAAAAAACACAAGTTCTAAGACTCTTCTTGTAATTAGCCAAATATTATACCTAAAATATGCTTAATATCAAAAAATTTTATAAATCTATCTTTACACCAACATTATCAAAGTCAGTTGTAAATACTTTGAAATGTGAGAACTTATGCTTTAACGCCTTTTCTATACGTTTTACATCATCTGCAAAACAGATTGAAAAAAGTGTTGAACCTGAGCCTGATAAGGTACTCATCAATGCGCCATTTCTTAAAGCAGTTTTTTGCACATCAAAAAGTTCTGGCATCTGTTTCATTCTGTATTTTTGATGAACTTTATCTAAAGATGCTGTTCGTAACATCTTCCAATCCTCTTTCATAAATGCAGCAGTTAATAAAGATGAGTGTGAAATATTAAAAATCAAATCATCTTTACTGTACTTATAAGGCAAAGTTTTTCTCGACATATGTGTTGAGATAGGTCTATTTGGTATAACAACAACAGCTTTTAATACTTTAGGAATAGATTTATTTAAAAACTTAACCTCATTATCTTGTACTGTTGCAACATTGAATCCACCCATAACAGCAGGGGTAATATTGTCTGGATGATTTTCATATGCTAAAGCTAAATTTAATAGCTTATACTTATCAACTTTTATCCCCTCAATGGCATAAGCACTAGCAATGGCTGATACAATAACAGCTGAAGAGCTTCCTAAACCTCTTGAAAGTGGAATTTCATTTGTAAACTCAAATCTAAAATTTCTTTTTTTATGTGATAAGTTTTGATAAAAGTCATTAAAAATAGAGATAAACATATTGTTATCTTTAAGAACTGGGTTATTTGCACCCTCACCTTTTAATGACACACTATGAAATTTTGATGGTTTAATTATCACTTGATTTTTCATAGTGACTGCAATACCTAGGGAATCAAATCCTGGCCCTAAATTTGCACTAGTAGCAGGAACACTAACTCTCATTTACTTCCTTCTTTAACTAAACAGCTGGTAAATTATATATTGGTAAAGTCTGTTTATTAAAATTAATTTTTTCGATACTTTTTGGTAATTCAAAGTCGCGAATTATACAATCTTTTTCTAAAAAGTCTACTTTAATATCCTCTTTATCTTTTATGAAGTACTTCTTTCCTAAAGCTTTTATTGGAGAATTTTGATTAAATTCAAAGCCACTACAAGCATTTAACTCTATTTTTTTTGAAATACTTATAGTCTTTAAAAACACATATGCAACTTTTATTGCCATGTAAGATCCAGGAGTATTTACATAATTTAATCTTTCTACTTTATATTTTTCGAATATCTTTTTAAAATATGATGGCAATAAATCAGAAGCTTTTCCCTCTATCTCAAATTTTTCTATTAATTTTTTATTCTCATATATACCTATTAAAATAGGTTTTGATATTGTTATTACTAAAACTTCAATCAATTATAAAACCCTATATCTCAACTTTAGAGTATGCAAGTTCAAATACCTCTGCTTCTTCATTTGCTTCTTCTAAATCGATTATTTCATAATTTTCTTCACTTTTAAATACCTCTTTTGTTAAAAGATGATTTAAATGATGACTTCCTGCAACGGCATCATACTCACCAACAAGTGTATATCCAAGCAGTGCCATATCTCCAATTGCATCTAATATTTTATGTCTTACAAACTCATCATCAAATCTTAACCCCTCAGGGTTTAAAACCTTTGATTGATCTAAAACAATAGCATTTTCCATAGAACCGCCTTTTGCAAGCCCTATGCTTCTTAGATACTGTACCTCATGTAAAAACCCAAAAGTTCTAGCTCTACTAATACTCTCTTTATACTCAGATATTGAGTAATCAAAATGAAAATTTTGTTTACCAATTGCAGGGTGTTCAAAGTCAATTTCAAAATCATAAACTATATGTGTTGAGGGTTTTAAGCAAACTCTTTTACCCTCAGGTGTAGTTACTTCAACCTCTTTTTTTATCTTTAATGCTTTTTTAGAAGCATCTTGCTCTTTTATTCCAGCCTCTTCAATTAGCATACAGTATCCAGAAGAACTTCCATCTAACACAGGTACTTCATCATTATCTACAATAACTCTTAGATTATCAATTCCATAAGCATACACTGCAGAAAGTAAATGTTCGATTGTAGAGATTACTACTTCATCCTTTCCAATAACTGTAGCCATTTTAGTATCAACTACATTGTTTATTTCCAAAGGTATTGTTACACCTGCATCTGATCTATAAAAAACTATCCCCATATTTTCATCTAATGGTTCAAGCTTCATCTTTACAGGTACTCCTTTATGAAGTCCTACTCCTACAATCTCTACTGGTTTTTGTATTGTTCTTTGTCTCATTTGCTATCAATCACTTTCTTAGATCTTTCTAATATTTTTGTAACATTAATATTAATCCAGTTTCTATCCATCCACTCTAAAGGATTAACCTCAATACCTTGAACTAAAATACCAAAGTGTAAGTGATCTCCAAATACTGCTCCTGTTGCACCTGTGTTTGCTATTTTTTGTCCTGCATCAACATAGTCATAGTTCTCTACATCTAAATTACTTGTGTGCGCATATAATGAAGAAAGTCCAAATCCGTGATCTATAATAGCCGTATTTCCATAGATACCTAAGTAATCTTTATAGATAACTTTTCCTGGGTTTGTCACATAAACATCAGCTTGTTTAATACTTGCCCAATCCATACCTAAATGCCAAGCTTCATCTATTTTTTGTCCATTATAATAGTAATGTCTTCTATCAGCATATCCAGCGAAATTTTTTGAACCTCTTAATTGTCTAAATGCTTTTAGATTAAATCCAGATACTTTTGAAAGATCCATACTAGTTCTTGAAACCTCTTTTATTGTTTCTACATTTGCTTCTCTTAAATCACTATTTGAAGCAATAAATATTTGCTTAGGTTCATTTGGTACATTAAAACCACTTTTTTCAAGTACACTTCTACTAACATTATTAATAAAGTTATCAGAAAGTTTTATCTTATCTGCCTTAACTCTTAAATTTTTTATATAATATGGAACTTTTGTAGTTGATCTATTTCCTGCTTTATCAACTGCTACAAGATTTACTCTTCTAAACTCATTTATATATACAGGCCAAGCTATAATTGCCATATAATAGTTTTCTTTGTAAAAAGGAATAAGTTCAAATCTCTCTTCATTATTTAATGTAATATAAAAATCATCAAGGTTTTCATCTTCTACTTTTACTACAACTGTAGCACTACCACCTTGCTTTAACATATATGAGTTACTAATAACACTTGTATAAGGACTTCTTCTATCAACTTTTATATCTACTAGTTTCTTTTGTACATTCCCTTTAAAGAAGTTCCACTTACTACTATCTGTAACTTCTACATAAAGTTGAGCCTCTTTTGGTGGTTTCTCAAATCTATTATACTTTACAGGAAAAACGTTTAGTAATATTTCATTTTTATTTTCTGAAACAACTTTTGTCTGTAACTCTTTTTTATTTTGTCCATCACTATATAAAACTCTATAAGATTTAATTCCATAATCATCACTGATTTTAACTTTTAATGGCTCTTTTAAATTCCAATATATTTCATTGTCTAAAGATATTTTAGGAGGGTTCTTCTCAAATGTAGGTGATAAAGAGATAATTGCTCCAACTGCTACTATTAAAAAAACTACTAAAAAGATTATTAGACTTTTTACTTTGTTTCCTTTTTTTCTATTTGTAAAACTCAAAAATTTCCTTTATTACTAAATTCTTTGCTTCTTCTTCATCTAAAGTGTTTATACTACACCCAGCAGCATTTAAGTGACCACCACCACCAAAAGCCTCTGCAATTCTTGAAACATCAAATTTTCCTTTTGATCTAAGAGAGACTCTTGTCACACTATTTACAACTCTTAAAAAAAATGCAACTTTAACTATTCCCATACTCATAATCATATCTAAGGCATCTTCACAATCTCTATTATGAGCACCTGTTTGTTTAAACCACTTCTTTTTTGCATAAATAGAAGCAACCTCACCCTCTTTGTAAAGTTCTAAACTATTTAATACCTTAGGTATGATTCTATACTTTGCTAAAGAGTCTCTTCTTAGAAGTTTATTTGCAATACCAGATGGACTAGCTCCACACTGCACTAAGAAGTTTACTTTATCAAAAGTTAGTTCATCACATCTTCCAAGTGAAAATGCTAGTGAATCATCATATATTCCCACATATAAAGCTGTTGCTGAATTTTTTGTAATATACAAACCATTATGTTTGAAAAAGTCATATACAATTTCAGCTGTAGAACTTTTCATAGGGTCTACAATATTCACATCACCAAAACCTTTATTTGATTTATGATGGTCAAAATTAATCAAAGGTACATCTTTAGGGACTTCAATCCCTAATCTTTTATATGTACCACAATCAACACTTATAACCAAATCATAAAATTTTGGTAACTGGTCAGTTATTTTGTCAAACCTCTCAATAAAATCTAAGTTTGATGGTAGGTCTTTACTTACATTAAATACTTTATGTTTAATCTTATTTTCAAAAAACAAATTTGATAATGCTAAAGCAGAGCCTATTGAATCAGGATCAGGGTTAACATGAGTAACTATTAAAATATACTTACTCTTCTCAATTAGTTTTAAGGCTTTTGTATAATCAGCCATATCTATTTTATTACTAACAATAAAATCCTTCTTCAACACCTCTCCTTTATTTTATTCTAATTAGTAAAAACTAACAAAAAGTTAACACTAATCAAATTTCATAGAAAAGTCTAGCCATGTAGCTTGGTGAATAATACTTCCACTACTAATAGCATCAACTCCTGTTTTTGCATAATCTTGAATAGTATCAAGATTTATGTTTCCACTTGCTTCTAATAATATATGAGTAAAGTTTTCATTTCTGTACTTTACAACCTCTTCTATCTCTTCTGGAGTCATATTATCACACATTATAATATCTGCACCAGCTTTCATAGCCTCTTTTACTTGCTCAAAAGTCTCACACTCAATCTCAATTTTTGTTACCCAAGAGATTCTTTTTCTTGCTTTTTTAATAAATGACTTTAAATCTTTAATAGTTCTTAGGTGTGTATCTTTTAACATCAAACAGTCATCTAATCCAAGTCTATGATTAATTGAACCACCAATTCTACTTGCATACTTCTCAAAATCCCTCAACTGAGGTCTTGTCTTTCTTGTATCAAGTAAAACAACATCTGTATCTTTTATCAAACTTGCATATTTATTTGCCATTGTAGCAATACCACTTGCGTGCTGTAGCATATTTAAAAAAGTTCTTTCACTTGAAAGTAAAACTGAAGCTTTCCCCTCAAGTTCTGCTATTACATCACCCTTTTTAATCTCATCACCATCTTTTTTCAAAAACTTACAATCAAACTTTTCTGTTCTAGCTAAAACCTTTGCATATTGAACACCTGCTACAATTCCGTCTGATTTTGAGACTGCCTTTGCTGTAAACCTACCCTTTGGAGCAACATCAAAGAAAAGGTCACCTCTACCATTATCTTCAATAATTGCATTTTTAACGAACTTTTTTATATTTATCATACTTCAAACATCCTTTCAAGTGCTACTCTTGCATATTTTACTGTATTTTCATCTACAAATATCTCATTCTCTTTTGAGATGTTATCATCCTTGATAGATTTTAAAGTATTATAAACATCTTCTAAAGTTGTTTCATTCATAGTTGGACACTCAGGTTTTGTAGAGCTTAATACATAAGTGTTTTTTTCTCTTAATCTATTCACCATATTAAACTCTGTTCCAACTACAACTTTCTGTTCTAATGGCAACTCTTTTATATACTTTATTAATTGAGAAGTAGAACCAACAAAATCTGCTTCATCACATATCTTAGGATCACACTCAGGGTGAACTGCCACTAAAATATTAGGATACTTCTCTCTGTAAAACTCAATATCCTCCACACTAAACTGCTGATGCACTGAACAAAATCCGTTATAACATATAATATCTGCTTGCTTTAAATCACTTCCATCACCAACAACAGCTGATTTTAAGCCAAGTGACTTAGCGAAGTTTTGTCCTAAACATCTATCAGGAACAAAGAATATCTTCTTTCCTGATTTTAAACCCTTTTCAATAATCTTATATGCATTTGAAGAGGTACAAACCATACCACCCATTTCACCAACTCTTGCTTTTACTCTTGCACTTGAATTAATATAGGTAATAGGTAAAATATCATCATTTGAAATTCCAGCTTCATTCATCTGCTTTAGGTTTTGCTCATAATACCCCTCATCAATCATTCTTGCCATTGCACAGCAAGCGATTTTAGGCATTAGAACTCTTTTTTGTGGATCAAGTACTTTTACACTCTCACCCATGAAGCCTACCCCACAAAATACAATAAATTTTGAATCAGATTGTTTCGCTTTTTTTGCTAATTCTAAAGAGTCACCAACTATATCAGCTAGTTCAAAAACTTCATCTCTTTGATAGAAGTGAGCCACTAGTGTTACATCTAATTCCTCTTTTAGTTTTAATATTTCTTCTTTTAAATTCAAAATAAACCTTCAATAAATCTTATTTAAATGATAATATAACTAAATTTTAGTTATAATCTTTTTAATTAAAAGGCTATCCTAGCCACAGTCAAACTTCAAAAGGTAATAAATGGATTTTTTCACAAACCCAAATATACTATTTTACTTAGCAGCCTACTTAATAGGCTCAATTCCTTTCGGACTTATTTTAGCAAAAACTTTCGCAAATGTTGATATCAAATCACAAGGTAGTAAATCTATTGGTGCAACAAATGTTTTAAGAGTAGTTAAACAAACAAACCCAAGCTTAGCAAAAAAACTAGGTATAGCAACTGTACTTTTAGATGCACTAAAAGGTATGGCTGTTTTAGTTGTAGCTATAAGTTTAAATATGAGTGAATCAACTCTATGGGCTATAGCAATTTTAGCAGTTTTAGGACACTGTTACTCTTTATATTTAGGATTAGAGGGTGGAAAAGGTGTAGCTACTGCTTTAGGTGTTTACTTAATACTTGTACCTTACGCTACTATTGTTGGTGCTATTGTGTGGTTTTTAAGTGCTAAGTTCCTAAAAGTCTCTTCTATCTCCTCTTTATTAGGGTTAATTGCATTAGTAATAAGTGCAAGTATTATAAATGATGGTTTAGATGTTGGTTCAAATGTACCTATGTATATTATAGCTTTTATAATCATCTATAAACATATCCCAAATATTATGAGATTTGTTAAAGGTGAAGAGAGTAAGGTTATTTAGATATAGCTTTACTACTTGCTTGATTAAAGTGACTTAGCAAATTATTTTAATAAGTTCATCAAGCCTATAAATATCTTCTTTCTTTAGTCTACCAAGTTTCTTTATAACTGAATCTTTCTCTACTGTTGCAACTGATGATTTGAAAAGTGAAGGTTTTAATAAGCCAGCTTCCCTCCAGTTTTTTATTTCCAATTCAAAATCTAATTTATTTAAAATACTACTAGATACTGCTAATATCAATAAAGTATCTCTACTATTTTCATTGTAAGTATTTGAAGAAACAATAACTGCAGGTCTGGCTTTGTACTTAATACTACTTGCAAAAGGAAATCTAACAACTATTACATCATATTTACAAAAATTTGTCATATACACTATCCTCTTCATTACTCCATACTTTATCTAATGCTTTTTGAGAAATATCAATAAAATCTTTTGATTCAGATTTTTCATCAATGATTTCATATTTTGTAATAACATCATCTTTTAAATTTTTAATTATGTTTACCACTACATCAACTTTTGAATCTTCGATTTCTAATTTTATTGTTTGCATGTTGAACCTCATAATTATAATATCAAATATATTTTATCATAAAATGATTGTAATATGATATAATTTAAAATAATATTTAAAATTGAAAGATAATGCATGAAAAAGAAACTAACAATTAATATAAATGAATTAACATTCAAATGTATAATAGGTATACTAGACTTTGAAAGGGTAAATAGACAAAAAGTTGTTGTAAATTTATCATTTGATTATACTTTTAGTGATAAATATTTTATAGATTATAGTGTTGTATCTTCACTAATAAAAAAAGAGATGAAAAAGAAAAAGTTTAAGCTATTAGAAGAAGCAATCTCCCACATAGAGGGAAAACTATACAGTTTGTATAAAATAAAAAATCTAAAAATTCAAATCTCAAAACCAGATATTTTAGACGATTGTATAGTATCTATTTCAAATTAACACTTGATTAACAGCTTGTTAATTAAAAGTAACCTTAAATTAACAGTTTATTAACATTAAAATATAACTTTTAAGAAAACTTTAAAATTTAGTGCAGTAGAATGATTGTAACGGTATGCCGGAAAAGTTTTAAAACTAGTTTTTAAATGAGTTCGCGCGCTCCGGTAAACTGATTAAAGATTTCGAAATTTTAGGAGAACAAATGAAAAAAATCGCAAAATTAAGTTTAGTAGCTGCTGTAGCTGTAGCTGGTTTATCAACTGCAAATGCAAAACCTTTAGAAGAAGCAATCAAAAATGTAGATGTTTCTGGTACAGCTGTATATAGATATGATGACAGAGATGTAGATAGTAGTAATATTACGCAAAATTCTTATAAAGTTGGTATTAATTTAAAATCAAAGTTTAATGATACTATGACTTTCAATACTAGAACAATTGTTGGTGATGGTAACATTGGTACATCTGAAAATACTGATATGGTAGTATTACAAACAAATACAGCAGATGCTAATGCAGATGTAACTGTTTCTCATGCAAACTTTGCATACACAGGTATTGCAAATACTACTATTATAGCTGGTAAACAAGCTGTTCCATCTCCATTTGCTGTACAAATTGATGCTGCAGATGATGAAGATACTGGTGCTGGTATAACTGGTATATTTACTGCTGGGCCTGCAACTATTGCTGCAACTTACTTAAACCAAACTAATTTAATTACAAATGGTGCTGATATTGCTGGTCTAGGTGTAATGGGTGACATCTCTGGTGTTGCTTTAGATGCATGGTACTTAGATATACAAGAAACTAGTGCTCAAAATGATGGTCACCAAGCATATACTCTAGGTGCTAGTACAAAAATTGATGTAGTAAACTTATATGCTAGATACTCTGCAATTGCTCATGACGCAGCAAATACAGACACTGAATCTGTGTGGAAAATTGGTGCAAGTACAAAAGTAGGTATCGTAGGATTTGCTATTGATTATGGTCAATCTAATGATGTAAATAATTACCAAACAGGTGTTAATTTAACTGGTGATGCTGATGCGAATGTTAACTTACAAGGATGGGGACTTAACTTAAATAGTAATGATGCTTCATTAGTAAAAGTTTCTACAAATGTAGATGTAATGCCATCATTAAACTTATCTGCAACTTATGTTGACTTAAGTTATGACAATGCTGGTGTTGATACAGATGCAAAAGAATACTATGCACAAGCTACTTATAGATTAGGTGGAAACTTCACGACTTATGCTAGAATTGGTCAGGTTGATGATGATGCAAACACTGATAAAGGTACAAGAGGTAGATTACACGTACAATACTCTTTCTAATATAACTTATTAGTTTAAGATATTTACTGCTACTTTATAAAGGCTGAAGAGTTTCTCTTCAGCCTTTTTTTTGTCTAACTAATTTTTAACTTTATTATGATAAAATTTGCTTATCTTAAAATAAGGATTTT
>JASMTK010000092.1:0-7207 GCA_041694355.1 Arcobacteraceae bacterium | reverse complement strand
GATGAACTAGTAAAACAGTTAGGTATAAGTGAACAAGTGGTTGATATGCTTTTAAATAACTACTTTGAAAGTATTGATGAAGATATGAAAACACTAGAAGAGTTTTTTAAAGAGGGTGATTTAGAAAATCTTTCAAAACAAGCCCACTATATAAAAGGCAGTTCACTAAACTTAGCATTAAATGATATTGCAAATAGGTTACAAGATATAGAGCAAAGTCCTAAAGACTGTACGAAAAACAGTATTGAAGAACTACATAAAGTAGTACAAAAAGTAAAGAGTCAGATATAATATTTACTTAATCTTGGGTGTAATATATTATGTTATAATAAAAGCATAAAATTATATCAAGAGATACAAAATGAATAACAAAAATGAATTAGTAGTCGTAGGAATTGGGGCTAGTGCTGGTGGCTTAGAGGCACTTCAAATCTTGCTAACCAATTTACCTGATATAGAAAATTGCTCATTTATTATAGCTCAGCATTTAAGTCCAACCCATAAAAGTATGATGGTAGAGTTACTTTCAAGAACGGCAAATATACCAGTTGTTGAGGTACAAAATGGGATGATTATAAAAGCAAAGACTATCTATATGACTCCTGAAAACACTGACATATATATAAAAAATAGCAAAATCTATCTTAGAAATATGGAACAATCTTTTGGACCAAAACCTTCAATAAACTACTTTTTCAATTCTCTTGCAACTTCATTCAAAAAAAGAGCTATAGGAGTAATACTATCAGGTACAGGAAGTGATGGTTCTTTTGGTATTAGAACAATAAAAGCAGAGGGTGGTATTACCTTAGCTCAAGAACCAAATACAGCTAAATATGATGGTATGCCACTTTCTGCAATAAACACAGGAAAAGTTGATTTAGTAGTAAGTATAGATAAACTTAGTAATGAAATAGAAAGAATCATAAATACAATAGATTCAAACTTTGATATCACATCAAATGAGAGATTACTACAACAAATATATAGAGTTATATTTGATGAAAAGGGTGTAGATTTCTCACTATACAAAAAAAATACAATTATTAGAAGAATAGAGAGAAGATTAGCAGCATTAAAGATTGAAAGTTTATCAAAATATGTGAAGATTATAGAAGACTCAAAAGATGAAGTTAATAATCTATACCATGATATTTTGATTGGCGTTACAAGCTTCTTTAGAGATAAAAAGGCTTTTGAAAGCTTAGAAAAATATTTGAAGCTGATTCTTGATAAAAAAGAGCAGGGTGAAGAGCTAAGATTTTGGTCTATAGGGTGTTCAACAGGTGAGGAAGCATACTCAATAGCTATAGTTTTATCAGAACTACTAAAAGATAAGATAAGTAAATATAAGATTAAAATCTTCGCAACAGACATAGATGAGGAATCCCTAAAGATAGCACGTACAGGGATATATTCAGAAGCTTCATTAGAAGGGGTTAGCAAAGAGATAATTCAAAAGTATTTTAGTGTACAAAAAAACAATTTTGAAGTAAAAAAATCAATAAGAGAGTTAGTAGTATTTTCAAAGCATAATATTATTTCAGACTCTCCTTTTTTAAGACTTGACTTGATTTGTTGTAGAAATATGTTGATATATTTTGATCAAGGATTACAAGGGAGATTTTTCCCTATTGTTCATTATGCACTAAAAGAGAATGGTTACCTTTTTTTAGGAAAATCAGAATCTATAGGGCAACATTTTGATCTATTTAGTATTGTTGATAAAAACTCAAAAATATTTAAGGCTCAATTTACAGGAATAAAAGAGCCACCAAGACTATATAACTATTCAACACATTATAAAGACTATGAAGAGCCAAAGCAAAAAGAGTATAAAAATGAAGAAGAACTTTTAGATGAAAAAGTAACAGAAGCTGTATCCAAAACAATTTTAGATAAGTGTGTTGTTATAAACTCCTCAAACGATGTTATTTATGTAAAAGGCGATATTCCTTACTTGAAATTTGGACAAGGCAGAATGTCAAACAACATTTTCAAACTTGTAAGTGATAATATTACTTTAGATTTAAGAAGTGCTATTAATGAAGCAAATAAAACAAAAAAACTTCAGCTAACTGCTTTTAGGTCTATTAATGTTTTTGAAGATATTATAAAGTATGTAAGAGTTATAGTAGTTCCTTTAAAAGACGAGAAAAGTGATGATTGGATGAATATACTATTCTTCCAAAGTGAAGAAGCGCAGAACATCAAAGGTTACATAGTCTCAAATGATGACGAAAATGATGTGATACAAAAGTTAACTTTAGAGTTAGATAGTACAAAAGCTCATTTACAAAACGTAATTGAAGAGTTAGAGACTTCATACGAAGAGATGCAAAGTTTAAATGAAGAGTTACAAAGTTCAAATGAGGAATTACAAAGTTCAAATGAAGAGTTAGAGACAACAAATGAGGAGTTACAAAGTACAAATGAAGAGCTTCAAACAGCCTATTCTGAACTTAGAGTTTTATATGAAGATAAAGATAAAAGAGCTAAACAACTTGAAGAACTAACTGAAAAACTAAGTTCAAAAAGTGAAGAGTATAGAAAGCAAAAAGAGTTAACAGAGACTATTATAGATACTGCAACAATTGCTATTATGATGGTAGATGTAAATGGAGTTATAACCTTTGTAAATAATCAAGCACAAATACTATTTTCACTATCAAAAAAAGAATTAGTGGGAAAATCTTATAGTACAGCACAATGGGATATTTTAAGTTTTGATGGAAAAGAGTTTGACTCTTATAACCTACCTTTTTCTATTATTAGAAGAACTTACGAACCTGTTTCAAATATCAAACATGTAATACAAATGAAGTTTAATAAGCTATATTTATCAGTTAGTGGTGCACCACTTTTTGATGTTCAAGGTAAGTTTCAAGGTGCAGTATTTAGTTTAGAAAACCTAACAACAAATGAGATTCTAAGAAGTGATTTAGAACACTTTGAAAATAGTATGTTAGAAGATAAATCAAGTGTAAGTATTGTAGATGATGACTTTGATATGATGCAGTTAGCACTTATTGATATTACAACTGATGTAAGAAACTCATTAAATGAATTAGCAATAGTAAGTAATGATTTAAAATCAAAGATTAAAGACTCTAAAGAGTTTGAGGTATTTAACTCTAGATTAGACTTAGTATCAACAGTTTTAGATGATAAACTAGATTTATATTTAAATAAACTAAAATTTAAAAGGTCACTAATAGGATTAGAGGTTTCAAGTATGGTTACTCTTTTTACTCCTATTTTTGAAAGTAATTTAATAAAGTTTGATAATAAAATAGATGAAAGTATAGATTTTAAAGTCTCAGCAAAGGTTATAAGAAAAACTCTTTTCGTTCTATTTGAGTTTATTTTAGGTTTAAAAACAAAAGAGTTTGAGGATGATGAAATTAATATGCTTATTGATTCAAAAGTATCTCAAAGTAGATATGAGTTAGATATTAGACTAACTTCAAAAAGTTTTGAGGATATTGATAAAAAAAGTTTTGATAGCTACTTTTCAAATATAAAAAAGGTTTTAAATAGTTTAGGGGTTAAGCCATCTTATGAAATTAAAAAGAGTATTTTAGATATAGAAGTGGATTTATAAAATGCTTAATCAAAATACAATAACAGCAAGTATTCTTTATGATAATGAGATAAATAAAACATTTTATAAAAACTTACTAAACTTGCATAATATTAATTTAGATAGAAAAGTTGATATAAAAAATATTGTAAAAAGTATCGAGATTATAAGTAGTGATTTGGTTATTATTGATGTGTCCTCAAAACCTATTATAAAAAAACTTTTTAAAGTAAATATAAGAAGTAATACAAAAGTATTATTTATCTCCTCTTTCACTCAAAATTTTATAAATATCCCAAATGAGATTCAAAAAGAGTTATATCACTACTTTGTAAAGCCATTGAAAGTAGAAAGCTTTAATAAAAATTTTGAATCTTTAATTTATCAGTTAAAAAGATATAAGTTCTTAGAGAATAAAGAGCAGATTTTGATGGATTTAGTTGATAAGTCACCTTTTTATATGGCAGTATATAATTTAGAGGGGAACTTAATATATGCAAACAAAAGCTATATGAGTTCTGAAAGTACAGATTTTATATCAAAGCAAAAAAGTTTCAAAGAGATCTCAAATTGTGATTTAAACTTCAAAGAGATTTACCATAATCTAAAAAAGGTGAATATTCTAAAAAAAGAGTATAAAAGCCTAAAAAAAAGCTATTTATCATACTTCTATTTTATTGAAAATGATAATTATATAGTAGATATGTGTTTTGATATAAGCAAACAAGTTAATGATTTAGAGACTTTAAGAAAAAGTGCTTTTTTCTTTGAAGAGAGTAGTGAGGGGGTGGTTATTACAAATGAAAAAGGTAATATTGTCACTGTAAATAGTGCATTTTGTAAAATCACAGGATATACAAAAGATGAGGTTATAGGACGCTCTACAAATATACTAGCCTCAGGAATTCATGATAAAAACTTTTATGAAAATTTATGGGATAATTTAAAGTATCATGGAAAGTGGCAAGGTGAAATCTGGAATAAAAGAAAAAATGGAGAGATATATCCAGAATGGTTATCTATAACTAAGATTGATACAAGTGATAGTCAGACAAATTATATGGCACTATTCACGGATATTTCATCTGTAAAAGAAGCAGATAAGAAACTACATTTTTATGCAAAACACGACCATTTAACGGGACTGTTAAATAAAGTACAATTTGAATTGATGTTAAATAACTCAATTAATAGAGCCAAAAGAAATGGAAATAAGTTTGCACTGATGTTTGTAGATCTTGATAGGTTTAAAGAGATAAACGATACTCACGGACATGATGTTGGTGATATGATTTTAAAGACAGTCTCCTCTAGAATAAAAAAGGTGCTTAGAAAAGAGGATTTAGTATCTAGAATAGGTGGGGATGAGTTTAATATCTTAATTGATTACATCAAAGATTATGAAGATGCAATATTTATAGCAAACAAGATAAATGATGAAGTGAAAAAAGAGATAAAACTAGAGAGTAAAAGTTTTCATTGTAGTTTATCTATTGGTGTTAGTATTTTCCCTAATCACGGTACAAGTACAACTGAACTTACAAAAAATGCAGATGCAGCTATGTATGAGGTTAAAAACGCAGGTAGAAATGGAGTGATGCTTTATAACTATGAGTTCACACGTGTTTTAGAAGAGAGAATTAATCTATTAAATAAGCTTAAAACAGCAGTAGAAAATCAAGAGTTTAAACTCTATTATCAACCAATAATAAATCTTCATAGTAAAGAGATTGTTGGAGCTGAAGCATTGATTAGGTGGTTTGATGATGAACAAAAAAAGTTCATACCTCCTGATACTTTTATACCTTTTGCAGAAGAGCATGGAATGATAGATAAAATTGGAGAGTTTGTCTCAAAGCAGGCTTTTGAAGATTTAAATGTTTTATTAAGTAGTTTTAATCAAGACTTTAAACTTTCAATAAATGTATCATCTAAAGAGTTTTTCAAAAAAAATTATGTAAAAAACTTTTTAAGAAAATGTGATGACTTCTCTATAGATTCTAAAAACATCGAGTTAGAGATCACAGAAACCCATATTATGCAAAACCATCAAGACGCAATTGTAAAGTTTGAGCTTTTAAAAAAGAAAGGCTTTTCCTTAGCAATTGATGATTTTGGTACGGGATACTCTTCTTTAGCTTATTTAAAAGCTTTTCCAATTGATAAATTAAAGATAGATAAGTCTTTTGTATTTGATCTATTAACCGATGAGGATGATAAGAATATTGTTGAAACAATTATTGCTATGTCAAAGAACTTTAACTTTTTAGTTCAAGCAGAGGGAGTGGAGTCAAAAGCTCATGAGTCCTTATTAAAAGAATTATCTTGTGACTTAGCACAAGGATATTATTATGGTAAGCCTATGGAGCTTGAAGAGTTCTTGATGTTAAAAGGTAAAAAGTATGAATAAAGAAAGGCTAGAATATAGTGATTTAAAAGTCTCAAAACAGGCTTTTGATAATCTAATGCAGTATAAAACAGAGATTTTACTTGATGTAAATGATTTAATATTACAAGATGATGAAAGAATTGTAAAAGAGTCTTTAATACTCATAAATGAATCAGAACTTTACTATATACTTGAATATCATCAAAAAATATTTATAAACTTCTTATATTTTAAAGAGAAAGGAATTTTAGAAAATTACCTTTTCTGGCTTTATAGAGTCTATTATACTAGAGAGCTTGATTTGGATTTTTTACTTGTAGTGTATGAGTATTGGAAAAGTGGTTTTAAAAGATATCTAAATAAAGTTAACTGCTATGAGTTAAATCAAATATATGATTTTCTTATAGCTAACCATAAAGATATAAAACAAGTGGCTTTAAAAGATATAGACATTCATATAGATGATGAGGTTAAGACTTTATACAATCTTTTAATAAATGGTAAAGAAGAAGAGGTCAAAGCTATTATTGAAGTTAACTCAAATAGCATAGATACTTTTATAGATTTTTTTAGTAATAAACTAGTAAAAGCATTACAAAAAGTTGGATATATGTGGGAAATATCTAAACTTAGTGTAGCAAAAGAGCATATTTCAAGTGAAATAATTGAAAAACTTTGTTTAAAGCAGTTAGATAGATTTATTCAAGAAGACTCAAAATCAAAAATGGTGCTTCTCTCAAATGCACCAAATGAGTTTCATAGTATGGGTTTAAAAATCTTAGCAAAGATTTTAGAAAAGAAAGGCTACAAGGTAATTACTATGAAAAATAGTAAAACTTTAAAAGAGGATATTGTAAGAGCTGTTTATAACTTTGATATTAGTTATTTGATGTTTGGGATATCACTTAGTATAAATCTATATGATATGGCTTTGATAATTGATTCTTTGGAAGAAGAGAGAAAAGCAAAAGGCTTTGATATTATAGTTGGTGGTAACGCTTGTGAGACTTTGACAAAACCAAAAGATTTGTTAAAAGCAGATGCTTATTTAAAAGATATAAAGAGTATAATTGACTACTTTTAGTCTTTATAGCACACTTTGTTTCTTCCTGCTGCTTTTGCATCATATAAAGCCTCATCACACTTTTTAAATAAAGAGTTTAAAGTTTCATTCTGTTTTATTTGAGTTACTCCAAAGCTAGAAGTTATACTTCCAGCTGTTGGGTGTTTTACTT
>JASMTK010000091.1:0-20013 GCA_041694355.1 Arcobacteraceae bacterium | reverse complement strand
ATAATGTTCTATATCCAAATACTCCAATGGATGCAGATTATGATGATTCAAATATTTATACTTTGGGGTATACAAAAAGAGATTTAGGAAAGTATTCAAAAGAGTTAGATTTAGAGTATTACTACTCAAATGTTGACCATCCTATGAGTATAAGTGAAAGAAACAATGCAACAATGATGAATAATATGACAAACCATATGAAAAGTTCAATTTGGGGTGCAAAAATAAAAAATAGTATGGAAATATCTGATAGTTTAGTAACTTTAGGACTTGATACAAGTGTTAGAAATTGGAAAGGTAAATATCTAAATGACATCAATCCATATATCAGAGATTCAATTGCTAGTACTGATACAAAAAATAAAGCATTTTTTACAAAGATTGAGAAAAGCTTTGGAAAACTTGATTTAGAGTTTGGTTCAAGGTATGACTATACAGATATAAAAACAGTTGATAGTACAAAAGAAGATAACAAGTATACTTCTCTAAGTGCAAATATCTTTGGTATTTATAATGTAGATGAAAATACTAAATATTTTGCAGGAGTAGGTAAGGCTTCAAGAGTTCCTGATGCAAGAGAGTTGTATTATGCAGGAAGTGGAAATGATACATTAGAACAAACTACAAACTATGAAATAGATTTAGGTTTTGAAAAAACTATTGGTATGTTTAATATCAAAGCAAAAGCTTTTTACTCTAAGTTAGAAGATTATATTTACAATACAGGAACTTTTGAAAATATAGATGCGAATATCTACGGGTTTGATGTGAGTGGTTTTTACTATTTCACTGACGAACTATCTTTTGATTATGGAATTGCATATCAAAGAGGAAAGAAAGATGGAGACTATGCTGATAAAGATTTAGCTGAGATTCCACCACTTAAAGGAAACCTTGCAGTAAACTATGTAAAAGGTGATGCTAAGTTTACTACTGAGATTATAGCTGTTGATAGTTGGGATAGTTTCGATTCAGATAATGGTGAGCAAGAGTTAGGTGGATATGCTGTTGTAAATGCAAAATACAATAATAAAATTACAAAAAATATAGGTTTTACTTTAGGTGTTGATAATATTTTTGATAAAGCATATACATCGACAAATACTTATAATGACATAACATATATAGGAGCAGGGGATACGGAACTTTTAAACGATCCAGGAAGATACTTCTACGCAAATTTAAAATATAGCTTTTAATAGCTATATTTTAATCAAAATTCATAGTAATTTGAGTCTGTCCTGTTGAACCAAAATCTTCATCAATTTGTCTAGCAATATCTTTGAAATCAATCCCTTGAACAGTCTTTAAGCCTTTAAATATTTGCTTTTTACCATTTATTAGTTCTTTTGATTTAATCCCATGAGAAATAGATAGGCTTGCTTCCACAAAAGCCGATAGTTTATCACACTGTTTTAGTGCAATTCCATCTATTGGATTATATTCATCTAAGTTATATTTTGAAACATCTTCAACAACTTCTATCTTATCCTTATATATTTTATTTACAAACTCTTCTTTTTGACCATCATATAAACCCAATATGTAAGAGAATTCATCATGTAGAAAAGATGGAATATAAGGTAAAATATCATCTTCTATTTTTTGAATTTCATACTCAGCAATTATATCTGATAGATTATCAACTGAGTACTTTACAGGAGTTATTATATCTCTTGTTAGAGCCTCAGGTAAGTCATGAAATAGTGAAACAAAAAAGTTATTTTGAAGTCTTTTATCACAAGCTTTTACATCTAAACTATAGAAATAACTAAATATAGCCACAGTAAGCATATGTCCTAATACTGAAGTTTCAGGTACTCTTGGAGTCTGTGCCCATCTTTTTTGAAATCTTAATCTACCACTTAAATCTACAATTTTAGCAAGCTTTTTGTTTAAGGCTATTTTTCTAACCCCAATTAACTCATAATAGTCCTCTATCTCTTCTTCTACACTTTTTTTAACATCTTCTATATCACTTAAAAATGCACTTGTTTGATATACGATAGAAAATTCCCACTTTGTAGCTATGTATGAAGCTGCTTTTAGAATAAATCTCTCTTTTTCATACATTTCAGGATAGTTTAAATAGTCTTCAAATTTTTGAAGAAAGCTTCCATTGTCAATCTCTTTAAGAGATGAACTAAGTTTAGAGATTACCCAAGAGTTTATCTCTTTTGCTTTTTTTTGTAAGGCTTTTCTAAAAACATCAGGTCTTATGTCAGTTACTACAACACGTCTTAAAAACTCAAAGATGCCTGCTTCTATTAAATGTGTGTAGTTTACATCTTTTTCAAATTTTGCAATAAAAAAAGCAATAATGAACTTATGAGCTTGTTTGTCAAGCTCAACAAGTTCTACCATTCTTGGATAGTCGTTCCATCTTTGAATAGATGCAGATGAAAAGATATCATCTATTATTTGTGGATTAATCATCTTTATCCTTTGGCTTATCTTGTTTGTCTGATGAGTCATCAGGCATCATCATTTTTTTTCCTAGTAGTACAAATGCTACTACAAAAAACATCATTAAGTATACTTGCCAAGGTTCTCTCATGAAAATCCTTTTATTAGTTTATGCTCTACAAGACCCCATCTTACTTAAAGCATCGATTTTTTCAACTCTTTGTGTATGTCTTCCACCCTCAAATGAGGCTTTATCCCAAGAGTCTACAATAGCTTCAACCATACCGTAACCTGATACTCTCTCACCAAGACAGATTACATTTGCATCATTGTGTTCTCTTGCTAATCTTGCTGAGTATTCACTGTGACAAAGTGCTGCTCTAATACCATCATATTTATTTGCAGCCATTGACATACCTATACCAGAACCACAAATTAAAATACCTCTACTATTTTCATTTGAAAGTACATTTTCACATACTTTTGAAGCAAAATCAGGATAGTCGACTCTATCTTTTGTATTTGGTCCTAAATCTATAACTTCATGACCTCTTTTTTCAAACAACTCTTTTACATAAGCTTTAATATCAATTCCAGCATGATCTGCTGCTATAAAATATTTCATTAATAAATTCCCTCTTTATGATCTATCTTCATATTTTCAGTATCCATCTCTTTTTCTAAAGTTTCAACTGTTTTGAACATTCTTTCCCATCTAATCTCTTTATTCTCATCCCAAGAGAAATAAATAAACCAAGGTTTTCCTACAATATTTTTATATGGAACTGTTCCCCAAAATCTTGAATCATTTGAATGATCTCTATTGTCACCCATCATAAATGTATGGTCTTCAGGTACTCTTCTTGGCATCATATTAAATAGTTCACTTGGTACTAAACCATTGTTTATTACACTTGGGTCATTGTGAATACCTGGATGTTTCTCTTTGTAAGGATTAACTACCCAAAGTTTATTTCCAATTTTTAAAATTTTTTCTTTAGAGTAGTTGTTTTTTACAAATTCATTTCCCTCGTGAGGATGAAGTAGTAAGTTTTTATTTCTTACTGCAACTAAGTCACCACCAACGGCAACAGCTCTTTTTACATAGTGAATTTTATCATTTTTAGGGTATCTAAATACAACAATATCTCCACGCTTTGGTCTATCACCTTCCACTAAATGCCCATTGTCATTAAAGTCTGGTAAAACTTTTAATTCAATCCAAGGAATTCTAGGAGTAGGAATACCATATGAAAACTTTTTAACAAAAAGCATATCACCAATTTTTAAAGTGTTTTTCATACTTCCACTAGGTATTACAAAAGCCTGAGCAATAAAAAATATTATTGTTAGAACTATTACAATTGTACCAGGCCAAGAAGCGGCCCAGTTATAAAGTTTTCTTAACATTTACTATTTTCTCTCTTCTCTTAAATAAGCTGCTTTAAGTGTATTTTTTAGAAGCATTCCAATTGTCATAGGTCCAACTCCACCTGGAACAGGAGTGATAAACGAACATTTATTTTTACAGTCTTCGAAGTCTGCATCACCTGTTAATTTACCTGTATCCAATCTGTTTATACCAACATCAATTACAACTGCATCGTCTTTTAACATTTCACCTTTTAAAAGATGAGGAACACCAACTGCAATTACTACAATATCAGCATTTTTTGTATAAAAGTTTAGATCTTTTGTGCTTGAATTACAAACTGTAACAGTTGCTTTTGCATTTGTAAGTAGTGCAGCCATAGGCTTACCAACTATATCTGAACTTCCAATTACAACTGCATTTTTACCTTTTAACTCTATACCATACTCTTCAAATATTCTCATTACTCCAAATGGAGTTGCAGGTAAAAAAGAGTCAAGATTTGATACCATTCTTCCAACATTATATGGATGGAAACCATCAACATCTTTTAATGGATTGATTGCTTCTAAAACTGTTGTTGTATCAATATGCTTTGGTAGTGGCAACTGAACTAATATACCATCTAGTTTATCATCATTATTCATTTTATCAATCATCTCTAATAACTCATCTTGAGTTGTTGATGATGGCTTTTCATGAACCTCTGAGTATATTCCTGCTGCTTCACATGATTTTGCTTTACTTCTTACATATGTAGCACTAGCTGGATCATCACCAACTAAAATTACTGATAAACCAGGAGTTACTCCCTTTTTCTCTTTTAACTCTTCAACTTCAACTCTTACTTCTTCTTTTATTTTATTAGATAGTGCTTTTCCATCAAGTAGTGTCATGGGATTTGAACCTTATATTAAAAATCTTTCTTAAGGTTGATATATTATCATAATACAAATTACAAGAAGTTAAATTATTTTGAAAATAAACTTAAACAAACTTTTAGTAAAACTTCTGTAAAATCTCGGACTTAAATTAAAATAAAAGGATCGTTTATGTTAGAGGGTATCGTAAGAGATAGTATGACTAAACACGCAACAAAAGCTTTAAGAAGAGATGGTTACTTAATTGCTAATATCTATGGAAAAGGTTTAGAGAATATTTCTGCTGCGTTTAAAACAAATGAATTTATTAGAGAGATGAAGACTAAAACTTCAATTGTATTTGATGCAAAAGTTGGTTCACAAGATTTAAAATTAGTTGTTCAAGAGTACCAAAGTTGTCCTATTACTGGTGATTTACTACACGTTGATTTAATGGTAGCACAACCAGGTGTTAGAGCTTCTTATAAAGTTCCTGTTAAAACTACAGGTACACCAATTGGTCTTAAAAATAAAGGTCTATTAATGACTCATACAAAAAGAGTACCAGTTAAATGTACAGTTGAGAATTTACCAGAAAACTTTACTTTAGATGTAACAAACTTAGATGTTGGGTATAACATTTTAATTAGAGATTTAGATATGCCAGAAAATGTTGATTGTTATTTAGATCCAAGAGTTCCTGTTGTTGGTGTAATTAAAGCTAAGTAATTTAATATGCATTTAATAGTAGGTCTTGGTAATATTGGTGAAAAATACGAATTAACTAGACACAACGTAGGATTTATGGTTATCGATGAGATAATCAGAAATCTTACAACTTCAAATATAAACAAATCAAACTTTCATTCTACACTTTTTAAATCAGGTTACGACCTATATTCAAAACCAACAACTTTGATGAATAATTCTGGACTAGCTGTAAAAGCTATAAAAGATTATTATAAAATTGATTTAGAGAATATAATTGTAATACACGATGATTTAGATTTACCATTTGGTACAGTTAAGTTTAAAATTGGCGGAGGACATGGTGGTCATAATGGTTTAAGATCATTAGATTCACATATTGGAAAAGATTATATTAGAGTTAGAATTGGTATTGGAAAGCCACAAGATAAATCTCAAGTGGTAAATTACGTATTAAATAATTTCTCAAAAGAAGAATTAAATAGATTAAAAGATATAATATCTCATACTAAAGAAGCGATTGAAGCATTGAAAAAATCTGATGATATCGCTGAAGTAAAATCAAAATTTACACTGAAGTAATAGATGAGCATATTAACAAAATACATTCTTAAAAAATATTTATTAAATTTTATTATTGTTTTAATCTCTTTAGAGCTATTTTTTGTAGGAATAGATTTTTTACAAAATTTTAAAGATTTGCCAAATTCAGCAAACTTACAACTACTATATATACTTTATAATTCATTTTTCACACTAACCCTCGCACTACCTTTATCCATAGTTTTTGGATGGATTATTACAATTGTTTTATTTATAAAAAACAATGAATTAGTTGCTTTTAGGGCTATTGGAAGTACTAATAGTGAGATATACTCACCTGTAATAAAAGTATCTATGTTGTTAATTACTACTTTAGTAATCTTACAAATGACTCCTTTAGCATACTCTTATGATCAAAAAAGAAAAATAGCAAAGGGTGAGTATTTTATAAATACAAAAGAGGATATATTTTTAAAGTATGATAATAAATATGTGTACTTTAAAAAGCTTTTACCTTTAGAGAAAAAAGCTGAGGATGTACATATTTATACAATTGATAATGACGATGTAGTAAAGGTTATCATCGCAAAAAATGCATATTTTCAAAATGATAGATGGTATGTTGTAAATGCAAAAATAGTAAATAAACCAAAAGAGTTAAAGTTTGAAAATAGCAAATTAGATGTTAGATATGAGAAGTTTTTACATACACTAGATGGTTTTAAACCAAAGATTTTGGACAATGTTTACGAAACGAAATCAAATTTCTCTATACTAGATGCAATTTCTGCATTTGTACTTTTATCAAATCAAGATATAAATACAGATAAAATCAGAGGGGCTATATACAATCAAATAGTAGTACCATTTTTTGTTGTACCACTACTTTTAGTGATATTTTCATTTGCATCACTAAATAGTAGATTTTTTAATATGGGACAATTTGTTTCCTTATCTATATTTGGTACGTTAATTGTATGGGGAGTATTCTTCATGCTTTACAAATTCACAAGTGGAGGTATTATAATACCAGAGGTTTCAATACTTCTTCCAATGCTAATTTGGTTGATATTGTCTTTTTATATTTACAGAAAAAAAACTATTTAAAAGGGTTTATTTATATGAAGTCACACGCAAAGGCTTATGGAGTAGTTTTATATTTAGTAGAAAAAAATGATATTAAAATATTACTTTGTAAATCAGTTATGAGTCGAAACAAATGGGGTTGTTTAAAAGGTATGAAACTAAAAGAAGAGACAGCTTTTGAATGTGCAAAAAGAGAGTTTCTTGAAGAAAGCTCCATAGATGTTGAAATAGGCTTATTTGAGGACTATTTTGAGCAAATAAATCTTGAAAAAGATATTGGTATTTGGCTTGTAAACGCTAATAATATTTATGATTTAAATGAAAAGTTTGTAGACTATACACTAAAATCAAACTATCTATCTTGGGAGAACTCAAAAGTTAAGTTTTTCTCTTTAAGCGAGTTACCTGCTTTAAAGAAAAAGCAAGTAAAACTAATAAATGAAATTAAGGATTTTTTAGAAAGTAAGAGTCTATCCCATTAGCCATTCCTTTGGCTAAATAATCTTGATATCTATTACTATATAGTCTTTTACCCTCAGTTGGGTGAGAGATGTATCCCATCTCAACCAGTATAGAGGGCATCTGTGCTCCTACAAGAACCCAAAATGGTCCTTCTCTAACACCAGAATCTCTAACACCACTATAGTGAGCCTTTACAGATTGCAATAGTCCCGCTTGAACATCTATAGCAAGTTTATGGGAAGCAGTAATTCTAGGTCTGTTAAGAGACTCTAAAAATGCTTGTTTTGTTGAACTACTCATCTTTCTTATATCAACACTATTCTCTTTTGCTGCTACTCTTTTGGCTCTTGCACTTCTAGCTGGACTTAAGAAAAATGTCTCAATACCTTTAATCTTATGGGCTTTACTCTTTACGATTGAATTTGCATGAATTGAGATAAATATATCAGCATTCTTTTTATTTGCTAAAATAGTTCTATTTCTAACCTTAATAAATCTATCTTTATATCTTGTAAGATAAACTTTATATCCTCTTTTTCTAAGAATATTATAAAGCTTCTTAGCAACTTTTAGTGTTACTACTTTTTCATATTTTTTTCCAGGACCAACGGCTCCCACATCGTGAGCACCATGACCTGGATCTATTACAACTACTTTGTTTTTAAAAGAAGGGTAGTTTGTCTGTCTAGCTGTTGTATCTAAATCTACTAATTTGATTATAAGTGAACGTTTGTTTAGTATGTAAATTACTTTTAAATCTTGTTCGTCAGAGATTTTTATCTTTAAAGTGTTTGAATCTTTTTGAGTTACAATAATTCTATTAAGGTTATTGATTTTTAGTTTTATAGGTCTTGCGTATTTAAACTTACCTCTTAGTTCAAATATATCGAAGAATAGTCCACTTTTTTCATATGCAACATATTTTTCTATATCTCTTTTCGATATATTTTTATTAAACTTTACTACTATTTTATTTTCATCTGTATATAAAGTTCTAATAGAGTTTTTTGTATCAATATATTTATTTACTCTCTCTTTCTTTTTCTTTACAACTTTTGTTTTTGGCTTTTGTACTGGTTTTTTAAATTTTTTTGTTAAATCATCTATAGTAATTACTACTTGTTTTTTATCTACAAAATATGAGGTTTTAAGGTTTTTTTTATTAGCTATTACAACTCTTAATGTATATGGCTTAAATTGTCCTACTACAATTTTGTCAACACCATCTATTGACAGCTTAGTATCTTTTGCATAAAGATAGTTACCTTTTAAGTCATATACATCTTTTACAGAAGAGTCTCTCTTAAGTTCAAAGAATCTTTCTACTTGCTTCTTATCAACATTTTTTGTGTAGTTTATAACAATATTGTTTTCAAGAGTATATATTGATTGAATAGGGTTTTCACCAAAACCTTTTTTTGAAGCTTCTTTGTTTATTTGTTTTCCTAAAGATTTATTCTCTCTTTTTAGTAGAATCTCTAGTTTTTTTCTATCAGGAGTTGTATCTTTGTTTAGTTTTTCACCTAATTTTATAAGCTTTTTAAGCTCTTCTATTTTCTTGTCATTATCTTTTTTTAGAACTGCTTTTAGGTAGCCCATTCTTGATGAGTGATAGTCATCTTTTAAGCTACTTGCATTTACACTAGCAGGTACTAGTATAAATGCTAGAAATATGAAAATAAAAATATTTCTATAAATTTTTACTCTCCCTTAGTTAATTTTTCCATTAACTCTTTAACTGATATTATTTTATCAATCTTATATCCATTTGCACCTGTAAAGAATAGACCAGTATCTACATCACCGTTGTATGCTGCACCTAACCTATCTGCAATACAATATCCAACTAATTTAGCTTCATGACCTCTATTACAAGGTGCTACACAGTTAGAGATACATTGAACCTTTGGTGCTGTATCACTCTCTATAGAGAACTGTAAGTTTGTCTTAACTCCTCTTGCAGGTAAACCAACAGGGGACTTCATAAGTTTAATATCATCTTCATTTGCATTTAAAAGAACATTTTTTAAATTTGCGTGAGCATCACACTCATATGTTCCTATAAATCTTGTAGCCATTTGTACACCGCTACAACCTAAGCTTATAAATTTATCAATATCATTTTTGTCCCAAATTCCACCTGCAGCAATAACTGGGATATCTCCCCACTTTTTTGCCTCTTCAATTACTGGACCTACAATATTTTCTAATTGGTTCTCTTCTTTAAAACAGTCATCATATTTAAAACCTTGGTGTCCACCACTTAAAGGTCCCTCAACAATAACCGCATCTGGAAGTTTGTTGTATATTTGCCATTTTTTACAAATAAGCTTTAAAGCTCTTGCACTAGATACAATTGGAACTAATGCAACATCTGGATAGTCTTTTGTAAAACTAGGCATATTTATAGGAAGTCCTGCTCCTGTGATTATTATATCAACACCTGCTTCACAGGCATCTTGTACAACTCTACCATAATCATTGATTGCATATAAAATATTACAAGCAAGTGGAGCATCTCCACAAATTTTTCTTGCATTATTTACAATCTCATTTAGTGAGTCTTTGTTATAAAAGTTTGCTACATCCTTAGGCTTATCTTTTTTTGTAATAATCTGTACGCTTTCACTTTTATTTCTATAATATCCAGTTCCTACAGCAGAAACTACGCCAAGACCACCTTCTTTACTAACATTTCCAGCTAATTGATCCCAACTTATTCCTACACCCATTCCACCTTGGATAATTGGGTGCTTAATTTCATACTTTCCTATTCTCAAAATTAGCCCTTTTATTTTATTAGTATCTTAGCGAAATTCTTTTTACCTTTTTGTAAAATATACTCACCGCTTTGTAAATTTAGTTTTTCATCTGTTACTTTTTCTTGGTTTAATTTAACAGCACCACCTTTGATATCTCTTCTTGCTTGTGAATTGGAATTTACCAGATTTGCATCAACTAAGGCTTGACAAATCCAAATACCAGAATCAAACTCAAACTGTGGCATATCAGTTGGTATGTCTTTTTTTGCAAATACTTTTTTAAACTCTGCTTTAGCTTTTTCTCCTGCACCTTCACCATGATACCTATCAACTATTTCAACAGCTAGATTATCTTTTGCATCTTTTGGATGAACATTACCATTTGTAACATCTTCTTTAAGCTGTTCAATATCTTTTAATGATTTCGTAGAAAGAAGTTCATAATATCTCCACATCAATTCATCAGAGATAGATAAAACTTTTCCATACATATCAAATGCTTCATCAGTTACACCAATATAGTTTCCTAATGATTTAGACATTTTTTGAACACCATCTAAACCTTCTAAGATTGGCATCATTAAAACTGCTTGTTGCTTTCCACAGTTGTATGCTTTTTGTAGTGTTCTTCCCATAAGTAGATTGAACTTTTGGTCTGTTCCACCAAGTTCAATATCTGTATTCATAGCTATTGAATCATAACCCTGTAATAAAGGATAAGTGAACTCACTTACAGCAATAGGTGTATTTGATGCATATCTTTTAGCAAAATCATCTCTTTCTAACATTCTAGCTACTGTTAAGTTTGAAGCAAGTGAGATTAAACCTGCTGTTCCAAGCTCTTTTAACCATTTTGAGTTAAACATAATTTCTGTTTTACTCTCATCTAAGATTTTAAATACTTGGTCTTTATATGTTTGAGCGTTTCTTAAAACATCCTCTTCACTTAAAACTTTTCTTGTTTCACTTTTTCCTGTTGGATCACCAATAGTAGCAGTAAAGTCTCCAATTAGGAATTGTACTATACCACCAAACTTTTGAAAAGCTGCTAGTTTCTGAATAAGCACTGTATGCCCTATATGTATATCAGGTGCAGTTGGATCAAAACCAGCTTTTACATAGAAGTTTTCTCCAGTTTCAAAATATCTTCTTATTAGCTTTTCAATTCTTTCAATATCAATTATCTCTGAAGTACCTCTTTGTATCTCTTCCAATGCTTCTTGAATTTTGTTTTCCATTAATACTCTCTATCCTTTTAGTTTATTAATTTTTATAGGCATCTTTTTTTGAAAAAAACTCTATAACTTTTACTTTTCTCTCTATAATTTTTCGAACTTCTTCAATATTTTGTTTATTTATTTCAAACTCTATATCACAATATTGTCTATATGAATGTTTTTGTCTTCCATAATCTACAGATAAAATATATCCCTCATATTGACTCATATATGATAATAGTCTTGCTAATTCACCTTTTGTATTAGAAAGACTAACTAACATTTTATAATGATACAATGTATCTTTTGTCCATTTACAAAATAGCATTTGATGTTTGTTTTTTATTTTTTCATAGGCTTTATCACACATTTTATGATGTAATATCACTTGATTGCCATTTCTAAATGCTATAATATCATCTCCAAATTTTGGATGACAACAGTGGTCAAATGATACAGAATTTATACTAAAATTTGAATATATTAATATATTATCAAATTTGTACTCTTTTATTTTACTTGTTAGTATTTTAAATCTAGTTACTAAACCTCTATCTTTTATTATACTTTTTTCAATTGTTTGTTTTACATATTTGAAGTAATCAAGTATTTGAGGTATTTTATGTGGTGCTTCGATCTTATGCTTTTTTGTTATTTCTTCATGGTATCTAGAGAAAATTGTATCTATAATATTTCTACCTGACATTTCATCAATTTCTCTTTTTCTATGTGTACATAAAAACTTGATTTGCTTCTTTGCTCTTGAGGTCTTAACCATATCATACCAAGTGCATCTAGGTATCTCTTTTTCACCTGTTGCAATAGCAACAATATCAGTACTTTTAAGTTCAGTTAATAGTGGCTTTTTAATTTTATTGATATAACAAGCAGTAGCTTTATTACCAATATCACTATGAATTGCATAAGCAAAGTCATAAGCTGTTGAACCAAGAGGTAAGTTAAAGGTCTCACCTTTGGGTGAATATACAACTATATCTTCCCCGTGCAGATCATTTTTAGTCTCTTGGTAAAACTCTTCTACATTTTCATTTGAAAATTCTAAAGATTTTAGCCAGTTTAGGTTTGTTGTATTTTTAGCACCAAGTTTGTACTTCCAGTGTGCTGCAATACCAAATTCTGCAACCTTATTCATCTCAAAAGAACGTATTTGAATTTCAAAAATTTTTGAGTTTGAAAATACTGTTGTATGAATAGTTTGATAACCATTCTCTTTAGGTGTTGATACATAGTCTTTAAATCTTGAAATTAAAGGTTTAAACTCTAGATGAATATGACCTAAAGCTTTATAACAATCTATATCATTTTCTACTAAAATTCTAATAGCAAAAAGGTCTAAAACTTCATCTATAGAGATACCTTTTCTTTGCATTTTTAAATAAATTGAGTAGTGATGTTTAACTCTACTATATATTTTTATCTTATTTAAATCAAAGCCGTTTTTTTCAAGTAAATCTTTTGTAGTTGAAATAAAGTTATTAAAGTTCAATTGCATTGTATGCTCTTGCTCTTTTAAAAACTTATCAATTTTTTCATACTCTTTTGGATAAATATAGTAAAATGCTAAGTCTTCAAGTGCATTTTTTAGTGTAGAAATACCAAGTCTATTTGCAATAGGAACATAAACTACTAAAGTCTCTTCAGCTATTCTTTTTTGTTTATTAGGTGGGAGTGCTGATAGGGTTAACATATTGTGAAGTCTATCGCATAGTTTAACCACTAAAACTCTAACATCATCAATTGATGCAATAAGCATCTTTCTAAAAGTAAGTGCTGAAGATATTAGCTTGTAATCACTTGTATTATTTGAAGGAATAAGCTCACTTTCTCTTATCTCATCAATTTTTGTAAGTCCATCTACCATATGTGATACATCACTACCAAAATTCTCTTTTACATAATTTAAAGAGTATTCAGTATCTTCAACAACATCATGTAGTAAGGAAGTAGCTATTATATCTTCTTCTTGAGAGAAGTGTGCAGTAATACAAGCAACCAAAATAGGGTGCACACTGTATGGTTCACCACTTTTTCTAAACTGTCCTTCATGTGCTTTTATTATAAAATCAACAAGTTTTTCTAGTTTGGGAGTTAAAGTAGTTTGATTTTGAAGTTCAGCTAAAGCATCTTCTATGGTATTTATTTTTTGAATTTTGTTAATAAATGGATCCATAAATAACCAATTAAAAAAAAGTTATAAAAGCAAAGCTTTTATAACTACTCTTGTTTATCTACAAGACCTTCAATTTTTAAAAGTCCGTTTGCGATTTCATCTATTGCAATATCTGTATACTTCATATTTTGAGTGTTTTGCTCTAATAATGGTTTTGCACCTTTACTTAATTCATCAGCTCTTTGACCTACTGCAATTGATAAAATATATCTATCATTATTTACAAATTTTAAAGCTTTAGTCATTCTCTCTTCTAATCTCATTTGAAATCCTTATAGTTTAATCATTTATTTTACTATTGAACATTTAGTGTAATCACCATTAATAATACTTAGTAGATTACTTTTTTCATTCATATTTGCTACAACAATTGGAAGGTTGTTGTCTTTTGCTAATGCAATAGCAGTATCATCCATTACTTTGATATGATCTTCTAAAGCTCTATCATAAGTGATAGTCTCTAATTTAACTGCATCATCAAATTTCATTGGGTCTTTATCATAAACACCATCAACTTTTGTAGCTTTTATTAGCATAGAAGCACCAATTTCTGTTGCTCTTAGTGTTGCTGCTGTATCTGTAGTAAAGTATGGGTTTCCTGTACCTGCACTAAAAATAACAACTCTATTTTTCTCTAAGTGTCTAGTAGCTTTTCTTACAATATATGGTTCAGCAATTTGCTCCATTTTAATAGCAGTTTGAAGTCTTGCGCTTAAACCCTTATGCTCTAAAGCTTCTTGCATAGCAACACCATTAATAACAGTTCCAAGCATACCCATATAATCTGCACTAGTTCTTTTAATCACACCATCAGCTGCTGCTGTAACACCTCTAATAATGTTACCACCACCAATTACAATACCAACTTCAACACCATTGTCAACAAGCTCTTTGATCTCTTCAGCGATATAATCTAAGATTTTAGTATCAATTCCATAACCTTCAGCACCAGCTAAAGCTTCTCCAGAAAATTTTACAAGTACTCTTTTTCTCATCAATGCGTCCTTTATAATTTTGCGATTGTATCTAAGTTTTAATTAATATTTCATTAACATCAAAGTTTTAGCTTAAGGCCCATTCATAAAATGGAAGTACATTTACCTTAAATTTTTTGTGTTTTATCATCTCTGTATTTGAAACAGTAATTATAAAAAGCTCCTCTAATTCATACTCTGCCATAGTCTTATATATCTTTTTTAAAGTAGAGTTCATTAAAACTGTATTAAAAAATGGAATTGCAACTATAGCTTGCTTCTCTTTTTTCAAATAAAAATCCACATAATCAAGATAATAAATCTCTTTGTGTTTATTTGCTAATTCTAAGTAAATCATATTTGAAAATACGTTTTTAAATTTTTTATTATGGCTAATGGCATTTAAAAAAGCATGGTTATATGCATATATTTTTTTTGTGGCTTTTTCATGATTATATTTACTTATAAAAAATATACTTTTTTGTTCTTCAAATTTTTTGCAGGTTTCATAAAACTTATCTTTTGAAATCTTTATTTTTGATTTTAGGGAGTTGAAGAGTTGATATAAAGATTTTTTTTCATCCACATTTTCAAATAGTATTTTCAATATTTCATACTCTAAGTCTCTATTTGTTTGTAATGAAACAATCTCTTGAAGTCTCTTTAACTTCATAAAATCATCAACCCCTAAAACCTCTGGCAGGTTACCATATCTTAAAAAGTTGTTAAAACTTTGAGTACTGTTTTGAAATTTTTTATCATGAAGTAAATACTCTTCAAAATCTAAAGCTTTAACAACAATATTTTTAAAGCCCTTAAGTTTTTTATCAATAGATGTAGTGATAATAATATTTTCACAATAGGGTAGTTCAAAACTAAAATCAAAACTTTCAAGTACAAGAGTTTTAATCTTTTTTTCTCTTAAAAAGTCGTCTAAATAAGGTATTATTTCAGATAGTTCATTTCTTGGATCGCTTAAATCTATGTATATGTATTCAGTGTGTTTGAAGTTTTGTAAAAAGTCATATATTAAATAACTTTTTCCTGTTTTACTAGCACCTAAAATTATAGTTTTAGGATGAGTTATTTTGATTTTTCGCTCTATGAAATTAATTTTAGAAAAATTAATCTCATAGCAAGCCTCTAGAGTTTTCATTATCTATTATTTACAAGTAAGACAGCTTCTTTTATTGCATTTATATAACTTTTCATATTTACTTTTTGATCTTTTTTATAAGCAATATTAAAAGCAGTTCCATGGTCAACTGAAGTTCTAATAATCGGAAGATTTAAACTTACATTTATGCTTTGATCAAAGTATAAAGCTTTAAGGGGTGCTAAGCCTTGATCATGGTACATACATACATAGTGTTTATACTCTTTTCTTGACTGTTTAGAAAAGGCTGTATCAGGTACTAAAGGTCCCTTGAAAACCTCTTTTTCAAGGGTTTTATTTGCATTTTTAATAGCTTTAAAAATTTCAACTTCCTCTTCACCTAAAACTCCATTATCACTTGCATGGGGATTTAGTCCAAGAACTCCAACCTTTGAGGGTTTAATGTTTTTATAAAAGTCAATTAAAAAAGAAGTAAGCTCTTTCTCTTTTATATTTTTTACTACTTTTCTTAAAGGGATATGTTCAGTGAAAAGTGCAACAAACATTTTTTTACACCCAAGCATCATAATTGCATTTTTCCCAAAGTAGTCCCTTAGTACTTCAGTATGACCCTTATATTTTATCTCTGCTTTATTCCAAGACTCTTTATTTATCGGAAGCGTACAAATAGCATCTACCTCTTTTTTCTCTGCAAGATTAATAGCAGCAGTGAAGGAATCAAATGAGTATTTCCCAGCTTTTTTTGTAACTTGTCCTGGCTTTATTTCATGCTCACCTTTAACTTTTGAAGTTTCAAAGTCTTTAGGAATTTCAAGTTCTAATTCCTTTGCAGCTCTTTTAAGCATTTTATTGCTTATACAGTAAATAGGTTCACAATATTTTGAAATTTTAGTGTGAGATTTTAGTGCAATCTCAATACCAATACCATTTAAATCTCCAACACTTATAGCTACTTTTGGTTTCATTATTGACCTTGTTTTATTAAGTTTTTCATTTCTTTAATAGCATCTTCTAAACCTGTAAATACCGATCTTGCTATGATACTTTGACCTATATTTAACTCTTCAATCTCTTTAATTTCTAAAATTTTTGTAGTATTTTGATAGTTAAGTCCATGACCAGCTGCAACTTTTAAGCCTAACTGTTTTGCATATTTTGAACATTTTCTTAATTCATCTAAACTCTCTTCTAATTTAGAAAGAAGTTGTGATTTTGGAAGTTCTAAGTTTTCTATGCTGTGATGGGTGTTTTTTAAATTTGAGTATAACATTGCATAAATATTTGCAAAACTTCCTGTATGTAACTCAATCCATTCTGCTTTTAACTCTTTTGATAACTCTATAGATTTAGAAGTTGGATCTATAAAAAGTGATACTTCTATTTCATTTTTATGTAGTTTTTCAATAGCACTTTTTATTTTTTCAAAGTTTTTTTCTAAATCAAGTCCACCCTCAGTTGTAACTTCTTCTCTCTTTTCTGGAACTAAAGTTGCACGGCTTGGCTTTAAATTACAAACTATATCTATAATCTCTTCATCAATAGCACACTCTAAGTTTACAGGTAAAGCACTTTGTTCTATTATAACCTTTGCATCATTATCGTGAATATGTCTTCTATCTTCTCTTAAATGAATTGTTATTTGATCAGCACCACTTAACTTACAAATTGAAACAGCATCTAAGGGATTTGGGTCATTGATTTTTCTTGCCTCTCTTAAAACAGCAATATGGTCTATATTTACACCTAGTAGCAAATTGTATCCTTTATGATAAGTCTTTTAGCGTTGCTATATTTGCAGCTAATTTATTGTGAACTTCTAAGTATTCATCCTCAGGATTACTATCAGCAACAACTCCAGCACCAGCTTGGAATATAACAGTATCATCTGTTAACATTGTAGTTCTAATAGTAATAGCACTATCCATATTTCCATCAAAACCAAAGTAAGCAATACTTCCTGAGTAAAAGTTTCTTTTTATTCCTTCAAATTGGGCAATTAATTCCATTGCTCTAATCTTTGGAGCACCTGTCATAGTTCCAGCTGTAAAGGTTGCAGCAAATAGATCAAACATATCGTACTGTTCATCTATTATAGCTTCCACATCTGAAACTATATGCATAACATGAGAGTATCTTTCAATTCTCATTAAATCAGTAACCTTTACAGTTCCAGCTTTTGCTACTCTTCCAACATCATTTCTACCTAAATCAACTAACATAAGATGTTCAGCTTTTTCTTTTACATCATTTTTAAGCTCTTCTTCCATTTGTAAGTCTTTTTCTAAAGTCTTACCTCTTTTTCTTGTACCTGCAATTGGTCTTAAAAGTAGATGTCCATCAACTAGTTTTATCATCACTTCAGGGGAACTACCTGCGATACTAAACTTTTCAAACTCAAGAAAAAATAAATATGGACTAGGGTTTTTACTTCTTAAAGCTCTATAGAAACTTAAGTGATCAACCTTGGCTTTTTGTATAAATCTATTTGACATAAGTATTTGGAAAACATCACCTGATTTAATCATCTCTTTTGACTTAGCAACCATATCAAAGAATTTTTCTTTTGAGTAATTGAATTTTCCTTCATCTAAAATGGTTGCTTTTTTAGGTGCTTGATAGTTATATGGAGTATAAAGAGTTCGTTCTATTTTTTCTAAGTCATCTTTTTTATCTTCCATAGAAGTTACCATAACTAATTTAGAGGTTTTATGTGAAAAACCTAAAACTATTTTAGGCCTAATCAAATCCAAATCAGCAATATTTAGTTGATCTTCTAAATTATTCATTGACTTTTTAAGTCTTGGTTCAAACTCTTTTCCTACATCATAACCAACATTACCAATAAAACCATCAACTAAACCAATTCCTAACTCTCTTGCTTTAGCTTTAAAAAGTTTTTTATCAAACTGTTTATAATACTCTTTTAAAAATTCTAATGGATTACTAGTAACCTCTTTTGTTTGAGCTTTTTCATCTTTATGAAAACATTTATTATCTTGGTACCAAACTCTTTCTCTAGCTCCAATTATTATAAAAGAGTAGTTTCCATCACTTGAGTTAATTGTACTTTCAAATAAAAAAGTTATCTCTTCTTTATATAACTCCTTTATTTTTTCATAAATGGATACAGGCGTAAACTGGTCTAAAAAAAGTTCTTTACTATAAAAATTCATATACCACTTTCATTTTTAAAATTTAAGTACATAAGCACCACTAAGATTAAGTTGTTTCTTAATACTTGGTATTTGTTTCTCTGCACTTGCTCTTGACGAATAAGGTCCAATAAGCACTTTATTGTACATTGTACCTTTTACATCAACTCTGTATATCTTATACTTTAGGTTATTGTCTCTAATCTTTTGAATATAGCTTTGAGAAGGAGTTTTTGTAAATGCTCCAATTTGAACAAAGTATCCAGTTGGTTTAGCTTTTGATACATCTTTTACTAAGTCTTTAACACTTCTTTTTGCTTTAGGCTCTTCTTTTTGTACAACTGGTTGTTGCTTTTCTACTTCTTCTTTTTTAGATTCAACTTCTTTTCTTTTCTCTTCTTTTATCTTTTGTATAGTTTTGTCTAAGTCTGCTTCAGCAATTGAAGATTCCATCTGTTTTGTATTAGAGTCATTTGCCACATCTTCTTTGATTTGATTGATTTTCTCTTCTGAAATCATCTCTTCTTCAGAGTTGCTTTTCTTTATTCTATCATTCATTGCTTTTTGGAAATTATCATCAAGACTTTTATTTTCATTTTGTGTTTGATTAGTAGTTGTACTATTATCAGTAAAAGGATCCTCTTTTGAGTCATCACTTAAAAGACGAATGATTATAATTGTAAGTAAAAAAAGAACAACAAGAACTAATCCTAAAGCTAAGTATTTTTTCTTGTTGCTTTCATTTTCACTACTACCACCTTGAAGCATAATATTATCTAGTTCTTGGTCTGCTTGCTCTTGGTGCATGGACTCTCTTTGTCTAGTCATATTTGTAACTTCTTCAAAAGTCTGAGTATCTGAACTTTGATTTGGTTGGTTGTTTTGGTTAACTTGACTATTTATATCATTTAACTCATTTAACTTTTGCTCCAACTCTTCTCTTTCTTGGTGCTTTTGAATTTTCTTTAAAAAATCATCGCCTTTTATTTCCATAATTGAATCCTTATATCAAAGTTTAGTAAGTAGCCTTGTTGTAAATAACAAAGTTAGAGGCTAAATCTTTAAGTTCAGCTTTGATGCTTTCTTGAAGTTCTAAATTGTTAATGTCATCTAAAACATCACAAATTTTATTTGCAATAATTTCAAACTCTTTTTCCTTCATA
>JASMTK010000090.1:0-38379 GCA_041694355.1 Arcobacteraceae bacterium | reverse complement strand
GAAGAGATTGTAATGGTTTATAGTGCAAAAACTGAAATACCACCAAAAGAGATAACTTTTGAACTTAAGAAACATTTGGCTTCTTATATGATTCCATCAAGAGTTATTTATAAAAGATCACTACCATTAGTACCTAGTGATAAAAATAAAATTAATAAAGAAGAATTAAAACAAGAACTTCTTGATTCACTAAAATAACTTTAAAATAAAAGAAAAAGGGTTTTTTTTTACCTTTTTTCTACTTTTTTTCTACTTTTTTTGACTAAAATCAATTAAATCTAATAGAAAATTCTATAGAATACTTTTACATATTAATTAGAAGGATTAAAATATGAAAAAATTAGTAGTAGTAGCATCTTTATTAACTGCATGTGTTGCATTTGCAAACCCTTATGCAAAATGTATTGGATGTCATGGTGCAAATGGTGAAAAAGCAGCAATGGGTAAATCTAAGATTATCAAAGATATGACAAAAGCTGATTTCATCGCAGCAATGAAAGGTTATAAAGATGGTTCTTACGGTGGACCAATGAAAGCTCTAATGAAAGCTCAAGTAGCTGGATTATCTGATGCTGATATTGAAGCTATTGCAAATAAAATAGCTAAATAATCTTATAACTAGAGTTTAAAACTCTAGTTTAAGGTAAAGTTTTAAACATATACAATAGTATCTCTACCTTCTTCTTTTGCTTTATATACACCCTCGTCTGCTTTTTGAAGTAAAATATCTTTATCATTAAAATCACTATAAAATGAAACTCCTATACTAACAGTTAAAAAAATGTCATTATTTTTATAGAATACTCTTTTTGATTTTACTGCATCTTTTAAATCATTTACTTTTTTTATAATTTCATTCTTTGGAAGAAAAGCAAATATAACAAACTCTTCGCCACCAAATCTATAAACTTCACCATTTAAATAGTGACAATGCTCCTTTAAAATATCCGCTAAAAACTGAAGCACCCTATCCCCTGTATCGTGCCCATAGTTATCATTTATTTTTTTAAATCTATCTGCATCAATAAAAATTGCACTTAATAGATTTGAATTATTTTGTGTAATATAATGCTCTAAATCTTCTTGCATCTTTTTTCTATTATAGACATTAGTTAAATAGTCTTTATTTAGTTTTTCTTCTAACTCCTCTTTCTCTTTTTGAAGTCTTTCAATAAGAGTATCTTTATGGTTTTTTTCCAATACAAGATTTTTTTGCTCAATAATATCACCTAAATGGAACTCAAACCTATCATAAGAACTAGAATACTCAACCTTTTTACATTCAATCACAATTTGAGGTTTATCTTCACCTAAGCCATTAGTTAATCTTAATTTCTCAAACTGTTTAATAGAGTAACTAAGTTTATCATCTATTAGTTTAGGTTCTAAAAGCTCTTTTTTCCAATACTTTGTACTATCTTTTACTAAAAGCTTTTTATTTTTATCTACTATGTCATCAAAAAGTTCTTTATTTAAAGATATTTTATACATTTCTCACCTTATTTTAAAAATAACACTATAGCACTTATTCTCTTACTTTCAAGAACTATAAGTTTTTTTAATACTTAATTCATAACTTTTTAATATAATTTTTAGTAATATTACTAAAACTATAATTATAAGGAAAACGAATGAAACTAAGAGAAAAATACAATCCAATGTGTTTTTTATCAGCACTAGGAGCTGGAGGATTATCTGTATCATTTTTTATGTATTTAATGTTCCTAGTACCACACGAAGGTGTACCTATGGCAACCTTTGATTTTATTATGCCAAAACTTCTTGAGGGAACTTGGCTATCTTTTGTAATTGCATTTGCACTTGTTTTTATATTAGCTTTTGCATTTTTTCACTTTAAACTACTAATCTTTAGTACAAAACAATTCAACTTATATAAAAAAAGTGAAGCATACAAAGCTCTAAAAAATTCAAATGCAGAAATTACACTTATGACAATTCCTTTAACATACGCAATGACAATCAATGTATGTTTTGTTTTAGGAGCTGTTTTTGTACCTAATCTATGGAGTATTGTTGAGTATATGTTCCCATTTGCATTAATTGGGTTTATGGTAGCAGGATTTTTTGCTTTAAAGATATTCTTTAACTACTTTTCAAGAATAATGATAAATGGAGATTTTGACTTCACAAAAAACAATAACCTATCTCAAATGATTTCTATCTTTGCTTTTGCTATGGTAGGTGTAGGATTTGCAGCCCCAGGTGCAATGAGTCATAATATTGCAATAAATGCATTAGGTATTTTTGGTGCTATTTTCTTTGCTTCAATTAGTGTTTTACTACTTATTATAAAACTTACAATTGGATTTAAGAATATGTTTGAACATGGTGTTTCTTTAGAAGCTAGTCCATCTTTATGGATAATTTTACCTATTCTAACTCTTTTAGGAATTACTGCTGTTAGAGTCTCTTTTGGTTTAGATCATAACTTTGATGCAACTTTAGCTAAATCATCACTATTTACCTTAACTGCGACTATTGTTTCTTTACAAATTATCTTTGGTTTACTTGGATATAAAGTTATGAAACAAATGGGTTATTTCCAAAAATATATTCATAGCGAAAACAGATCACCTGTATCATTTGCACTTATTTGTCCAGGAGTTGCATTTATGGTATTTGGTATGTTCTTTGTAAACTTTGGTCTTACTGCAAATGGAGTTTTAGAGAAGTACTCATTTTTCTACTTTTTACTGATGATTCCTTTTATGTTTATTCAGTATAAAACAGTGATTTACTTCTTTAAACTAAAAACAAAATTTGAGTTTTAAGACTTATTAGAGACTTAATTTCAAAAGTCTCTAATACTTTGATAATAATTTACGTAATTCTTAAACTAATTTCATTAAAATATAAAAAAGCAAGGAGATTGTTTGAGATTATATACTTATATTTTTATTCCTATTTTATTAATTATATTTAGTGGTTGTTCAAATATTGTAAACTATAAAGTAAATAAAACAAACCCTAAAATCACTTATGAAAAAGATATTATAAACACTCTTAGTAAAAAAACATCAATTAAAGATTTTGAGAATATAGATAAAACTTCAAAACAATTTTTACAAAGATACTTTCAGCCTTGGAATATGAATAAGCTCTCAATAAAAGTAGATGAAGCAAAATGGGCATTAAACTATAAAAACCAAAATATATATCTTCAAAACTATAAAAAAGCCTCTGCTTTGTGGTTTGAAAAGCAAGAAGAAAATGCAAACTTTAAAAACTACAATAAAAATATAAAAAAAGCAATTACAATAGAAAACACAAACATAAGAGCTCTTCCAACAAATCAGGTTATGTTTAAAAATCCTAAAGAGGCTGGTGAGGGGTTTCCATTTGATTATAATCAAAATTCATTTATTAAGATAAACACACCTGTTTTAGTATCACATTTATCAAAAGATAAAGCCTGGGCTTTTGTAGAAACATCGTCTTTTTCAGGTTGGATAGAGACAAATAGTATTGCCTATGTAAAAGAAGATTTTATAAATAAGTTTAAAACACAAAACTACTACATAGCTACAAAAGATGATTTTGCTATTTATGAAAATAGTTTTTTCAAAGAGTATATAAAATTATCTACCCTATTCCCTTATAAAAACAATAAATATTTCATAGCAACAAAAGATCTAAATCACTATGCAAAAATATCAAAAATAAAGATCAAAAGTAACTATATCTCAAAATTTCCAATCAAATTTAATAAAACAAATATAGAAAAAATAAGCAATGAACTCTTAGATGAACCTTATGGTTGGGGTGGTATTTTAGGGAAAAGAGATTGCTCAAGTTTTACAAAAGATTACTTTGCTGTTTTTGGTAAGCATCTTAACAGAAACTCTAAGGCTCAATTAAAAAATGGTAAATATTTTGATATAACAAATTTATCAAACAAAAAGAAAAAACTTTTCTTAGTTCAAAATGGTAAACCCTTTAGAACCTTAGTTTACTTAAAGGGACATATTATGATTTATGTGGGTATAAAAGATGGTGAACCTTTAGTTATGCATAATATTTGGGGGTTAAAATTAAATACACTACTAAATAAAGAGTATAGACACATAATAGGAAAAGCAACTGTAACTACTTTAGAACCTGCTAGATTTCTAAAAGATTTTGATGAAAAAAATAGTATTTTAAGTAAAGTCGAGGGAATAGTTTTATTATAAAAACAGTTCCCAATGAATTGTATAATTTTCTTGAAAAAGTGGTAGCTTTCTTCTTAGAAAATCATAAATCTCTTTATCATTACAAATAAAAAAGAAGACTCTAGGAGAGTAAGGTTTATGCTTTATAGCTAAAACCATTTTAAACTCTTTTTTTAGCTTATCTTGTAAAATCTCAATCTGTTTATTATGTGGCATAGTTCTATTTAGATGATGATACACTATCAAACACTTACAAGTATCATACAACTTATCTATTTCATCTTTGAATATATACTTTCCAGCTTTTGCCTTTTTAGAAAAGTCATCAAAAGTTTGAATCTTTATATCTTTTGTTTCATCTTTTTTTATAACTTTTGTAGCTATGCCATTGTCTGGATCAACTGCAATAAAATCACTATTTTCACTAAATTCTAAAGCTTTTTGAAACCAAGTTTTTTTTCTATAGGATAAATCATCTTTTGCATTTTCATTTACATACAAAGAAAAGTATTTTGTATTTTTTACAAGCTTTGCTTCTTCCAAAGCTTTTACACATCTGTTTGTTTGAGTGATTTCTAAAAGTTTTTCTTCAAGTTCTAAATCAAACTCTTTTACTTTTTCAAAATAATTTATGTATAACCCGTCATTATTATGGCTTTCATCTGGATACATATACCAAATTTGTGAAAGATTATACTTCTGATTATTTAGTAAAAACCTAAGTAGGTGAAATTTTCCAAAATCACCTACATCACCGCTATATCTATTTTGCATTTCTTAAATATATTATTCTATAAACCATTGGTACATAATATAAGTTAAGTACAGTTGCCCATAAAATACCAAATCCTAAAGATATAGCCATAGGTTGTAAAATCAATGCTTGTCCAGAAGCAAAGAAAATAAGTGAGCTAAGACCTAAAATAGTTGTAGCTGAAGTTAATAATATAGGTCTTAATCTCATCTTTGCATACATCTGCAACTCTTCTAAATTATTTGCTTTTTTTATAAAATCCATCATAATAATACCATCATTTACAATAACACCTGCAAGTCCAACCATACCTATTAAACTTGGCATAGTAATATTTATACCCATTACAACGTGTCCTATTAAAACACCAAGCATTGAAAGGGGAATAGTACTTAAGATAATAAAAGGTTTAATCACAGAATCAAACATCCATACCAATGCTATAAAAATTAAAATCATAGCTAGAAGTGCAGCTTGTCCCATCTCTTTTTGAACTTTTTTATTCTCTTGTTCCTCACCTTTTATTTCTAAATCTACAGTCTTATCAAGCTCTTTTATTTTTGATGACAACTTCTCAAAAACTTCTGAAGAGGTCACAATATCATCAAGTGATGCAGTAACACTTATGATTTGGTTATTATTTTCTTTAAAAATTTGTGAATATGCAGGAACTTTAATAAACTGTGCAACTTGTGATAATAAAACTTTTTGATTATTTGATGTTGTTATCTCAAAAGTATCTAAACTACTAAGTACATCTTTTGATTTACTTTTAAATACCACATCTACAATACCTTTATCATCAAACATTTTAGAGTAAGTAGCTTTAAAATAAAATGGTCTTAATTCATTTAAAATGTCTTGCTCTGTTATACCTAACTGGTCAGCATAACTGTTAAGCTTAAACTTTAATTCATAGTTACCAAGTAAAGCATCATCTGCAATATTTGAGACACCTTTTATATTTGCTAATGCATTTTTTAATTCCTCAACAGATTCTATCACCTGCTTATTATCATCACCCCAAATAGCTATTTCCACATCATTTTTAACTATTCCAGCTTGAGGTACAAATACTTTCAATTCATCATATTTATTTGATTCTATCTCATTTTTTAATACACTGTTTAATTGCTGTACAACTTCTTGGGCACTAATATTTCTAATCATATTTGTATCATCATATTTTGGAGACAAGTAAGGGTTTATATATTTCTCAAAAACATTTACAGGTGCCCTTTCATAAAGGTTTACAAATATATGAAAGTAAAACTCCTCATGATGTGGTAAATTTTTACCATCTAATTTCATACCAGTTACTGAAGATACTGAACTAATAGTATTTTTAAAGTCTAAACTTTCAATAATCTTTTTTTCAATTTCTAAAACATTTTGTTCTGTTTGCTCTATTTTTTTACCAACCCCAACTGAACCTGTAATATAGACCTGAGTAGAGTCAAATGAAGGCATAAACTTAAACTTTTGTGTTTGGAATATTCCAAATGTAGCAGTTATGATAAGTACAAGCATTATGAAAATAGATACAAATCTACCTTTTAATAAAAAGCTCAAAACCGTACTATAAAGCTTATAGTTAAAATCCCAAATTTTGTGAGACTTTCTCTCTTCTTTACTAACTTTTAAAATATCTTTTGCATGAAGTGGTAAAAAGAAAAAGGCCTCCACTAAAGAACTCAGTAAAAGTATGGTAATCATTATTGGTAAAATCTGCATAAATTTACCAACCTCACCTGTCATAAGTAAGATAGGTAAGAAAGCAAAGATTGTAGTAGCTGTTGCTGTTAATACAGCTGGATACATTTCAAGTGCACCATCTCTTGCAGCAGTAAACTTATCTTTACCCATTTCTAGGTGTCTATATATATTTTCACCAACTACAATAGCCTCATCAACCAACATTCCAAGAGCAATTAGTGCTCCTAATAATGACAGCATATTTAAACTATAACCTAAATAATCAGCAGAAATCAAGCCTATCATAAATGATACAGGAATACCTATACCAATAACTGCTGCTATTCTTATATTTATAAAGAAAAAAAGTGCAATAAATAACAAACATAGTCCAAATAAGATATTTGAAACTACTGTATTTAATCTATTTTTAATCCATACAGAAGTATCTATATAGGTATCAAAATCAAGATTCTCATACTTGCTTTCAAAGGATTTAGTAATCTTTTTAATCTCCTTTACAAGACTAATTGAATCACCCTCAAACCCCTTGTTAATACTAATAGCTATATTCTTACTACCATTAAAATGTGAGATATTCTGTACATCCTCCAAAGTAAATTTTACTGTTGCTATATCTTTTAAATATAACCTTTTATTTCCTATTTTTAGTATTGTATTTTCCACATTTTGTTTATCTTTTCTACCATTAAATGTGGATAAGTAGTAGTGTCGTTTAGTATCTTTTACTATTCCAACAGGTGTAATTGTACTTATTTGTTGAACAGCATTTATAACTGCTGGTTTATTAAGATTGTATGCTTCTATTTTCTCATCATTAAATGTTATTAAAAGTTGTCTATCACTCTCTCCTAAAACATTTACATCTGATAAATCTTTTAGTTGTACTATCTGTGATTTTACATCTTTTGCAACATCAATTAAATATTGAGTAGAGGCACTATCATCTTTAGAGTATACTGCTACAGTAATTAAAGGAAAGGCTTGTTCTATGACTTTTACAGTTGGTTCATCCATATCTGAGGGAAGATTTGGTTTTATTTTTGTGATGATATCTTTTACATCACTTAATGCTGTTTGGGGATTTTCTCCATCTTTTAATTCAACTTTGATAGAGAAATAGCCATTTTTAATTGTAGAGGATATTTTGTCAGCCTGACTTAAACTTAAAAGTTCATCTTCTATATCACTAACAGCAATCTTATCAAGTATTTCTGAACTTGCGCCCACATAAGAGCCATTTATAGAAATAGCCTCTAATGCAGCAGGAGGAAAAATCTCTTTTGGAATTTTAAAATATGAAAAAACTGATAATAATAGAATAAAAACCAATAACAAATGATTTAATATTGGTTTTCTTAAAGCAAATTCTATGATATTTTTTATCATTTTTCAAACTTTAGTGGGTTAAAAAGTAAAGAATCAATAATTTGATTTTTAAATTTCATATCTTCTAATTGTTGAGATAAAAATCTATTCTCTTCTTGCAAAGATATATAATGAGCATATAGCTTATTTACATCTTTACTTACATAGTAGATATTATTTCTTAAATATATTTTTGGAAAATATAAAGCTAATGCAAATAATAAAATTGAAAGTACTATAATCAATGAATTAATAGCATTTAACTTAATCAAATTTAAAAATCCTTAATTTTGAACTTCTACTTCTTGGGTTTTGCTTAATCTCTTCTTGTGTGGGAACTATAGGTTTTTTTGTGATTATTTTTCCTAAACTATGATTGTTTCCACACTCGCATCTAAATGCCTCTTTTGGACATATACAAGACTTAGTCCACTTTTTAAAATATTTTTTTACAATTCTATCCTCTAAAGAGTGAAAAGAGATAATTGCTATAGTAGCACCTTTTGGTTTTAACTCCTCGATTGATTTAAAAAGTCTTTTTAACACTCCTAATTCATCATTTACCTCAATTCTTATGGCTTGAAAAGGAAGTGTTGCTGGATGAATTTTACCTTTATGTAATCTTTTTCCTAAAAAATCAGCTAACTCTTTTGAAGAAGAGAAAGGTCTATTATTTACTATTAAAGAAGCAGCTTTTTTGTACTCTCTTACTTCTCCATACTCTTTAAATATCTTTTCAAGTGAATCTTGTGAATATGTGTTTACTACAGTAGAAGCATCTAGTGTTTGCTCTTGATTCATTCTCATATCTAAGCTTTCGCTTTCAAAACCAAAACCTCTTTTTTCATCATCTAATTGTAAAGAAGAGACACCTATATCTGCTAATATTCCCTTAATATCATAATCTTTAAAGTTTGTAAGTACACTCTCAAAATTTCCTTTATTGAAAGTCACCCTTGAACTAAACTCTTCAAGTCTTTTTTTACTAAACTCTAAAGCAGTATCATCTTGATCATTACAAATCAACTTAATATTTTCATTTTGTGATAAAAGGCCAAAGCTATGACCTGCAAAACCTGTAGTACAATCAACTATATAGCCATCATCTATATTTTCAAATGCATTTAAGGTCTCTTCATATAAAACTGGTATATGAGGTATGTCCATTAAAACAGTCCTTATTTAAATTGATATATAATACCAAAAAATATATTTAAGGCATTTTAAAATGGTTCATAAAAATACATTAGATTTATTAACAGATTTATCACTAACTATGTTTAGAAAAAACTTCTTTGGAATTTACCATGGTGCAATATCTGCAAAGTTAGATCAAGAGAACTTTATGATAAATACAGCCGATGCGATTTTTGACGAGATGGATGACAAATCTTTTTGTGAGTTAAATCTAAAAAAATCAGACTATAGATGGAATATCGCAAGTATTGAGTCACATATTCACGCAACAATTTATACTAATATTCATGAAGCAAAATATATTGCATTTGGTATGCCAATTTTTACCACTGGATACACTTTTGATAATGATAAAATTGTATTTGAAGACTTTTTTGGTAAAACAGAATTTGGTGAAATTCCAATATATGACCCAGGTGATTATGATACATGGTATGATAGAAATGCTTTAGAAATAACAAAATATTTAAAAGAGAGTAAAGATAACTTAATGGTTATAAAAGGTATTGGTGCTTATGTTTATGATAGAGATATACATAGACTAGTAAAGAAGATCGCTATTTTAGAGAACTCTTGTAGACTTTTAAGTATCAAGCCATCTTTTAATTAAATTTTCCTTTAAATCATTATCTTTTATATTATTTTTGCCCCAAAAGCCCCTACTTTTAGCTATTCTAAAGCTTAAATACTATAAAGTTTAAATAATTTAAATTAATACAAGGAGTTCTTCTATGAACAAAGCGGAATTTATTGATGCAGTAGCAGATAAAGCTGGTCTTTCTAAAAAAGACGCAAAAGGTGCAGTTGACGCTGTATTAGATACAATTACTGAATCTTTAGTAAAAAAAGAGTCTGTAAGTTTCATCGGGTTTGGAACATTCACAACTGCTGATAGAGCAGAGAGAACTGCTAAAGTTCCAGGAACAGACAAAACTGTTAAAGTTCCAGCTACAACTGTTGCTAAATTCAAAGTTGGTAAAGCTTTAAAAGAAGCAGTAGCTAAGTAATTTAAACTTAATTTATAGTATCAAAAAAAGGATTCAATATTTTTTATTGTATTGAATCCTTTTTTTATGCCCGTGTGGTGAAACTGGTAAACACGTTGGATTCAAAATCCAATGACTTCGGTCTTGAGGGTTCGAGTCCCTCCACGGGTACCATAAAATCTATGCAGTAGTTAGGTTCTTACTACTTAATTCTTTCTCTTTCATATAAATTACATCATACAACTCTTCTATTTTTTTATTTTTTTGCTCTAGTCTTTTTTCTAAATCTATGATTTCTTCTTCTTTAACTTTTAACTCTTTTGCAGCTTCATTTGCTTCAGTTTGAAACCTCAAGGCTTTCATTTTGTGACTATCTAAGGTACTTGTTACGTCATTTACTTTTCTATTTGCTACTTTTGTTATTTGTTCGCTTTTTACTCTTAATTCTTTTATCTCTGATTCAAAGTGCCTTATTTGAGACTGTAGCTTTGATATTTTCTCTTCTTTTTCTCTATTTATATTTATCAAATTTTTATAACTGCTTTGATTATAAAAACTAAGATCAGCTTGTAGTTTATCTATCTTTGCTATATAATCTATCTCTTTTCTTTTTTGTTCTTGTAAATTTTTTACTACTTTTTTTCTAAACTCTCTTCTTTCAATCTCATCTTCTGTAGTTAAAAACCTTATACCTATAAACTCAACTATCTCATCTGTAAACTCATCATCAAAAATTGGTATTATTGTGGCATTTACAAAATAGCTAGTTCCATCTTTTGCTAAATTTTTAACTTTACCTTTCCAGGTTTTACCAGCTTTTATCTTACTCCACATATCTTGGAATAATTTTTTTGAAGAGTCTGGATGTCTTATTATATTGTGTGGTTTTCCTAAAAGTTCATCTTTTGTATATTTTGAAGTTTCACAAAAAATATCATTTACAAATGTTATTTTACCTTGAGTATCGGCTTTTGATACTATTGCAACATTATCAATTGCATCTAAATATCTTTGTAATTCTTGATTTTGCTTTTTAATAATATCATCCTGATGATATTTATGACAGGCAGTTTTCAACTTTTTAAAAAGTTTTTCATAATTTACAGGCTTTGTAAAATATGAGTAGACATTGTACTTTATTGCGTAAAATAAAAACTCATCTTCTATATGTCCCGTAGTAAAAAAAAGTGGAATATCCTCATCTATTTCACGAATTTTCTTAAAAAACTCTATTCCATTCATCTTAGGCATTGTAATATCAGAAATTATTGCATCAACTCTTATATTTTGTTTCTTTAAATCTATAAATTTTTCATAGCCCTCTTGTCCGTTTGATGCACTATAGACATTATTTAATAACTTTTGAAAATAACTAGTAGTTTTTTCTCTTATTAGATCTTCATCTTCTACATATAATACATTTACCCTAGTTAAAAACTCATCGCCAAGCATAATACTCTTTCTTATTAAAATTTATATATATTATACATAAACAAGGTATTTCAAAAGTATCATTTAGAGTTTAATAACTATTAGGAATTTCTATTTTAAAGTTTGCTCCTATATATACTTTATCATTGTGTGTAAACTCTTTGTTTTCTACACTTATTTTACCATTCATATTCTCAACTATTTGTCTACACATATAAAGACCTATCCCACTTCCACCTTTACTCTCTTTTGTTGTAAAATATGGTTCAAATATTTCTGAAATAATATCTTCAGGAATCCCACCTGCACTATCTATTACTTCTATAATTGCATTTTGAGATTTATTATATACAGATATTTTTACTATCTTGTCTTCAAGTTCAGTATTTCTTTCAAACTCATCTTTAGAGTTTTTAAACAAATTAATCAATGTCTGTAACAATTCATTCTCAACTGCATAAATCTCAACATCATTATCTACATTCTCTATTAACTCAATACTATTATTTTTAAATTGAGATTTAATTAACTGGAATGTCTTTTTTAATGCACTATAAATTTTAAAATATTCCCTCTTTTTATTAGGATTAAAAAAGTTTCTAAAATCATCAATAGTATGTGATAAGTTTTGAACTGATTTATCAATATTTTCACATGACTCTTCCAAATCTTTTTTAGGAAAAGAATCAAACTCTAAATTAAGTCTTAACATTCCATTTGATGTACTTATTAAACTAAGTGGTTGTTTCCATTGATGAGCAATACTTCCTATCATCTCACCCATTGTTGCCATTTTTGATTGTTGTACTAAAAGCTTTTCTTTTTCAATAGCTCTTTTTGCCTCTTCTTCCAAATCCTCTTGATACTTCAAAAACTTTCTTTCTATTAGCTTTGAAATATAAAATGAGATAAAAATAAAAATGAAAGTAACTATAAAACTAATAAGCACTACATTTTCCAAAGTCTTTTGGTTTGATTCTTTTAAACTTTGAACCTTTTGTTCTATCTCTTTTTCTAAGCCTTGAAGATATATTCCATTTCCAATAAGCCAATTCCAATCCTCAAAATATCTAACATAAGAGACTTTATAGTTTTGTTCCAAATCAACTTTTTTAGGATTTATACTTGAAATATATCTCATAAAACCTTCATTTTTCTCTTTTGCAAAATTGATAACATCCTGAACTATATATCTGCCCTTACTATTTTTTACATCTATTCTATTAACTCCCACATACTCTTTAAATGGATACACTAAACAAACACCACTATCATTGTAAATAAAAATATTTTCATCACTTAAATAATCTGTTTTATTCAATTTTTTTAGTAATTTTTCTTTTAGTTCATTTTCAAAATCATCTATATACTCACCTGTTCCTATTACTACATCATAAGGTTCAAAGTATTTATAAAAACTTATTTTTTTATATGCCTTTGATTTATCATTTGGTTTATACCAATAGTAACTATCATAAGCCTCTGTTTTATTCTCTATAGTTTTAACTATTTTTCTTACAAACTTATACCCCTTGGCATCTTCAAAATTTAGTAAACTTTTACCTTCATACTGTTTATTATAAGGCTGTAACCTTTTTACTCCATTTTTATCATCTATAAAAAAATATCCTCTACCATTGTTAAACTGTAAACTTCCTAAACTTTGTTTTATTAGTTCAAAAATCTCCTGCTTTGAGTATTTATTAATTGTCTGCTCATATATAGTAGTAGCCATAGTATGTGCTTCATAAACTCTTTGTTTTATTTGTTCTTTTAATCTGTTTACTGAAGCTTCTTTTTCATTTTTTATAATATTATAAACTTTATTTACATCTTGCTTAACTTTTTGTTTTTCTGAATTTATATAATCTTCACGAAATACCTTTAACTCTTGCTTTAAAGCTCTCTCTTTTTGAGATATAAGAGTTTGAGTAATCATAACTGATAATAAAATAACAAAAAGTATGGGTCCATACTTTATGATATTCAATATATTTTTTTCTGTTTTTAATAACTTCATAATCTCACACTTTAGAGTATTTTATACTTCATTATACTATATATTACAAGTATAAAAATAATAATTAAAAGAAATTTACAAAAAGAATAAAATAACAAAAGCAAATAGTAGGATAAAGTAACATACATATTATTAGAAATTTTATATCTTCACTCATATTTATTCCTTTAGTTAATTTACTGATTATAGTATTAAAAAGTATAAAAAAAGTATCATTGTTGTAAAAAATTTATTTTTTGTAACAATATTGTTTATTTAATACAACAAAAAGAATAAAACAAAAATGACATATTTTAGTTATTTTATCTCATCAAGTATGATTAAAATTTTATTTATTTCTTAAAAAGTATTCTTTTTCTAGTATTATTTTGATATAATAATTTTAAAGGTTGGCTAAATAACTAAATTATATGAGGAAATAGTATGAGAATTTTGAAAAAAATAACTATTCTTGTAGCTGTAGCTACTATTTTTATGGGGTGTACGGGTGATTCTATAACAAAAGAAGAATGTGTAAATCAAGGTAAAAAATATAAAGTAACTGAAGTTTTAAATTTAAGAACAGGAAAATATGAAGAAAAAGCGGTTTGTTCTAATTAGTTATTTTTGTAATATTATTGATTTCTTTTAGTTATTCACTTCTAGTTTCTAAAATTTGTTTAGTAACTTTATGTCTATAATCAAACATATTCGTTAAATCATTATAAATAAATGGCTCTACAAACTCACCAACCAAACCAAATGGTAACTCATACTTTACTATATCTTTTAATTCTGTAAATTTTTCATGCTGTATAAAAAGATGTTGATGTTCCCAGTACTTAAATGGTGATTTCAATGCTACATCTACTAGTTTATTTGGTCTTTGAAGTTTATCTATTTTTACAACCCAATTTAGTGGAATAAAATTTTTTGTACTTCTAACTTTCAAAATTGCACCCTCTTTGGGACTAAAGTTTTCAGTTAAAAGTTTTACTTTTATATTTGGAGGAGTAATCTGCTTTAAATTATTTGTATCTAGATGAAAATCAAATAACTCTTCAACGCTACACTTTATTAATGTACTTTTTTCAAATATTTTCATGATTACTCCTTTTATTTTTATTATATCTCTTACAATAGTCTACTTGTATTACTATTTTGTTAGTTTATTATAAAAGCCTTCTTTCTAAGTACTCTCTAAACTCCTTAGCTCCATCCTTTGAAGAGGTTACTATCTCATCAATACCATCAAATGATATTTGAAGTTTTGATTGCTCTACACTTTGCATAGATTTTATTTTATCCACATTTACTATATATGATCTATGCACTCTAAAAAAGTTTCTATTTGAAAGAAGCTTTTCTAAATCACCTATTTTTTTCCTTACATATGCATCTGTCTCTTTTATCTTTATAATAACTTCATCCAAGTCAGCTCTAATATAATAAATATCATCAATATCTATTAAATATATTTTATCACCTCTTTTAGCAATAATTCTTTTTGTATCAATATTACTATTTTTTTCAATAAAGCTCTGAGCCTTTAAAATCAACTCTTTTAATGCATTTTTATCAACAGGTTTTAATAAATAACCCATTCCCCCACTCTTAAAGGCTTCAAGTGCATACTTATCATAAGCAGTTTGAAATACAACAAAAGTCTTAGGTTCAATACTAAGTATTTTATTTGCTAACTCTAATCCGCTAATTGTGGGCATTGAAATATCTAAAAATACAACATCAAATTTTGTTTTTACACACTGTGCTAATGCCTCATTTCCATCATTATATGAAGTTATATCATCTACTTTTAAATCATTTAACAATCTAGTTAACCTACTAATTGCTAAATTTTCATCATCAACTATTAATACTTTCATCATTTACCTTTATTATAAACTTCATTCTATCACTATTATCATAAGTTAGCTTTCCAACTTCAAGTAATTCAAGTCTTTTATTTAAATTTGATAAACCTGTACCAAATTTTACATGTTCACTTACTTTTCCATCATTTGAAACTATAATAGAGTTGTTCTTTATTTTTATATCTATATTCAACTCTTCATTTACAAACCCATGTTTTATAGCATTTTCAACAAGTAATTGAATTGAAAATTTTGGTATTAAAATATTATCAAACTCCTTTTGAGATTCAATATGAAGTTTTATTTTATCTTCAAACCTTGTATTTTCAATATTAACATAAGTTTTTACCATTTCAAGTTCATTTTCATAACTAATTAAACTTTCTGTATAAATTGCGTTTCTTAAAAACTTTGAAACATTTATAACTGACTCTTCCGCTTTTTGTTTATCTATGTAAATTAATTCACTAATAGAGTTTAAAGCATTAAATAAAAAATGTGGATTTAACTCACTTTCTAAAGCTTTAAGTTTAGTCTCTAATATTTCACTTTTAATAGATTCATTTTTATACTTCATTGAAATAAATTGATGCAAAATCAATCCAATCAAAAAAGTTAAAAAACCTATAGTAACGCCTATATAGGTTGCATAAGGATTTATAAAATCTACAATTTTTATATCAAAATAAGAAAAGATTATAAAAGAGAAAAGAAATCCTAAAGCACCAGAGGCAAAGGAAAACCCAAAACTTATAAGATACCAAAACTGTTTATTAACTCTTGGCAATATCAAGTTATTTGAAATTGTGATTAATACAGAAGCAAAAATTGAAATAATAGCAGCACTTGAGGTACTAAATATTATTGTTGATGGTCTTTGTAGATTTTCATTTAAAAAGTAAAAAACCAAAGAGATTAAAAAACCAAAAAATATAGCAATAATAATAATATAAAGCCAATCTTTTGTTGTGACTTTAAGTTCAAAATTCTTCATTTAATTCCTTATTCAACACTTCAACACCCAGTGCTACACCAGGCCAACCTTGCCCTGCAAAAACTGTATCTCCCACATTGTAAATTCCATTAAAAGGTGTTTTACAAGAAGCAAGATTCAATGCATTTTTTAAACTTATTGCAGAACCACCACAATTAAATCTATTAATATAATGATTAAAAGTTTTCGAAGTTCCACCAAAATATGTTTTTATATCTTCTTTACTTATACTATCGAAATTTCTTAAAAATTCATCTATTATAAACTCTACTGTCCTATTTTTTTCAAATTCATACTGCTTTTTTGATAAGCTATCCCAATAGTTTGCTTTAGTATGTGTAGAAATAGTAATACTTAATCCACCCTTACTCATCTTTTCATCATCAATATCTGAAAAAGATACAAAAAATGAGTTTGATATAGAGTTTGGAATAAGCTCATCTAAAATAACCTGATAGTGATGAATTAAATCTATTCTCTTATTTAGTTTTATGTAAACTACAAATGCACTTTGATCACTAAAATTAAAGCTTTCATAATACTTTTTAATCTCTTTATCTTCAAAAAGCTTTGCACAATCAAAAACAGTAGAGTTTAAAATAATATTATCCACAAGATAACTCTCTTTTGAAGTTTGAACCTTATAATAAGATTTATATCTTGAAATTAACTCAACTTCCTCTTTCTTGTGAACATTTACATCTTTTAAAATTCCATCAAATAAATCTCCCATACCTTTGTTTGCATAATATACATTATGAAATGGATATGAAAGACCTAATGCCATTGTAAGTAAAGGTATGTTTTCAGAAGTGGTTTGAACTGTAATAAAAAGTTGGGCATCTAAAAAGCTTTGATACTCTTTTGAAATATCTCCTAAAATCTCTTTTATGTAACTCTTTGCACTTTTTAAAATATCTAATTTATAAACTTTTAAAAGTTCTAAAACAAACAAAAATGATTTTGCATAACTTTTTATTCCATATCTTGCAAAATATAGCTTTTTTAACTTCCAAAACTTTTCATCAATATCTCTAATAGTATTCCAAAACTTTTCATTATTTTTATTTGGATACATTCTATTTACATCAGTTAAAAATTTATCAAAATTCTTAGTTCTATCAATTACTTTTTTATTTTGTACTATTCTTATTGCAGTATCACTTTGTTTAATATCTGGTTTAAAATCAATTTTATCAAAAATTCTTTTTACAGGATGGTTATCTTCATAGCCTACAAAAGTTGTAGCCCCAGCATTAAAATAAGAGCCAAACCTTTTAAAGGTACTAGCACAACCACCTAAATTTTTATCTTTTTCAAATAGTATTAAATCATCTTTATTTAATGCTGCTATTAAGCTTCCACCTATACCAGAGCCAACTACAGCTGTTTTATACTTTTTCATTTTTAGCCCTTTTAAAGGTCTCAAGTGCCCTTTGCCTTGACTCTTTTATAGAGACAATTGGCTTTTCATAATCTACAAAAAGTGATTTAAACACCCCATTTTCTTTATGAATAAATTTAGAATCCACATCTTTTAACTGGGGAAGTACACTTTTTATAAAAATTGCATCCGTATCAAACTTCTCACTTTGAGTATAAGGATTAAAAATTCTAAAGTAAGGAACACTATCAGCCCCTGTACTTGCTGCCCATTGCCAAGAACCAATATTTGAACTTGCTTCATAATCTAAAAGTTTTGAAGCAAAATATCTCTCACCCTTTTTCCAATCTATTAATAAGTTTTTTGTCAAAAAAGATGAAACTATCATTCTTAATCTATTATGCATATAACCTGTTTTATTAAAATATCTTATTGCTGCATCAATTATTGGAACACCTGTTTGTCCCTTACACCATTTTTCAAAGTCCTCTTTACTTTCATTCCACTCTATTTCTAATGAATTAAAATTTTCAAACTGAGATTCTGGGAAATGATATAGTAGTGTGTTATAAAACTCTCTCCAGAAAAGTTCTCTTATAAAAAATTCACAATCACTTCTCAATGCTTTAACTTTATTAAATAGTTCTCTTGGAGAGATTACTCCAAATCTTAGATGTACACTTAAGTTTGATGTGGCATCTATATAAAAATAATCCCTATTTAGTTCATATTTATCTATCTTCTCTATAAACTCTTTTATTAAAGTATCTGCACTTTTTGTCAAAAATAAAGGAAGTTTTTGCCTTATAAACCCCAAGCTTTCTAAAGATGGAACATCTTCAAAATCTATACTTTTATCCTCGATTAGATTTAGATGTTTATTTCTTCTATAAAGTTCAATCTTGTCACTTTGTGATATAAAGTTTTGGGCTTTATAAAATGGTGTAAATACTTTGTATGGTGTACCATCTTGCTTTACTGCTTCCCAAGGATTCAATATAAATGAATCACAAAATCTTTGCATAGGTATTATTTTTTCAACTTCATTATCTCTTACTTTACTATAATAGTCAAAATCAGTAGAACATAAAACTTCATCAAAACCTAAGCTTTTAAGCTTTGAAAAAATCTCAATGGGTTTTCCATAAAAGATTACAAGATTTAAACCAATGCTTTTAAGCTCTTCTTTTAACTCTAAAACCTTTTCATAAATAAAAGTCACTCTAATATCATCATTAGCTAGTTTACTTAATATATTTTCATCGAAAATAAAAATAGGCAAAACATCCTTTTTTGCAAAGGATAAAATTGCGCTATCTGTTACTCTTAAATCTCTTCTAAACCATAAAATCTGTCTCATTACTTATAAGCCTTTACATCTGATCTTAGTGCTAACTCTTTTGGATAAGGATTTAAAAACTTCTGTGATTGTAAGTATGTAACTTCAAATCTTTTAGCATACAAATTAATAAGTTTTATAACTGCAATAAGAGGTATAACTTTTTGTTTATACTCCTCAATTGAGTCTAAAATCTCTTGTTTTTCCTCTTTTGAAATTAACTTTTTAAAGTAGCCAAAAATATGTAGTAAAACATTGTATGTTTTCTTGATATTTCCTTTTTCATTTATGGCTTTTAGAAATGCCCATTTATAATCTTCTAAAACCTCATCAATATCTCTTTTATAATGATTTGCAACAATATTTCCAAGCTCTTTATATGATTTATCTGATTTAGAGTAAATCAAATATTTATATCTAGTATGGAAATCAACCAACTCTTTAAAAGATGGTTTTGAATCAATAAACTCATATAAATCTCTGTATGCAAAAATCTGCATCAAAAAATTTTCTCTTAACCATGCATCTTTTAATCTTCCCTCTTCTTCCATTGGTAAATAAGGATATTTCTCTTTTATTAAAGCTGCAAATCTACCTACACCTTTCTTCTCACTTGGTGCATTTATCTCTTGATAAACTTTTACTCTCTCCATTCCACAAGTTGGAGAACTAGCTTTTAAAATAAACCCACAAAGGTTATCATTTTTTATTCTATTTGCATTTTTTTCACAAGATTCATCTAAAGTTTCAGTTAAATCCTCTTTATCTTTTGTAGTTACAACTCTTACTTCACCATCTTTGTTCATTAATCTTATAGTTGGTCTTGGCGTTCCAAAAACTTCTGCCTCTGGACAGTATGGCTCAAAATCAAAATATTGAGCTAAAGTATTAGCTATAAAATTATCCTTTGAACAAGTTCCATCATATCTACATAAACTTCCCATTAAACATGCCGATACACCTAGCTTCATGACAAATCCTTTTTTATTAGTTATAATAATTATATAATAAAAAAGAATCGTTTAATATATGTTTATTATCAATTGATATGAATTCTTATTTCATTTGTTTTTTTGTTTTATTCGTAGCAATTGCCTCATAAGGACTTTGAGGCCAATAGTGTTTTTTGTATTTTCCTCTTAACTCTTTTCTAACCTCTTCATAAGAGTTATCCCAAAAGCTTTTTATATCTTTTGTAATTTGAATAGGCCTATTTGCAGGGTTTAAAAGATGAATAGTTACTGGTATTTTATTGTTTAGTACTTTATAAGTTGAGTACAAGCCAAAAACTTCTTGAATTTTAACTTTCATTATAACTTCATCACTTTCATAGTGCAGTTTTATCTTTGAACCACTTGGAACTACTATAGTTTCAGGTAAGAACTCATCTAAGAACAATACGTTTTCATAGCCAATTATAAAAGTAAGTACATCAAATATATTTATCTTTTTTAAGTCATCTATTTTTTTTACACTGAAAAGATAAGGTTGTAACCACTTATCAACACTGTTTTTTAAATTCTTTAAACTTATATTTTCTATTTTATCTTTACTATAAGTATTATAAAACTCAACTCTTTTTATTAGGTTAAATGATTTTTTATCAATATTAAAAAGTTTTTCAATTTCACTATTTGAAATATAGTTTAATAGTGCTTTATTCCATTTTTCTTTGGGTATATTATCTGTTTTCTTTGAATCTATTTTTATAGCTTTAAAGTAAACAGTTTCATAAAATTCAAAGCTCTTTGAAGTATCAATTTCTATGACAGTTTTAAAGTAACCACTTAAATATTTTTTTATTAAATCAAACTCAACTTTAATATAACTATTTATATAAGAATTAGTCTCTTTTGCAGTTAGACTTGGAACTACAATATAATCTTCTTTTATGGGTTCATCAAAATATAATATTGCTGATTTTTTATTGCTAAGTAGGTATTGATTCTCAAAACTCTCTTTCTTTTTTGCTAATCTATCTAAATAAGCAAATAGAACTATCAAACCTAAATATTCTGTTTTGAACTTTTTTTGATTAATCTCTTGTACTTTTTCTAATCTTCTTAGATAAATATTTGCTTGTTTATGTATAAGCTTAAATCTACTGTTTTTATTCTCTTTTACTTCAATGTAATAATCTTCAAAACTCTTTAATCTAGATAGATTATGACTATTTTCACTTAATATTGCAGCTACAATACAAGCTTCTTTGGCAAAACCTAATCTATTTGCTTCTAATATCATAAAACCAAATCTAGGAGAAGTACCTATAGATACCACAGTTTTACCTTTTTTAGTTATATTTCCACTACTATTGATTAGCCCTAACTCTTTTAACAAAAGTTTAGAATCTTTTATAACTTGCTTTGGTGGTTTATCTAAAAAAATTAACTCATCTAAACTCTCAACTCCATAAAAAGATAAATTTAGTAAAAAGTCTGTTAAATCGACTCTTAAAATCTCTGGCTTTGTACTCTCTTGCAATAGTCTTCTTTTATGCCAAAGCTTATAACACTTACCATTACTTAACCTACCTGCTCTTCCCTCTCTTTGTATTTCATCATCTTTAGAAATAAAATCTAGTTCTAAGAAATTCATCATATTATTATGGTTAAATTTCTGTATTTTTTGTAACCCTGTATCAATTACTACTTTTATATTCTCAATAGTTAAAGAGGTTTGCGCAATATTTGTAGCTAAGATAACCTTTCTTTTTTCATTTTTATTTAAGGCTAAAGCCTGTTCTTTAAATGATAGAGTTGAGTGTAAAGGTAGAACTAAAACATCTTTTATATTACTATTTTGTTCTAATAAATACATCACCTTATTTATCATCTTAACTTCTGGTATAAAAACTAAAATATCACCTTTATCTATATCTAAAGCTTTAATAACTGTATTTACTAAAACATTTGGTAACTCATCTTTTGTTGGATGTTTAATATCTAAAGGAAGATACTCTTGTTTTACATCAAAATTTCTTGACTTACTAGTAATAACTTTAGCATCAATCTTTTCACTTAACTTTTCTGTGTTTAATGTTGCTGACATTACAAGAAGCCTTAAATCCTCTCTTAATATCTCTTGTGTTTGTAAACAAAGAGCAAGACCTAAGTCTGTGTGTATACTTCTCTCATGAAACTCATCAAAAACCACACATCCAATATCTTCTAAAGCCTCATCATTTTGAAGCATCTTTGTCAAAATCCCCTCAGTGACAACTAAAATTTTTGTATTTTTACTTACTTTTCTCTCTAGTCTTATATGATAACCTACTATATCCCCTAATTGTTTATTTAGTAATTTAGACATTTGTGTGGCTATGGATTTTGCAGCAACTCTTCTTGGTTCTAAAACCAATATTTTTTTACCATTTAAAAATGGTTCAGATATTAATGATATAGGAATAATTGTACTTTTACCTGCACCAGGTGGTGCTTGTACTATTAGTTTTGTGTTATTTTCTAAACTAGTTTTAATAGAAGGAATAACATCATTTATTGGTAAATCTGTTTTAGTCAACTTTCTTTTGTAACTTCTCTAAAATTTTAATCTTTTTTTCTAACTTCTGTTTCTGTTTTGAAGAGATATCTTCTTTTAACTGTTTTTTTACTTTTTTAATTTTATTTTTTATTTTATGTTTTATCTCTTTTTTCTTATCTTTTCTTTTCTTTTTACTTTTAGAAGAGTCATATAACTCTTCTATTTTTTCAAAAATTTTCTCGATTTTCATTTTACTCCCCTAATTCTTGTATTTCTTTACTCTCAATTAATAAAATTGTTGCTGCTTCAATCAAGTTTTTAGATATATCATGGGTAAAGGTTGCATCATTTATAAGTGATGTTGCCATTTTTGTATCTATTTTTTCATCCCTAATTAAACTATCTATTTTTTCATTTCTTATTTTATCTAATTCTTTTAGATTATCCTTTAAAACCTCTAATGAAGATAAAATTTCAATATCATCTCTTTCATTCTTTATCTCATCAATAGTTTTTAAAATATTAACAATATTAACTCGTAAATTATTATACTCTTGCTTTATAAAAGAGTTATTTGATTTTAAATAGATATTTAAATTTCTATTTAAATCTCTAATATCTTTTGTAGCTTCAACAATATTTCTAGCAGCTAGCTTCAAGTCATTTACTCTTGAAGTATCCTCTTCACTCATACTCTTTTGAGATAAGGCTGCAAATTTTACAATCTCACCATAGAGTGTTTTTACTTTTCTGTTATAGTAGTTATCAACATTGATTTTTATACTTTCAACTTTGGATTTTAAAACTAATTCATCTAATTTTTCATAGTCAGTTTTTCTAAAGTCTTTTCTATGTATAAAAATCGCATGGGATAGAAGCTTTTGAGAATTATCGTAAAGATGAAATATCTCTTTTTTAATACTAAGTAAAGCTGCATCTGGCACTTTTATAAGTACTTCATCTAAAAATCTTGGTTTTGAATCTTTTTTATTTTTGGTTTTAAATAACCCTTTTAAGTAACTCTCCATTTTATAGGTAAAAGGAGATACTAAAACTACACCTATTACATTAAAAATTGTATGGAAAAGTGCAAGTTTCATAGCATAATCATTCTCTGCTATAGATAATTTTATTGCTAAATAATCAACCAAATCAGCAAGCGAAAGCAAGAAGACTATTGCTACAATACCAGTAACTATATTAAAAATAAAGTGTGCTACTGCAAGTCTTTTACCATTTGAACTCGCTGCTAATGATGCTATAACTGCTGTTACAGTTGTACCAATATTTGACCCAATAGCTAACTCTAAAGCATTTATATAAACTATTTGATTGGTTGCTAAAGCTGTGATGATTAAAGCCATTGTTGCACTACTTGATTGAATTACAATCGTAGCTATTGCACCAAGTGCTACATAAACAACCATACCAAGCATACCCTCAAGTGCAAATTGTGATAAATCAAGGCCTGCTTTTAAGGTTTCAAAACCATCTTTCATATATGAAATACCTAAGAAAACAAACCCTAGACCAACCAATACATTTCCCAAGCCCTTTGTTGGTTCGTTTTTTGAAAATCTAAATAGTACACCAAAGATTATCATAGGCATTGCATAAGCTGAGATTTTTATCTTAACCCCAAAAGTAGATACTATCCAAGCTGTAGTAGTTGTACCAATATTTGACCCAAATACTATACCAATAGCTCCACTAAGACTTATCAATCCTGCACTTAAAAAAGATATAACAATAATAGATATTAAAGAGGAACTTTGAACAACGGATGTAGATAAGAAACCTGTTGTAATCGATTTTAGTACGTTATTTGTACTTTTTTGTATGACCTTCTCTAAAATCCCACCACTAAAAAGTTTAAAGCCATCTTCCATAAATACCATACCTATTAGAAAAATGGCAATTCCTGCAATTATGACTTTTGCATCATTATTATTAAATAACAAGTATGCCAATAGTGCTAATAGTACTGGAAATATTATACGCTTAACCATACAGAATCCTTTGTTTTTGGTTATCTTTGTTATACACTAAAAAAGATAATATATAAATAAAATAATTTTATAAGAGTATTTTTGATATAATTGATTTCAATAATACAAAGGGAAATTTTGCAATTTAAACGACTACTAATATCAGTTTTTCTTATAAACTTACTAATTCTACTACTTTCAATCACACTAATTAAAAGCTTAAATATTATAATCTTTTTGTGGATTACTTCACTAAGCATAACTTTTATATCAATATATTATATAACAAAAAAAAAGCTATTATCTCCCATAGAAAAAGTTTTAACAAATGTAAAAGATATAAAGAAAAAACACAATTTACCAATAGAGAGTTCAAATACTGCAAATACAAACAATAAAATAAAAACCGTAATAGAAGAGTTTGAGTTTTTAACAAATCAACTTGATAGAAATCTATCTTTTTTAGATAGCTACAGAAGTGTTATAGATGACTCTTCTATAGTTAGTAAAGCTGATTTAACAGGGAAAATCATCTATGTTAACGATAATTTAGTAAAGGTTTCAGGTTATAAAAAAGAGGAGTTATTAGGTTCAAGCCATAGTATTCTAAAGCATCCTGATACACCAACTGAAGTATTTGAGGACTTATGGAGTACAGTTCAAAATAAAAAAGTATGGAAAGGTATAATAAAAAACCAAAAAAAAGATGGTGGGGAGTATTGGATAAGTATCGTAATTAGGCCATTACTAGATGAGAACAACAATATTACAAAATATATAGCATTAAGACATGAAATAACCGAATTAATCACTCAAAGAGAAGAGTTAGAGTTACTTGCAAACAGTGATAAACTTACAGGTTTAAAAAATAGAAGTAAGCTTATTGAAGATATTAATAAAGTAGAAATTCCAGCCGTTGCTTTTCTAAATATTGATAACTTTAGACAAATAAATGATTTCTATGGGAATGTATTTGGTGATTTATTGCTTCAAAGAGTAAGTGACTTTTTAAAAGAGTATTGTCAAGGTGATATTGCTTACTTACATATTTACAGAACACAAGCTGATGAATTTGCTATATTAGCATCACTTAGTGCAAAATATGAAAAAGAGAGATTTTATAGTAGAATTTATCAGATTGTAAGAAGAGTAAATAGCTCAAATTTAGTTATTGAAGATGAAGAGATTTCTATGACTATAACTGCTTCACTATCTTATGAAGACAGAGACAATCTACTAACAACTGCAAATATGGCTTTAAAATTTGCTAAGAAAAATGGAATGCATCTTACTGTGTATAAAGATGAGTTTTCACTTGATAAAATTTATAAAAACAATATTAAATGGACCATTGAATTAAAAAATGCAATTAAAAATAATAAGATAGTTCCTTATTTTCAACCTATTGTAAATAATAAAACAGGTAAGATAGAAAAGTATGAATCCCTAGTAAGACTAATAGATAGTAACAACAAAGTAGTTTCACCTTACTTTTTCTTAGATGTTGCTAAACAGACAAAGCACTACAATAAAATAACAAAAATAATGATTAGTAAAACCTTTAAAAAGTTTGAAAATAAAAAGTTTGATTTCTCTATAAATTTAACAGTTGATGATATTTTAAATGATGATATTAAAAACTTCATTTATACAATGCTTGAAAAGTATAAAATAGGTTCTAGAGTTGTTTTTGAGATTGTAGAATCAGAGTCTATACAAAATTTTGACCAAGTTTCAAACTTCATTACAAATATTAAAAAACATGGTTGTAAGATTGCTATTGATGACTTTGGTACGGGATACTCTAACTTTGAGTATTTGGTTAGACTAAATGCAGACTTTATTAAAATTGATGGTTCAATGATAAAAGATATAGATAAAAATGAAAACTCAAAAATTGTAGTATCTACAATAGTATCATTTGCTAAAAAAATGAATATGAAAACAATAGCTGAATTTGTAGAAAATGAAAAGATTTTAGAAGAGATAAAAGAACTTGGAATCGATTATTCACAAGGTTATCACTTCAGTGCACCAAAAGAGAACTTATAAGAGTTAAAACTTAAAAAACTTTAGATATAATTACAAAAAAATATTAAAGGAATTAATATCAAAGCTTTTAACTCATTGAATCTTGAAGAAAATATTATTAAAGCACTTAAAGATTTAAAGTACGAAAAACCAACACCTATACAAAAAAAGACAATTCCTCTTGCTTTGAAAAATAAAGATGTTTTAGCTACTGCTCAAAGTGGATCAGGTAAAACAGCAGCTTTTCTACTTCCTATCATAGATGAAATGATTAGAGAAGAAAATACAGGTCACCCACTAAGAGCTGTTATTATTGCACCAACAAGAGAGTTAGTAAAACAAATAGAGAAATCTATTGAAGATTATAGTAAATATACAGATATTAGAAAAGCTTGTGTATTTGGTGGAGTATCATCAAAAGACCAAGCAAAGAAAATTGCTAAAGGAGTTGATATTATTGTAGCAACTCCCGGAAGATTAATAGAACATATTAAAAATAAAACAGTAAAGTTAAACTCAGTTAATAAACTTGTAGTAGATGAAGTTGATACAATGCTTGATATGGGTTTCTTAGAAGATATAGAGACAATCTTTTCACAAGCAAACTTCAACAGACAGATTTTAATGTTCTCAGCAACACTGAATCAAAATGTAAAAAAACTTGCAAAAGAGTTTTTAGATCATCCAAGTGTAGTAGAAATAGCAAATCAACGATCAACAGTAGATGAGATTAATCAATCAATTATAAAAGTTGATGAAAGCTCAAAAAAAGAGTTACTATCATATTTGATTGGATCAAGAAATTTTTCTTTAGCATTAGTTTTTGTAAATACAAAAGCAAAAGCAGATGAGTTAGTTGAAAACTTAGAACTTGATGGACTAAAAGCTGCTTGTATTCATGGGGATATAAGACAAACAGCAAGGGCAAAAGCTCTTAGAAAATTCAAAAGTAAAGAGATAAGAGTTTTAGTTGCTACTGATATTGCAGCAAGGGGTATTGATATTGAGAATTTACCAGTTGTAATAAACTATGAATTACCTTTTAGTGTAGCTGATTTTACTCATAGAATTGGAAGAACTGGTAGAGCTGGTAATAAGGGTGAAGCTATCACATTGCTTAGTCTAAAAGATTATAAAATGATGCGAGAGATTGAAGTTGAATTGATTTTTGATTTACCTAAAGAGATAGTTGATGGTTTTGAACCAACTGAAACAAAAGCAACAAAAAAGATACTACAAAGACCTGTTAAAAACAATAATAAAAAGAAAAAACAAGCAACACAAAGAAAAACAGCCAAAAATACAAAAAAAAGAAAAACAACTAAAAGAGATATGCCAGGAGGAAGAAGGTAACTATACCTTCATCTTTTTTAGAATTTCATAGGTTTTACTAACATCATAAGTTGCACTATGGTACTTATCAGTTTCAAAATCAATATTATAAAACCTACAAACCTCATCTAAACTTGGATTTTTAATATTTCCTTTATAATTAACAGAGTTAACCATATATTTATTCTCTTTCATCGTACATATGTGATTTTGAAAATAAACTCTTTTATTTATATGTCTTAATTCAAAACTTATATTATGTGCAACTAATGTTTTTGCCTCTTTGCAGAACTTCTCAAAGTCTAAATCCTCACTAAAGTATGATGAATATGATTTGTCTTTTCTATAATCTAAGATAAGTTCAGGTGTTAGTCTATGAACCTTATAAGAGTGGTAATTCAAGGGATATCTTGATAAATAATATCTATGAAATTTATCTATTACATTAAACTTTTCATCTAGTCTAACAGCTGCGATTTCAATAACATCACCAATAGCATGACTATTTGTTTCAAAATCTAAGATAATCACTTTATAAACTCTTCTCTTTTCTTATAAATTAAAGCTTTTATCTCTTTATATTTTTCTGCATTAACAGAGTCTATTTCCTCTATTAAATACTCATACTTCTTATAGGTATTCCATACATTTACACTGTGTTGTTCTCTTTGCATTTTATGAAGTTCAATACAAACAGAGCCATTAACAAAGGCTTTAAGTATAAAAGACTCTTGCCTTGTTTTTTCATTATTTTTATATTTTCTCCATAAGTCCTCAAATATATCATGGGCTTTTACAAAGTTATTATTTTCTAATTCTTTAATCGTTTTATTTAATTCTTCTAATATTTTCATAATTCTTTTTAAGAAATTATATCGAAAAAAAATTTCTTTAAACTAATTTTAGCACTTAATCTTTACTTAAAGTTAAATGCTATAAAATATAAGTATATGACAAAGGAGTCTATTATGCAAATTAATAATAACTTAGACCCAAATGTATATTTAAATGCAAATCAAGCATTAAATAGAATCTCAACAGGAAATGAGATAAACAATGCAAGTGATGATCCATCGGGATTAGCACTTCAAACAAATTTACAAGTTCAAGCTAGTGGTTACTCGCAAGCAGTTGAAAACAGTAATTCAGCTATAGCATTATCACAAATTGCAGATGGAGCTTTAACTGGCCAAGCAACAATATTAGATAATGTTAGATCGAACTTATTACAAGCTTCAACTGATACAACTAGTCAAGAAGGAAGAGAGGCTTTGCTTCAAGATACTCAAAACCTTTTAAGACAGTTTGATGATATTGCTAGTCAGACAAATTACAATGGTAATACTCTATTACAAAATTCAAGTGATAATCAATCTCCTAGTGAGACTTTACAACTACAAGTTACAAGTGAAGATGGAGAAGCGATTGAGACACAAAATGTTCAATCTAACACACAAGGGTTAGATTTAACTAATTTATTAAATCAAGATCCAGCAACTTTCGATAGTGAAACTGCTAGAGGATACTTAGACACTATTGATACTGCAATTGATGATTTAAATAATATAAGACAAGAGTTTGGTTCTATTCAAAATCAAGTTGAAAGTAATACAAGAAATTTACTTACACAAACAACATCAACACTTGGTGCTGATACATCAAATACTGATTATGCAAAAGAGATTTCAAACTTCTCTAAACAAAATATATTAGCTCAAATTGGTGCATTTGGTGCAGCTCAATCTAATAATATAAATCAACAAACAGTTACAAGACTATTATCTTAAAAGCTAATAGTCCTTGTAACTCTGATTTGTCTTTTAGGTCTTTTTGTGATTTTAGTATAAGTTTGATTATCATAAACAAAATAGTTTTTATAACCAACTAATACCTCTTCTTGCCTTGTAGTGTAGTAAGCTTTATCACAACTATTATTATAAGTATTATTTCTATAGTTTCTAGTATTATTAGCCATAGTTGCTCCTAAAATTCCACCTACAACTTTTGCCACATCTTTACCATTTCCCTTACCTATTTGATTTCCAATAGCAACTCCAATTGTAGCACCTACAATTGTATCTAAACCCACACTATTTTCAAGTACGTTTGTATCTTTATAATATTCCTTTTCACACTGTTCGTAAACTTTTTTCGTTCTATATTCATAAATTGGTTCTGTTTTATAAACCTGCACGTATGAGTATGTACTATCTTGATTTGCATATATTAATGAAGATAAAAAAAATGTAAGAATTAGTATAGTTCTCATGATTTAACTCCTTTTATTTAAAGAAGTCTATTTTTAAATTGTATATCTTTTGTGAAGATCTATTTTAGTTTTCCAAAAACTTTATATTTATCCCAGTATATATCTAGAGCTTTTTTCAACTGCTCATCTGAAAGTTTTGTAGCTTTTTTAATACCAAATCTTTTTATAAATGCTTCAGGCATTACTGTAGCATCTTTTGTTGGTTTCTTCAAATATTCAAATAAAGCACTTTTTACGTCAGTTTCACTACTATATTTTAGTAAGTATCTAAAAAAGTATTTATCTATACTTACAGGTAAACTCTTGTGACACTTTACGCAATTATTTGTATAAACATTATTTTGATTTGCATAGATATTTACAGCTGTTAGTAAAATCAATAAACTCTTTTTTATCACCATGAAACCTTTATTTTTGTTCCTTGATTCACTTTTGAATCAACACTAATATTCAACTCATACTCTTTTGCAATAAGCCATACAATATTTAAGCCAATTCCAAATCCACCAACTGATTTATCAAATCTACTGTACCTCTCAAATAAAATCTCTAAATTCTCTTGCTTCATACCTTTACCTGTATCCTCAATTTGGAGATAGTTTTTCTTTAAGGTAACAAATATTTGCCCCTTAACCCTATTATATTTTATTGAATTTGAAAGCAAATTATCTATCAATTTAGAACATTTTTTTATATCACAATATAAAAATACACCCTCTTTTATATCTAATACAAAATCGATTTTCTTAATAGCTGCTAAACTTTTAAAATACTCTACTCTTTGTATCACTAAATTGGATAAATCAAGCTTTTCATTTTGTGAGATTACTTTGTTGTTTAGTGTTAAAAAGGTCAAATCTTGATAAATATTTGAAACAGTTTTTGCACCTATATTTATTCTTTCTAGCTTTTTTGCTGTTTTTTCATCTAAGTTTGATTTATCTATCATTTCAATATTTGTTAAAATAGCAGAAATTGGGGTATTTAACTCATGGGTCGTATCTTTTATAAATCTATCTAGTAAATTAAAAGAGTCTCTCATGGGTTTTAAAACCATCTTTGCTATAAAATACCCTAAAATCATCAAGAAAATAAAACCAAAAGATGCAAAGATAAAAATATCTTTTTTCACCTGTTCTTGCCATACTTTATCATCTTTTATCTCAACAATTATATATTTAGCACCAAGATAATAAGACTCAGGTTTTTTAATAAAATGAATCATACTATCACTTATATAACTAACCTCATCAAACTTAATATGGTTTGACTCTAAAGTTGAAAAAATCTGCTTCTTATCACTATCATAAATTGCAGAGTTAAACTTCTCATCTCTTGGATAATAAGTATATTTATGAAAATTTACATGTAAATCTTTTAATCTAAAAATCAAATCATTACTATACTCTTGTAAAACTTGTCTTTTTTCCTGAAGCATTAAATCTTTTTGAAAATTATAATAAATAAATGATATAACAAATATGATTACTAAGATTAAAAAAGAGTATAAAAGACCAAACCCAAATAGAGTTCTAGTCTCACTCTTTGTTAAATCTATATCCAAGCTTTTTAAGGCTAACAATTTTATCTTTTCCTAGTATTTTTCTTAAATTTTTTATATAAGTTCGAAGTGAGTTATCACTATACTCTTCATCATAATCCCATACATTATCATATATTCGTTCATGCACTAAAAGTTCATTTGGATGTTGTAAGAAAAATTTTAGAAGTTTTAACTCTTTGTAGTTTAACTTCACAAGCTGTTCATCTTTGTATAGTTCATTTGAGTTTGTATCAAACTTTATATTCTCACAGATATTTAGAAACTGAGTTTTATTTGAGTACTCTCTTTTTATTATAGTTTGCACTCTTAATAATAACTCTTTTAATTCAAAAGGTTTTCTAATATAGTCATCACAACCACTTTTATAACCTTGCTCTAAAGAATCAACAGAATTTAATGATGTTATAAAAATAGCAGGAATGCTATTTTTTGTTTCTCTAATTTTCTCTAATAATTCAAATCCATTCATACCAGGTACATTTACATCCAATAAAAGCAAATCAAAACCTATCTCATAAACCAAAGAAAAAGCATCTTCAGAATCATATACACAATGAACTTCATATCCTTGTTCTTCTAAGTACTCACAAACCGTTTCACTTAGTGTTATATCATCTTCAAGTAGCAGTAACTTTGTTTTCATAACTATTTGCCTAATCTTTTAAGTTTTTTATAATACCTATTTTTTTCAGCTTTTGTCATAGTTGGAACTCTTGATTTCAACTCCTGCCTAAACTCTTTTTTATTTTCATTTTTAACATATCCCATTATTGCAATTAACTCTTGCGTACTCATTTCTGAATAGTCAACTTTAGCAAAAGCAAAGGAAAAAGAAAGAAAAACTACTAATAAAACTTTATACATTTACAACTCTTTTATTTTTTCATAATTGTAACATATCTAAAGTATAATAATTGTAAATATTAATACATAGCAAATATAGCAATAAAAAATAAGTAGTATAGCAGTTTCATAGCAAAAACAGATATTTTACATTTTTTTTAGCTATTTTTGCTAAATCATCCACTTTTTTATAGATATTCTTGTTGTACTTTTTACCTTTATATGTATAATAGAATTGAAAATTAATAAGCAGGATATGGAAATGACACAAGTGGGAAAATTATTCGAAAAAATACCTTATTTTGTAAGAGATATAGATAATCAATACAAAGATGTAAGAGATACAGAAGGGTTAGTAAAAGTATTAATGGAACATGCTGATGATATTGACGAAACTGATATTATCAATATGTATTCAAATAATAGAGACAATGTATTGCATTTTCATGTTGGACTAAAAAACGAAACTCCTGATGAACCAATATCAATTGAGTATGAGGGTAAAAAAGTTGAGTTTAGTTTTGAGACATTTAAAGATCCTAGATGTGATGTAAGTAGTGTGAACTCTTACAATTTTTTAGAGATCTTTGATTATCTTGAAGAGATTGAGTTAAAGCAAGCCTTTGATTATATGATAGGTTGTAAAGACAATGAGCTGTTTTTGAGTATTCCAAAAGAGAAAGCAAAACTATTTCATCCTGAGCAAAAAGATTATAAATATAGAAACATAATCTTACAAAAGCAAAACCTTATAAAAGATATTTGTGATTCATTTGATGTTAAATATAATAAATTTTTTAAAGACTTAACTCCGAATCTAATAAAACAGGTTTGTAAAGATTTAAACCTAACATATAAAAAGCTTGCAAATGAACTTGGATATAAACCTGATACAATTAATAAATCAGCATCAACAGGTAAAGTTAGTGAACAACTAAATACAGCTATTAAACTATATTTAGAGAATATTAGGTTAAAACATGAACTTAAAGAGTGTAACTCTTTAAAAGATATTCTTAGAAAAAGCTTGTAATTTAACTAGTTATAATTATAATTTTACTAAAATCACAATAAAAAAGAGTATCTATGGTTAGAAGTATATTATTAGCATTTGTTGCCACTTTATTTTTAAGTGGCTGTTTTTTCTCAGGTGAAGAACAAGAAGAACAAAAATGGCACTCGTTTATTTACCCTGATAAAAGCAACACAAAAAGAAATCTAAAAAGCCCAATGTATTTCTCTTCTCTTGAAGAGTGTAAAGAAGAATCAATTAAGCAGTTAGAAAGAATGGAACTAACTGGTATTGGTACTTTTAAATGTGGGCTAAATTGTGAGTTTCACGATGGAATGCAATTAGAAGTTTGTGAAAAAATGCTTGCATTTGACGAAAATAAAAAGTAACCAAAAGGTTACTTTTTTAAATTAACTTTCATCTTTATTATGTTATAATTACTGTTATATTTAATTTTAAAGGTGAGTTATGAAAGTATTAAAACATTTACAAATTACATATCTATTGGAAAGTGAAGCATCAACAACTCTACAATTTCTACAAACCAACTCAAAAAATATAAAACTTGAAGACAACTTTGAAAATTTATTTAACCACCTAAATTCGCAAAAAAGTGATATTTTATTTATTGAAAAAGAGGTATCTACTGATACATTAAAAAAATTAAGAGACCTAAATAAAAGTATGCAAATAGTAGTTTTTAAAAATAGTTTAGATTTAGAGGATTACTACTTAGCTATAGAACTTACAAATTTACTATACATTGACTTTGAGTTAAACTTTGAACAGTTTAAACAGATGATTAATTGCTTGACAAAAACTATAGACTCAAATAAAACAAATATCGAAAAACTAAAAGATGGTTTTGTGTATGATAGTTATAATACAACCTTACTAAAAGATGATAAAATTGTATCACTATCTAGAAAAGAGAATATGTTTTTAGAGTACATAATAGACAATAAAGACAGAGCCGTACCCTATGAGGAGATAAATAAAACTCTTTGGAATGGTGAGATGACTCAAAATGCACTAAGATCAGTGGTAAAAGAAGTAAGAAAAAAAACATATAAAGACTTAATCAAAAACATCTCAGGTACTGGATATAAAGCAAATTTATAATAATTTAGATAAATTTATTGTTACTTTAAGATTTTTATAGTAAAACTTAAAAAAAAGAAAGAACTATATGGAAAATCAAGTAACAATAAAATATATATTTAATCTACTAATAAAAAACAAAAAAGCTCTACTTCTTGGGCAGTTTCTAACAATAATAGCAATTTTGATAAGTATACCTATTCCCCTAATGCTTCCTGTATTAGTGGATGAAGTTCTTTTAGATAAGCCTGATTTTTTTGTAAATCTAATTGATTCTACATTGGGTGTGGGAAGTGCTACATACTATATAGTGCTTGTAGGTTTTGCTGTAATTTTTCTAAGACTTGTACATCTTCTTTTTATAGTATTTATTACAAAAATTTTTACAAAACTATCTAAATATATAACTTTTAAAATAAGAGAAAAACTTCTTAATCATTTAAAAAATGTAAATATGAATGAGTATGAAAGCTTAGGTTCAGGAGCTATTACTGCAAACCTAATCACTGATATTAATACTTTAGATGAGTTTATTATCTCTATAGCTAGTAAGTTTGTGGCATCTGTACTTACACTAATTGCAGTTGGAGTAGTTATTATAACTATTGATCCTATACTTGGAATGATGATTATCTTTATTCAGCCAATAGTAATGCTTCTTTCAAAGAAGATAGCTAAAAAAACAGGACTTTTAAAAAGAGAAGAGAATAACTCAATAGAAAATTTTCAAAATAGTGTTGGTGAAACACTGGAACTTTTTGGACAAATCAAAGCAAGTAATAAAGAGTCTTATTTTTTCAAAGATGCAATTAATAAAGCAGATAATATTCAAAAAACCTCAAATGAGTTCAACTATAAAAGTGTAGCTTTTGAAAGGCTTTCATTTACAATTTTTTTAATTGCATTTGAAACATTTAGAGCTACTGGTCTTATTTTAGTTGAGTATGACTCTTTATCTATTGGTATGATGTTTGCAATGTTTGGTTATATTTGGTTTATTATGACTCCTGTACAAGATATCTTAACTATACAGTATTCATACGCTAGTGCAAGTGCTGCGTTAACAAGAATAAACAAAATTCTTATGCTAAACACTGAAGATAGTGGTGAAGAGAAACTAAATATAAAAAATAATGAATTAGCAATAACTATACAAAATCTAAACTTTTCATACAATGAAGAAAAAGAGGTTTTGAAAAATATTAGTTTAAAGATAAAACCTAAAGAGAAAGTGGCACTAATTGGTGCAAGTGGAAGTGGTAAAACTACTTTAGCCCAGCTAATTTCAGGTTTTTACTCTAAAAACTCAGGTGATATTAAATACAATGGCCAAAGTATAAATAATCTAAATAGGCAAACTATAAGAGAAAATGTATTTTTAGTCCTTCAAATGCCAATACTATTTAATAATACGCTAAGGTTTAATATTACAATGGGAAATGAAGAGGTTTCAGATAAACAGATCTATGAAGCACTAAAAATAGCTCAATTAGAACAAACTGTAAGAAAAATGCCTCAAGCACTAGATACGGTTGTAGGTAAACATGGTATTAGATTAAGTGGAGGACAAAGACAAAGGTTATCAATAGCTAGAATGATTATAGCAAACCCTGCTGTTGTTATCTTTGATGAGTCAACTTCTGCTTTAGATGTTCATACAGAAGCTAAACTTTTTAATGCTCTAAAGCCTATCTTAGAGAATAAAACAGTAATTACTATCGCTCATAGATTAAGTACAGTAAAAAATGCAAATACAATTTATGTATTAGATGATGGTATAATAGTACAAAGTGGCTCACATGAAGAACTTGAAGAAAAAGAGGGTCACTATTTAGAATTTATTAAAAATCAATTGATATAATTATAAATTATTAAAAGGAAACAAATTTGGACGCAGCAAACTTAAAGAATTATTTCTTTTATTTGGCAACTTCTGTAGTTATTCTTGCAGGTTTAAAAGTTGCAAGTGAAATTGTAATAATACTATTTTTAGCTATTTTTATAGCCTCAATTATTTCATCACTATTAAATTTTTTACAAAAAGGAAAGGTTCCTAAGTTTATCTCTTATCTTATTGTATTATCCATAATCTCCATATTTGTACTACTTATGTACTATATTATAAATATTTCACTAAAAGACTTTCTAAGTAATCTAAGCTCTTATGAACAAGGTCTAAATGACCTGATAGTAAACTCTATATCTTTTGTGGAACAGTATGGCTATACAGTAAATAAAGATCAAATAATGAAAACATTAAATTTAAGTTCATTTTTTGGTTTTACTACAGGTATCATAGGTGATATTGGAAGCTTTTTATCTAAATTTCTACTAATAGTAATAGGTATTGCATTTATTTTAGCAGAGTCTAAATCATTTGAAACAAAACTAAAAATTATCTTTAAATCAAATGCACAAAAGCTAAAACACTTCAATCTATTCTCACATAATATTCAAAAATATTTTGTAGTAAAATCAACTACAAGTTTTTTAACTGGGTTTATTATTACAGTAACACTTCTTTACTTTGAGATTGACTACCCTATTTTATGGGGTGTTTTAGCTATGATTTTCAATTTTGTACCAGTTGTAGGTTCTATTATCGCAGCAATTCCAGCAGTTCTATTATCTTTACTAAATGCAGATGTAAATACTACAATAATATTAATAGTTTTATATATGACTATAAATATCTCAATAAGTAATATCATAGAACCTAAACTTATGGGAAAAGAGCTAGGATTATCACCACTTGTTATCTTCTTTTCATTGATTTTATGGGGATGGATTTTAGGAATAGTTGGAATGTTTTTAGCTGTACCAATTACTATGACACTGAAAATTGCATTTAATTCAAACAAAAGTACTCATTGGATTGCAATACTAATGTCAGATATAGCAAAGGGTAGAAAAAAAGATAAAGAGATAGGTTACTAACTCTTTATACCTTTTGCTTGTATGTTAACTCTAAATTTTTATTGTAATTTAAAACATCTTGATTTATTACTTGAATTTCATCATCATAACTTTCAAGTAAATTCATAGCCCAATTACTGAAATCTAATCTATATGCAGTACCATTTGATGCTTGTTCTTGACTTGTAGATACTTGTTTAACCCTATTTTGAAAACTAGGTTGATTAGTAGATATAGTATTACTGTTTGTATTTACTCTCATTTTATAATCTCTTAATATTTATATTCTTATTGCTTGTGATTATAACTTCTTTTTTTTATATTAAAATAAAAACTTAACAATACCTACAATACTCCCCTAACATCTCTTCATCTATTGTACAGGTCACACATCTATTATTGTCAGTTTTGTGATATTTGATTATTGGTTCACGGTAAGCTTCATATAATTTATGTATTTTTGCTTGATAGGATATGTTTTTTGTAGGATCTGAACTTAAATACATAACTATATCTTTTGTTATATTTATGTTTTTAAGTATTGCTCTTCTTACATTCATATAACTAGAGTTCATCAACTCTTTTAAAAGTTTTTGATTATCAGTACTCTTTGCTAATTGTATTAA
>JASMTK010000089.1:0-22738 GCA_041694355.1 Arcobacteraceae bacterium | reverse complement strand
AAAAAATCGAAGAAAATTATATGGCTATCAAACCACAAATAGGGCTAAACACAATCTAAAGGTACATTTAATATTAGTGTGCAAATATAGAAAAAAGCTATTGATTAGAGATATTAATATCCTAATCAAGAATACAATCTATGAGATAGAATCAAAAAGTAATTTTGATATAATTGAGATGGAAAGCGATATTGACCATCTTCACATAATGCTACAATATATACCAAGAGTTAGCATATCTTCGATTGTTAACCGTATCAAATCTATAACTACTTATAGAGTTTGGGAATTACACAATAATTATCTAAAAAGACACTTTTGGAAAGAGAAAACTTTTTGGACTGATGGGTATTTTGTATGTAGTGTTGGAGAAGCGAACCCTGAGACAATTCGGAACTATATAGCTAATCAAGGTTAGAATTTTCGATTCATCCCATCGGCTAAAGACCAATGGGATTTCTCGAAGTTGTTATTAAAGTTATAATAATTGAAAGGGTAATAACTTTATACAATATATCCTTTAATTGACTATCTAATATATTTTTTTCTACTTCTATTTTATCATTTATAAAACTTGTATAAATTCCCGATCCAATTGCCCAGTCAAAATTATCAAAATTTTTTACGTATGAAATTTTATAAGCTGGTTTATTTGTTTTTGGATTTACTGATGCTAAATATTTCAAGATCTCACCATCTTGTTTTTGTGCTTTTTCTATAATCTCTTGTACAATATATCTACCATCTAAATTTAAATGCCACCTATTTTTATCAATCAACTCTTGTTTTATATGTGATATTGTAGTACCTGCATGATTATATGCAAATACATAACCTTGATTATTAAACCTAATAATATTAAGTAGCTCTTGTAGTTTATTTAGTGTGGAATAGTATATATCCTCTTTATATTTTGCACTGCCTATAAAGATATTAAGTGGTTCAAACTTCTTTATGTAGCCTATTTTTTGTTTAGTTATTGGTTCATCTGGTTTATACCATTCCCATTTTAAAAAGCCTTCATCTTTTGCTTTTAAAAAGGCTTTGAATCTATTAGTAATCTGCTTTGAGTTAAGATTAGGTACACTTTCAAAGTTTTTTCCCTCATATTGTGATAAATATGGATGTAAAACAGTTGTACCATCAAGAGTAAAGATAAAGTAGTATCCAACTCCATTTTCATAAAACTTCAAATCCCTTAATCTCTGTTTTATTTTTTCTAAAATCTTTTCGTTTGGTAAGTTAATATTTCTATTATATGTATCATTTATGATGTTATGAGCAATCTTAATTGTATTTTTAATCTCATTTTTTTCTTCTAAAACAGCTTGATCGTAGGATTTTTCTAGTAGCTTTATAGTATTATCAACTCTTGATTTTACTATTTGCTTTATATTCTCTTCCTCATCATGTATTAATTGAAGCTTTTGAAACTCAAAATGATCTTTTATTTGAGAGATAAAAATATATGTCAAAGATACTGAAGCCAACAAAACACCTAAAATAGGTAGTATTAATATCCATTTTTTTATATTACTTTCTGTCATCATCATCTAGCCTTATTTAAACTATTATAATGAATATAATCTAAAATGTAACATAAAAAAAGGGGAAAAGAATCGTATCTTTTCCCCTTTTTTGTTGGATGCTATGTGTAGATAAACTTTTATTTACCCCATTCACTTTATAGTGAATTATTTTAATTTAAAGTTTAACAATTCTAAGAATGATAATCTTTCCTCATTAGCACCTCCGTATTGCTTTTGTTATTACAATTATAACACCTTTTTGACTTAAAAAAAGCTTAAATATGGTTAGTTAAACCAATGCATTTAAATTTTTATACTCATCAAGTGCAAAATCATCAGTCATACCAGAAACATAATCAATAAGTAGCCTTGCCCTATAATACCACTCTTCAAGAAGATACTCTGTACTATTTTTATCATATTTTATCTTCTCAATACTGTGTTTATATGCTACTATGTGTTTTGAAGATAACCGTTTTATTAACCGTTGGGATAAAAAGCATTTTATACTCTTATCCTCTACTAAATCCCAAAATTCATTGCTTTCAAGCTTTAGTAAAGGTGTATAACTATCCAATAATGAAGTCAAAATTTTATGACCTTTTAACTCTAAAGTCTGTTTTTCTTTATTACTATATATATACTTTATTGAGATGTTTTGTAAAACTTCAATTGCTTTAGTGTATTTACTATCTTTTTCATACTCTAATAATGCACTATTAAAACTACCATCAAATATTTCTTTATGATTTTCAACAAAAACCTTAGCCACATGCTCTACTAATTCATGAGTTAACTTTGCTCTAGTCAGAGTTAAAAATAGATTGAACTGATAAGGTTCATCCTCTTTACTTTTAGCTTTTTCATAAAACTTTTCTACAAGCTCTAATAAATAAGTCTCACCCATAGACTCACACTCTTGCTTTATAAGTCTATAAATATCATCAAATCTTAAAATACCTTTATCAACAGCATCTTCCATATCTGCATTTAAATAAGAAATATCATCTGCTGCTTCCATTATATATGTAATAGGAAATCTACATCCATCTTTTATATCCAATGCTTCACATATCTTATCAACTGTCTCTTTTTCTGAATAGTAGTATCCAGGTTTTTTCATCAAGTATGATAATGGTTCTGATTTATTTGGTTTATTTGCATAAGCAACTCTTGAATATTTTAAGATTGAAGCAATTTGTGTATATGAGAGATTTAATCTTTGAAGTTTTGTAACTATTCTAATTGCTTGTGCATTTCCATCATAATTACAAATATCTTCAATCAACATATCTCTTAAACTCTCTTCTTTAGAAGTCTTAACTTTAACTTTACTATTTAAAATCTTAACTCCATAGTTTCTCATCCAATCATTTATAGCCTCTTCTGCAAAATGACCAAACGGAGGATTTCCAATATCATGTAATAAACTTGACATCTCAGCAGTTGAAATAAATGCATCATCAAGTTCATCTAATCCATACTTTTTATCTAGCTTTTTTAAAATAGTTTTTGCAATAAATCTTGCTGTTTGGGAAACTTCTAATGAGTGTGTAAGTCTACTTCTTACTGCTGCATTTAACTCTAGTGGAAAAACCTGAGTTTTCTTCTGCAATCTTCTTAAAGCAGGAGCTGAGAGAATTCTTCCCCTATCACTTTCATATGAAATATTTATATCATCAATAGGATAAAATTCTCTATTTGTTGTGATTTTTCTTCTATAATCTATCATCTTTATCTCTTCTTCTTTTTTTTCGTTTCTTCTCTTCAATCTTTTCTAACAAGGCAGAGGTAAAAATACTTCCTGGAATAGCATAAAAAGCAATACCTAAAAAACTAACAACTGTAGTTAAAATTCTACCCATAACAGTTACTGGATACATATCACCATATCCAACAGTAGTAAAAGTAATTATTGCCCACCACATTGTAGTAACCATACTTGTAAAAACTTCTGGTTGAGCATCCTTTTCAAAATAGTAAACTAAAGGAGTAATAGTAAGAAGCAATACAAATAGTGCTAAAGAAATAAATAAAAACTCCTCTTTTTTCTCTTTTAAAATTGAGGTTACTAGATTATCAAACTCCCCAAACTTTGTAAGTCTAAACAGTTTGAAGATTCTTAATATTCTAAGAGCTCTTAAAAAACCAAAGTCCACGTTGAACATAGACAAATAAAAAGGTAAAATAGCAATTAAGTCAATAATCATAAGTGGACTTAACATATATTTTACTCTTTTGATTTTTGGTTTGTTTGTTATACTATAAAATCTTAATAAATACTCTACTGTAAATAGTGCTACATTTATCTTATTTACTATATCAAATAAGACAAAATACTCCTCTAAGCTTTTTTCTGTTTGTAAAAAAAGAATAATTATACTTATAAATATATTTAAAAATATACCTACTTGTACAACAGTACCATACTTGTGCTTTTTAGGATTTTCAAAGATTAAATAGAGTTGTTTTTTTAAATTCATAAGTCCAGTTTGTTATTTATTTAGTGATTTTTTATATTATCAGCTTAACACTTATAATTTAATTTATAAACTTTTAAAAAAACTAATATATAATCTGTTTTTAAAGGATTTGATATGTTTGAAAAAATAAAACAGTTATTAAGAAAAGAGACCTTCTCTTGTGTTATTTGGGATGGTAAAAAGATGAGATATCAAGACCTTACTCAAAAAGAGATAGATGAGATTAAAAGCAACCCAAAATATAAGAATTGGACTATTCAAAAAGAAGAAGAGTGTTAAATGAGATTATTAGATGATGAATATTGTATCTATTTGTTAGATTTAGAAAATTTTGAATTTCCAAGTGTAGATATGATGAATGATGATTTAGTAGCTATTGGAGGTGATTTTCATCCACAAAGAATACTAAATGCTTATGAAAATGGTATTTTCCCTTGGTTTATTGATGAGTATAACCATATTCATTGGTTTTGTCCTCAAAAAAGAATGGTTTTATATCCTGATGATATGAAAGTTTCTAAAAGTTTAAAAAAATCTATTAAAAACAGAGGTTTTGAAATAAAATCAAATGAGAATTTTGAAAAGGTTATTGAAAACTGTGCATCAATAAAAAGAAAACATGAAGATGAAACTTGGATAAATGACGATTTTAAAATTGCCTATACAAATCTTCACCATCTAGGCTATGCTCACTCAATAGAGTGCTACTTAGATGGTGAGCTTGTAGGTGGACTTTATGGACTACTTATAGGAGATGTGTTTTGTGGAGAAAGTATGTTTGCTAAAGTAAGTGATGCTTCAAAAGTTGCATTTTATCATCTATGTAAACAAGCAAAACAAAATGGCATTAGACTAATTGACTGTCAAGTATACAATGACCATTTAGCAAGTCTTGGGGCTTATGAGATACCAAGAGAAAAATACTTAGAACTCTTGTCTAAGTCTTGATCTAGATACTTTATCAACAAAAGAAAAAGTAGAATCAATACTATCTTTTGTTGAACTTTTTTTATGCCCTTTTATCTTTACTATTTCAAAATCATACTTTTCATATAAATAAAAAAACTCTTTGTATAATGATTTATTTTTTATACTTTTTCCTGTTTTTGTAGTGTAATTACTACTTTCAAGTTTATTTTTTCTTTTAAGTAGTGATAGTATATTTTGACAGTCAGTATAGACTATAAAACTTGACTTTAAAGATAAATCTTTTATGGCCCATATTAATGTCTCTATTTCAAGTTTTGTAGAGGATGTATTTTCAAACCTTTTTGTAACTACATCCTGTGAGGTACATAAACTTATATCATCACAATATAAATATGCTCCATACCCCACAGCTTTTTGTGGATTTACACTACCATCTACAAAAAGTTTACTTTTTTCTTGCATACTGTACTAAAGATAAATTTTTATATAAGATTCTGGCTTGAAAAAAGCTTTATCATTTACAAAAGAGTTATGATTTTTATCTATAAATCTATACTCTTTCTCTTTTCTATCATCACCTAATACATAGGCAATCTTATTTAAATCAGCTTTAAAATAACCAAAAAGAAGAGGTATGATTTTTTGTTTAAAAACTAACCCCAACTCTACAATAAGTTCACTTTTTTCTTTTCCTATTAAACTTGAAAAATATGAATGACCAATTTTATAATCTCTGCCAAGCTGTTTTTCTATTCTTTTATTTATGGTTTTAATAAGCATTTTAATATCAATATTTTGTATAGTTTCTATACGATTTAATATTTTTTTTGAAGTTCCCTCACTTATTACCATCTTTATTTTTCCTCTTAAAAAAAAATTATTCGTTGCTAAAATATTTTACTAAATATGTTTAGCATCTACCAAACTTGTAAAACTTACAATAATTTATATAGATATTATACCAAATAGACGTCACGTATTGCGTCACATTTTTGAGAAAATTTGAAAATTCTTTATTTTTCTTCACACTAATAATTTTTTTAGTATAATATATTTAATTAATAATAGGTTATATTTTATGCAGATAATTAAAAAATTACTTCCAATACTAATAGTTTGTTTTAACTTCTCATATGCATTGGTTCTTGACCACAATAAAGAGTTTTATGATTTACTTCCTTATAGTAAAATATATATAGATTACACAAATGAACTTAGTATAAAAGATATACAAAACAAGCAGTTTAAAAATGTTGATAAAAAATCTATTGGCTTTGGATACTCACCAGATTTTACAGTATGGGTGAAATTTACTTTAGAGAATCGTAATAATAAAGATATAGAAAGAATTCTTGAGTATGACAATGCTTTGAGTACCAATATTAGTCTATACTCTCCTAGTAATAATTATAAGGAACAAAAAGAGGGATTAGCAAATATAAGTGAAAATAGAAAGACTATAAATCCTATTTTTACCTTAAATCTAAAAAAAAATGAGAAGTCAACTTACTATATAAAAGTTTCATCAGTAATTACTACTTTAATTGTAAAACTTAATCTTCATAAAGAGAACAATTTCTATAAAAAAGAGTTAAGTCATCAACTATTTTTAGGTCTTTTCTTTGGTGCAATGTTTATTTTAGCCTTATACAATTTATCAATATACTTTTTTACAAAAGATAGTAGTTACTTATTTTATGTGATGTATATGATTGGAATAATGATACACCATTTAATGTATGTAGGACTTACAAATGTTTATATAATTCCTAAAGATATGATAATGAATTTTATAAATTATGCAACACTAATAGTAGGTTTTCCAGCATTAGCTCTTGCACTATTTACAAGACAGTTTTTAGGTACATTTCAATACCCTAAAATAAATAAGATATTAAATATCTATCTACTTATTTTCCCATTTACTCTAATTGTGTTTTTAATTACAGATGAATTTAATAGATATAGAAATATCTTCTCTGTTATACTACTTATTTATCTAGTATTTATTACTTTTTATGCATCTATAAAGCAAAATAGACAAGCATATTTTGTACTTTTTGGATGGTTTATTTTCTTAACTTCTGGTATGTTTATGTACCTTTCAAGTTTAGGAGTTTTTAATATTTTCAATTATATACCTTACTATGTAGAGTTCTCTTTAGTAATTGAAGCTACTGTATTCTCTATAGCTCTTGCGGATAGGATTAAACAACTTCAAAAGGATAAGCAAGAGGCAAATAACAAACTTATCATCCAACAAAAAGATGAAAAAGAGAGATTAAAACAAAAAGTAGATGAAAAAACAAAAGACTTAAAAGTTGCATTAGATGAAAAAGGTGTTTTATTAAAAGAACTTAATCATAGGGTTAAAAACAATATGCAAACAATTGTCTCTTTAATCAGACTACAAAATGATGATATTAAAGATGAAACCCTAAAGGATGTTTTAAAAACAATACAAAATAGAATAAGTGCAATGGGACATTTACATGAACTGCTCTATTTAGAAAAAAGTACTAGTTCTATTAATACTCAAAGATATTTTGACATATTAGTTCAAGAGGTTAGAACTAGTTATTTAAATAGCAATATAAATATTAATATGGATATAAAAACTAATTTACCAACTGAACAAGCGATTTATTGTGGACTTATCTTAAATGAACTTATTACAAACTCATTTAAATATGCTTTTGAGAACAATAAAGGTAGTATTGAAATCTCACTAAATGAAAAAGATGGATATTTCATCTTAAGTGTTTGTGATGATGGAGTTGGTTTTAAAGAAGATAGTACAGATTACTCTTTAGGATTAACTTTAGTTGAGACATTAGCAACAGAACAGTTATCTGGTACTTTCAAACTAGATTCTCAAGATGGAGTGAAAACTATCATAAAATGGAGAAAAGATGTATAAACCAAAAGTACTTTTACTAGATGATCAAACAATTATAACAATGGAGTTGCAAAGTACTATAAAACTATTAGGTAAATACAATATTATAGGAAAAGTTAAAAGCCATGAGCAAGCTATAGAAAAAATAAAAGAAGAGAAACCAGATATATTTTTTGTAGATATACACTTAGGAGACAATCAACCCACAGGTATTCAAACTGCAAAAGAGGCAAAAGAGTTATATAATGATATTAAAATAGTATTTTTAACTTCCTATACAGATGATAATACAATGGATGATGCTTTAGATTTAGAGCCAGTGACTTATCTTGCAAAACCTTTTAAAAGAGAAGATATAAAAAGTGCACTTTTTCAAGCAACTAAGAAAATCCAAAAAGAGAAAAATGAAAATATAATAAACCTACAAGGTGGTTACTCTTATAACTTTGAAGGAAAATATTTAAACTATCAAGATAAGATTATTACTTTAAGCAAAAAAGAGAAGCAACTTATGGATTTATTATCCAATGCAAGAGGTGAGATAATTACAAGTGAGAGTTTAGAACATGAGATTTATAAAGATGAAACAAAATCAAATAGTTCCTTTAGAACTTTGCTTTATAGATTTAGAAAAAAACTAGATTCTGATATTATTGAAACTATTCCAGGGGTTGGTTTAAAGCTACTGCTAAAGTAGCAAAACTGACTCTTTCTGCTTTTAAGTTAAGTAAGCAATTCTGCTTACTTACAACTCAATAACATTTTCAAACATCTCTTTTATCTCTATTTCATGTGAGATTAAAAAGATTTGTCTATATTGCTCTTTTATTGTATGAAACGCCTCAAGTATTTCAACTCTTCTATTTTCATCTTGACTTCCAAAAACCTCATCAAAAGCCAAAAACTCTACACTCGTACTCCCACTAAGTTCACTTAGTGTTTTTGAGATAGCAATTCTTAAAACTAAGTTTGCTAAATCAACCTCTCCTCCACTAAATCTCTCAATAGGAAACTTTTTCCCATCATCATAAATATAAAAGTCAAAGTCATTTGAAACCTCAATATGTTGATATTTTCCTTTTGTTATTTGTGAATACATAGTAGAAGCTATATTTGATATTCTAGGTGCTACTTTGGAGTTTAGCTTAGTTTTAAACTGTGCCAAACTTGTCTTAATCTTATCATAGTCTAAGAGGTCGTCTCTTTTATCTTTAACTTTTTCTTCTTGTTTTTTATTATTATCAAGGCTTTGTTCTATTGTAGTTATTTGTCCTTGAATAGTCGCTACTTGAACTTTAATATCATTTAATTCACTTAATAGTTTATCTTTTTCTTTTAATACTTCATCATATTTATCTTTCGTATCTTGATGTTGTTTTTCATCATAGACTATTTTATTTAACTCTTTCTCTTTTTGACTATGCTCTAAAGAGTATTTTTCTATAAGTTTTTGAGTATTTTCAAGCTCCTGTTTTACAGTATCTACTCTTTTTAGCATAGTTTCTAAACTTAATACATACTCATACTTTTGTTTTAACTCTTTTTGTTTCTCTAAAAGTTCATTATGAATATTCTCATCATAATTTATCTCTTCAAGCTTCTGTAACTCTTCTTTATTTTTTAATCCTTGCTTTTGTATTTTCTCAAAATGCTCTTTCTCTTTTAATAAATCTCTTTTTTGGCTCTCCATAAGGTTTATTTTCTTTGATAACTCTAGGTTCTCATCTTGCAACTCTTTTTGAGTTTTTTCAAGCTGTTTTTTATACTCTACTATATCATCTAACTCTTTTTTTGCCTTATCTATTTTTTCTTTTTGAGTTGTATTTATTATTTGCTCTAATGAATTTATAACACTATCGTACTCCTCTAAAAGAGGTCTTGTACAAGTAGGACAGCTTGATTCTTTACCTAATAGTTGAATATTTTCAATCTTTTTATTCATATCTTCTATTAGTTTTTCTTCCCCTGATATTTGTCCTGCTACTTTTTGTTCTTGTACAGATTGTTTGTTTATTTGTAAATGAAGCTCATCTAAAGTTTTTTCAACCTCTTTTCGTTTTTGTATTGATTGATCGTATAGTTTTGTCTCAAACTCTAATCTATTTATAGTGTCTCTTGATTTTTTATAATGCTCTCTTAAATTTACTTGTTCTTCTAAAAGTGATTGTTTTCTTATATTGTCTTGTTTTAATTTTTCTTGAATTTTTATATCATCGTGAAGTCTTGTATACTCTTGCTTTACTTCCTCTAAACCTTTTAACTCTTTTTGTTTCTTCTTTAAAGTCTCTAACTCTTTGTTTAATTTATCTTGATTATCTATATGGGAATTTATAGTATTTTTTAAAACCTCACACTTAGAGTAAAGATTTTGTTTTTGCTCTTTTGTTTTTTGTAACTCCTCTAAATGTTTATTTAAATCAAGACTCTCCAAGCTTACTTTATCTATCTTTTTCGCTTTTTCCTTTTGAGTTTCACTTAAAGTATCTATACTCTTTTTATACTCTTTTAAATCACTCCTTTTTTGTTCAACCTCTTCAATTGGCAATAAAACTTCACTAAATGCAGCAATTTCTCTTTTTAGTTCTCTACTTTTTTCCACAAGCTCTTTTTCTACATAATCAATCTTTTCTAACCCTAAAAGCTTTCTTATCATCTTTTTTCTATCTTCATTTTTAAGACTACTCAAACTTGTAAGCTCTTTTTGTGAAGCAAATAGTGTATGTAAAAATGCTTCTTTACTCATTTTTATCAAATTAGTAATTGATGCAGTCACTTCCTTTGCACCTGTTGTTATTAACTCTTCATTTTTAAAAAACTTTGCATTTGCACTTAGAGTCTTTCCTCTAAACTCTCTTCTTACTGTATAATCTATTGATTCAAACTCAAAGTCTAGTTCAACAACAACAGCATCTTTTGAAGTTGCATTTACATTTCTAACCACTTCCTTATAACCTTTAGTTTTTAACTCACCATAAAGTGCAAAGAAAATAGCTTCAAATAGAGTGGACTTTCCACTGCCGTTTTTACCAACTATTCCAATAAGACCTTGTGATAACTCTAAAGAGTAGTACTCATACTTTTTAAAATTTTCTAGTTTTAGTTTACATAGAATCATCACTAACCTCTTCTTCATATTTAAAAAATAGCTCTTTTACTTTTAGCTTTAGTCTATCATTCTCTTCTTTATTCGTAACCTCTTGTTCAATATGATCTAAAAAATAATCCTCTAAACTTAAAGCCTCTATTTGTTCTATATTTTCTTGATCTTTTTGCTTTTTAAACTCTCTTTTTACTGTAACACTCATAGCATTTTTGAAAATTTCTTTAATATCTTTATTTGATATATCAATAGATTGTAAAGGAGTAATATTTTTCAATAAAACCTCAACTATTGCATTATCACAATCACTTGAATCTATATCTTGTATACTCTGTTCATAGTTTTCACAATCAATTTGTTTAGTTATGATTGGTCGTATATCTATTTGTTTATACTCTACTTTTAGTTCATCCTCAAATCTAATAAGTGCAAAGCCCTTTTCATTTCTTTTGTCATTTAGACTTGTTCTTTCTGTACTTCCACTATAATAAACATTTTGATGTTTTCCCACATTTCCAAAACCATGCCAGTGACCAAGTGCTACATAGTCCATCTTTTCAAAAATATACTCTTTTGAAGTTGGATAAACCCACTCTCCAAACTCTTGCATTAAGTACCAAGCCCCTACACTACAATGCATCATCATAATATTTTTCTTATTTTTTATAATATTTTCTTCTACTAAGTCTATTTGACTTTGGGCTATTGTTTCGTCATTCATATGAGGTAAAGTATGAAAAACGATATTCTTAAACTCTACTTTTTTATACTTTTGTTCATAAGATACATAAATATTTTCATAATCTTCAAATATCTTTAAAATGGGACTACTAAGATTTGTTCTTGGGGTTGAGTGATTTCCTGCTATTAAAATAAATGGAATATCTAAACTATTTATTTCCTGAAATTTCTTTAATGCAAAGGTAATAGCTCTATTACTTGGACTTGCTCTATGAAACAAATCCCCTGTATGAATTATATAGTCAGGTTTTATTTTCTTTATTTGCTCTACAACTTGTGAAAAGGCATCATAGAAATCAGCCTCTCTTTGATTTACATTGTATTCATTTAAAATATCTAAATCATTGTAACCTAAGTGAGTATCGCTAAAATGTACTATTTTCAATTATAAACCCTCTTTATTGTGAGATTTTAGTTATTATAGCAGGATTTAATTTACTTGAAATTAGATATAAATATATGTAGTGAATCCAAATAGTAAAATATTTAGTAATATAAAGGCTTTTTTATTAAATATTGCCATACCTGATACTATAATATAAATAATAAAAAACCATAAAGGTGTATTTATTTTAAATACCTCTAAATCCTGATTTAAAAACCAAAGTAAAACCTCATCTAAAATACCTCCATACCCTATTATATGTACAAAAAGTTCAAAAGGATAGAAAAAAGAGAAAAAGATAGTAATAAAAGGTGAAAGTAATTGAGCATAAGATGCAATATCAAAAAAATAATGTACGATGGGATTCATAGCTAAATAAATCCAGAAATTAAATAGTAAAATCTGAACTATTCTATTTTTCATATCTTTAAAATAAAGTATAAACAAATAAATATAAAATACTCCAAACACTGAAAACCATAAAGATAAAGAAAATACATATCTAGGGAAAAATGCCACTACAATCAAAAAAACAAGAAATAGAGTATTAAAAGATAGTATCTTTATATCACTTCTTAGAAAATAAAGCCCCAAACACATAAGTACAAATGCTCTTGTTAAAGAAGCAACAAGTCCAGTAAATAACAAATATATAAAAAGAAAAGATATAGTTATAAGCAAAATATCAAATTTTCTATTTCTATAAGGGAAGTACCTTTTGTGTAAAAAACTATATGGAAAATAGAATATATAGTAAATAATGAAACTTAATACTGCAAGATGAAATCCACTTAAAGCAACTAGATGGCTTATTCCAAAAGTTGCACAGATTTGTCTTAATCTTTCACCTATTGGATTTGCAAAAAATAAAGCTTGATATAGTTCTTGTATCATTTCGTTATAATGTTGTGAATCACTATAATTTCTTAATGTTTTCCATATATTAGGTTTTTGTTCGACTTTTTCATAAAAAATAGTATTTGTGTAAAAACCTTTTAAGAAATCAAAAAATGTAAGTTTAGTAGTTACAAAAGCTAATGATAAAGTATCAAATTTCTCTACTCTATTTTCTAAAGAGAGGCTTGAAAAAAATATAAAAGTGTCACCTTGAAGTTTAAAAACCTCATAGTCTTTTTTTTCATATATATTTAAAACTTTTACTTTAGTTTCATAAATCTCTTCTTGTTTAATCTCATTATACTTTACATAATAAAAGCTAAGATTAATAAGAAAAATAGCTACAAATATAAAAGAGATGATATAAATAATTTTATAAGAATTATAGTTTTTAATAATCATAAAATTATTATACTTAAATTTTACACTTTTTCACCAAATGTCTAAAAATTTTTCTATGTTCTTCTAAATATACTAAATATTCAGGGTGCCACTGAACACCTAACAAAAAAGGATAATCCACCTTTTCAATAGCTTCAATTATCTTATCATGTTTAGCTGTTACTTTTAAGTCTTCTCCCACATCTTTAATAGCTTGATTATGAATACTATTAGCAACAACCTCTTCTTTTTTTACTATTTTAAATAGTTTTGAAAATCTTTTTATAAATACCTTCTTAATAGGAAAAATAGAGTTTTTATGAATAATATACTCATCTAAGTCCAATATTGTCGGATAAAGGTTTCCTTTAAAATAGATATTTATAAGCTGAGCACCTCTACATATACCTAATATAGGTATTCTTCTTTTATAAGCTTGGTTTAGTACCTCTAGTTCAAAACTATCTCTTTTTGTATCAAGTGGTGTATTATGAGCATCTTTATCCTCACCATATAAAGAAGGGTTTATATCATTTCCTCCACTTAAAATAACTGCATCTAGCTTATTTATATCTCTATTTTTCTTTGATGGTTTTAACTTTATTGCTTTTGCATTTTGTAAATACAAGTTAAACTTAATAAAAATATATGCAAAGAAATTGCCTTTGTCTGGTAAACAAACGCCAACTATTGGTTTTCTTGAAGCCATTTTGTTATCTCCATCTTCCAAGTACTTAAATTAATTAAACTATCTAAATGATTAACATATCTTTTTGATAGTTCATCAAGTGCTTTTTTATCATTTGCTAACTTTTCCACGTATATCCATCTATTAAACTCACTTGATACATTCCAATTTTCATCTCCTATTAAAGAGTTTGATAATCTATAGTGAAATGCCGGACGAGATTTAATTTTTTCATCAGGTAAATAACTTCTTACTCTTTTTTCATCTAAGAAACAAAGAATAGGCAACATATCAAGAGATCTATTTCTTGTGGGGTTAAAAGTCAAATAGTCATCTATAAAACTCTCTTGTGTTGGAGTATAATCCTCATCTAAAATATGTCTTATATAATCATTTTTAAAATTATCAATAAAAGGTGTTATCTTTCTTACTAAATCAACTTTTGCATCAAAGTTTAAAAAGTCTTGTAAAATAACATAAGCTTTTAAATATGATAAGATACTTTGTGTTTTTAAAGATATTAATTCTATATTTATATGTAATCCAAAAGCATAATATATCTTATCTTTTGTACCGTAAGCATTATTTTCACTAAGAGAGTTTACTAACTCATCAACCTTATATAACTTATCTAAAGGCAGTGGTGGAGTACTAATCTCGTAAGGAACAATATCTTTAGAAATAGTACCTATAAAGTTTTGAATATTTTCGATATTTTGCTCATCTATTTGGATATTTGTTTTTTCAAAAAGTTTTTTTGCCTCTTTTTTTAACTTCTGTTTTGTCAAAAGTTCAAAATCTAATTCTAAAATATATGTACCATCAACTGATTCTAACTCATAAAAAAAATTATTTATCTTTTTAACTTTAAAATTTTCAACATTTGCTAATATATCTAGAATTTTATGCATATCAATATTTGAGAACTCTAACTCAAAACCAACTTTTCTAATCTCATTATCATAATTTTTTTCTATACTTGGCTTTATAAAATTACTCATTTCTTTTCCTTTTTTGCATACATAAGATTAACATTTACAAATTAATAATAGCTAAGAGTAATAAATATATCAAGATATATTGATATATAAATACTTTTTTGTTATCATATCGTTCTAATAAAAAAAAGGATTTCAAATATTATGTTTTATTATTGGGAAAAGCTAGTTGATACTTTTGTATACTCTTTTTTACAAATGAATCAAGAAACACATCTAGCTCAAGCTGTACACTTTTTTATTTATGATACTGTTAAAATTTTTATACTTTTAATCCTAATTATTTATGTAGTCACACTATTTAGAAGCTACTTTCCTGTTGAGAAAGTAAGAGACTATTTAAGTGGTAAACATAAACTTCTAGGACATATTTTAGCCTCTTTCTTTGGTATGTTAACACCTTTTTGTAGTTGTAGTGCCATACCACTATTTTTAGGTTTTTTACAAGCAAGGATTCCTCTTGGAGTTACATTTAGCTATTTGATTTCAGCTCCATTAAGTGATGCAGTTGTAATTGCTTTACTATTTTCACTTTTTGGATTTAAAATCACCCTACTTTATATTATATGTGCACTTTTAATAGCAATAATTGCAGGACTTATTATAGGGGCTTTAAAACTAGAAAAAGAGGTTTTAATAGATATACAACCTGTAAAGAGCTGTTGTAATAGTTCAGATGAACAAAGTGTAACTTTCAAAGCTAGATTAAAAGAGGCTTGGGAAGGTACGATGGATATATTCAAAAAAATATATCTATATGTAATTATTGGTATTGGTATTGGTGCTTTTATACATGGGTACATCCCATCAGATACAATTGTACAATATGCAGGCGGTGATGCTTGGTATGCACCTATAGTTGGAGTACTTATGGGAATTCCAATGTATTCAAATGCTGCTGGGATGTTGCCTCTTGTAGAGGTTTTAACAAATAAAGGTATGCTTTTAGGAACTGCACTTAGCTTTATGATGGCTGTTGTGGCTCTTAGTTTACCAGAAGCTATGATTTTAAAAAGAGTTTTATCAGTAAAACTAATAAGTATCTTCTTTGGTATTGTAGGTACTGCAATACTATTGATAGGATATATATTTAATGCAATTTTATAAGGAGAAAATATGAAAATAGAAGTTTTAGGAACAGGTTGTACAAAGTGTCAAGCACTTTATGAAAATGTAAAAAAAGCAGTTGCTAAAAAAGGTGTTTTTGCTCAAATCGAAAAAGTAGAAGATATAGTAACTATAATGGAGTATGGAGTAGTAAATACTCCTGCTTTAGTAATAAACGGGGAAGTTAAAAGTAGTGGTAAACTATTAAAACCTGATGAAATAGAGAATTTTTTATAATACTAAATTAGAATATAAAGTTGCAAATGATAATATTATAAAAATTTATATTAGGATTATATTTTGCAAGTAAACTTTGAAAATAGTAAAAATATCTCATATAATGCAGCTGGTAGAGAAGTGGTTGAAGAGAAAAACACTACAAACTCTGCCTTTGCAAATGACTTAAATGAAGCTCAAAAATCAAATGAAGATAAAGAAGAAAAAGAAGAAGAGCTTACACAAAAAGAGAAACAAGAGATTGCAGATAAACTTCTAAAAGATATTATGTCTTTATTTAAAACAGGACTTACAGTTGAAGAGTTGGAGATGGTTCAAGAACTTCTAAATGAGATTAGAAGTGCAATTACAGAAGCAAAACCACCACTTAGCTCAGATGAGAACAAACATTTAGACTCAATGATCACAAAACTAGAACTTATGATAATGGAACTACAAAAAAAAGCAAAAGGTGAAGTTGTGATAGATATGGAAGACTCTCATGTAAATAATATCTCAAAAGAATCTAAGCAAAATGATAAACAAGGTATATCTTCAGAAATAGCAGAATTTCAAAAAAGAATTGATAAGGTTCAAAATAGTTTAGATGAGTTAAAAAAAACTATAAATAACTCTGATATGGATAGAGTAAATAAAAACCATGAAGAGCTTGAACTTTTACAAGCTTTGATGCAATAGAGTAAAAAAGGGTATTAGATGTTAAATCTAATACTGCTACTACTAACTTTTTGCCTTCAACAACTTAATTTGACTTTGTATATCTATCCAACAATTTGAAATCTCTTCCTTATCAAGCCCTACTGTTTGTGCGAGACCGTTTAAAAATCTGTGTCAAGTAACTAATTGTAACTAATTTACACCTCTAAAAAATCATCTAACCTTCCCTCGAAAAATATAGCTAACTGAGAGAGGGGTAGATTCCAGTTCCTAACTGGCATTGTCCATTTTTCACTTGCATTTTGGATTCCCATATATAGTAATTTTAATAAAGAATTTTCATTTGGAAATGCTCCTTTTGTTTTTGTAAGTTTTGCCTGCAAGCAGGATTTCATCTAAATTGTCTATGTACAGATTCAATAATGTTGGTCGTATAAATCACTTTTCTAATCTCTGGAGGATATTTAAAATAAACAGATAGATTCTCCCATTTATTTTGCCAAGACTGTAATACAATAGGATATTTTTTACCCCATTTTTCATCAAGTTTTAAAAGTTCATCTTCTGCTACTTCTTTTGATACTGCTTGATAAACAGGTTTTAAATCTTTCATAAACTCTTTATGATTTTTAGATGCAACATATTTCATAGAATTTCTAATTTGATGAATAATGCATAGTTGTACTTCTGTATTTGGGAATATTGTCTTTATTGCTTCAGGAAATCCTTTTAAACCATCAACAGATGCAATTAAAATATCTTGTAAGCCTCTATTATTTAAATCACTTAGAACACTAAGCCAAAAATTTGCACCTTCACTCTCACTTAGGTAAAGTCCAAGTATCTCTTTTTTACCATCTAATCTTAATCCTAAAACTGTATAAACTGCTTTTGATACATATTTACCACCATCTTTAATTTTATAATGAATTGCATCTAACCATACAAATGGATATATTGCTTCAAGTGGTCTATTTTGCCAAGCTTTTACTTTATCTATTATCTTATCTGTAATTGCACTTATTGTTGCAGTTGAAAGTTCGACTCTATATATTTCTTCAATATGTTTGATTATATCTTTATAGCTTAATCCTAAGCCATACATTGAAATTATTCTTTCTTCTATTTCATTTGATATTGTTGTTTGATTTTTCTTTACAAGCTGGGTTCAAAAGATCCTGTCCTATCTCTTGGAGTATTAAGTTCAAATGTACCATCTGTTGATTTTATAGTTTTAGATGTTTTACCATTTTTTCTATTTTTATTCCCAGATAAAACATCTTGTGTAATATGAGATTCTACTTCAGCTTCTAATGCTGCTTCTACTAATTGTTTTACTAGGGGAGCAAGTACACCATCTTTACCACTTATCTTTTTACCAGCTAAAAGTTGTTGTACTGCTTCATTAAAGTCAAATTGTGTTTCTTCTTTCATCTTTGTCAATCCTTGATATTATTTTATCAGATTGACACAGAATTTTTAACACTCCCTTTAGATTTGCTACAATCAATCCATCCTGATCTAAACTATATCTTTTAACTCTACATGAGGAGTTAGTTCATCTTGAAGTTCATAGATATCTATGAAAAGTCTATTTAACTCTTCTTCATTTGAATGAAGTTTATAGAATTTTTCTTTCCAGTAGTTGCAGTAATTATCAAAAGTAGTTTCTATTTTACTATCTGATTTATGTTTTAAAAGTTCATTTTTAGTAAAGTATTCATTGTTTCCTGTAACTAATCTCTTTCTTGGATTTGTTATTTCTCCAAGTTTTTGACTATTAGCAAAGATATCAATAATCCTCTCACTCACCCAATAAGCAATAGGACTTCCAGGAGTCTTCACAAAATCCTCTTGCTTCGCTTCATATCTATTTTTACTCTTAAAAAAACCTTGTGCTTTGCTGTCACTGTCTTTGTAGTCTGTAGTCTTATGTATGTTGCCATTATTTTAAACCTTTGATTTATCTAATATAGATTTTATTTCTGATTCTAAATTTAATTCTTGCCAACCTTTAGCTATATAATCTTGTAAACAAATAGGTTTAACTTCACTATTACCAACTTTATTATGCCAAATTAAATTTACCAAAATTGAAATATATTTTGTAAGTATAATGTTTATTACATGCCATGAAGTTTTTATAGGGTCATTAAGGTTATCAGAATCCAAGTCATTTAAGATTTTACATATATGAGAATGAATATTAAAAGTTTCATTGTTATGAAGATTAAAGTTTGTATATCTATATCCATCTTTTACATTAACTATTTCAGTTAAAATTTCTAATGCTTTTTCAATATATTTATATTCCATAGGATCAAAATAAGTAGATAAAAATTGTTGATGGATTTGCAAAATACCATGTCCCAATTGAGTTTTTAATTCTTTATCTGTAATCTCCGTTCCATTCTTATCATAATAATCTAAGATATAAATTATTTTTTGAAGTCTTTCAATTCCTGTTGCTTGTAATAATAAATACGCATAAATAGTTGCTATTTCTTCATCATTTGAGATTAATAAATCTGCTCCTTTAAAAAAAGAGCATAACCCATCAATTACTTCATCATTTAGTTTTTTTTGTATTGTTTTCATTAACATTTACCTTTATTTATGTATTTGTCATATTTACATATTTCACTTACTGTATGTTTGAAACTCAATCCGTTTATTGGAATTTGATTTTCTATAAAATCTATTAACTCTTGATTCTCTTCTTTCACTAACTTATTTTCAAAATATAATCTAAATGAAGAAACAAAAAAATCTGCAATTTGAATTCCTATACTATCTTTTGAATCTATAAAATCTATTCCATTCTTAAAAGTATTGTCTTCTTTCATATCTGATATTAAAGAAAAATCTTTAGTTTCTATATCAAAAGCTGTTACAACTTGATTTAATAACTTTTTAGGCTGTCCTTTTAAAATATTACTGTTGAAGTCATGTTTAAAAATTGCTTCACTATTAGGAAATTGTTCTCTTGCATAATGCATTATTAAACTTAATATATGAAAATTAGGTAATAATCTTTTTTTATCAATTTTAAATAAAAATGTTTCAATATTTTCTATCACATAGTTTAATGCTTTATTTACAAGTTCTATATGACCTTGAGGTTTATTTTTAGTAATTTTAGGAATAATATCTTTTATAAATTCAACTAAATTTTCTTTATCTTGATTTATAAATAATTTAAAAAAAATTTCTGAATCTTCATCTGCAAATTCGCTAACTATTCCAAAAGTTAGCATTTGTCTATGCATTCGTACATTATACATTTCAGGTGAAACTTTTGGATTTAATCCGCTATCAAAAAATTCATCTATGAAAAAGAGTTTAGGTAAATATCTTTTTTCTATTAGTGAGATAAAAACTTTTAAATCATATTTTTTAATAAGTTCTATCATAGCTTTTGATACATTTTTTCTTTCTTCTGGGGATAATTCTGTAAAATGAATTTCAGATATTCCTGACTTTAAAAATTTATCACAAATCTTTTGATAATCTTTTCTTATATTCATATCAACATCAATATCATTTTTACTGAAAATAACAGAAGTATAAAAAATTGGTTGATTTTTATCTTTAAATAAATCAGTTCCCGTATTTCCAGCTTCATCAGCATATAAATATATTTTATTTTTCATTTCTATCTATAACTAATTTCAGATTTAATAATACTAACATTTTCTAAACCAATTGATTTTAAAAACAACTTCATGTTTTCAATAGTAGTATTATTTTTAGGACCAATTATAATTTCACTTATTAATTCATATTCGAAATTTTTTTCTATATACGGAATAATTTTATTAGAACTATTTCTCCATTTAATACTAGACAAATCATCTTTTTTAAAAATTCTTTCTATCATTCTCCACTCAGATTCCTCACTAAACTTATGATTTTTCAGGATTGGTGCATATTTTTCTATAAGTTGATTATATTCAAATGATAATTTTGCTAAACCTAGACTTGTTAAATCTTTATTTATTTCTTCTAAAATATTTTCTGGTACGGAAGACAAAGAACAATATTGAACTTTTTCTAAACTTCCTACATCTTCTAAAATTATTTTATTAAATCCTATTGAGAAACCTCTTCCATCATCTGCATAACCTCTCCATTGACTTAATAAATCAGATTGCTCACTAAAAGAAGAAATAAATACAAAATTTTCATTATTCAATTTTTTTACCGTATATATAAGCATCAATCTCTTTCATCTTTTATACCTTATTTTCTAACTCTTTTTTTTATAATTTTTGAGTTTTTTTCTCTAATCTCATCGATAGAATTAAATGATTCATTTTTAATAAGCTCTTCTAGTTTAGCTGTTAAATCAAGAGCAATTAAAAGATTTATGATATTTACAAACTTTGTACTTTTTGTTTTGATAAAATTTGCATAAGATCGCTGAGTCATACCAGCAGCTTTATACAACTCTTCTTGAGTCATATTTTTTTGAACCCTTACATTTTCAATCATATCAACAAACTTTTCCATAATATCATAAGGAATCATAAACTCAATCATAATTATACCTTTTTTACATATTAAGTTGATTATTTAGCTTTAATATTACTTTTATTACATATTATATCAGAATTTATATTTTTGAGAATCTATTCTTTACATATATTAATTCTATACTTACATCTTTTGTGGGGTATTAAATTTTAAAAAAGTTGAAATTTATGACCTGACTCCAATTTTTTATGTATTTTGGACCCGTACATACTATTGACTTTGTATGTATGTTTTTGTATAATAGTACCAATTTATACAATACATTGAAACTCTTGTAGGAGTGACTACCTACTAGATTTACACTGAAGGTAAGGGTAAAACCTTACCTTTTTTTTTGCGGGTAGTGTTGGGTGGGAGTGTTCATTGAAAGGAGTTTCAATGTTGTATAAATTAGTAGTGTTAGTTTTAATATTTTCAATTTTAGCAATTGAACTATATTGATAAAAGGGGGAATTAGTCACTCCCCTGTCACTACTTCAAGACCAAATTTTAGATTAAACTTAACTAGTCTTATGCATCTTATCATCTTTTTTAATCTTCAATTTCTCCATCGATAACATCAATATTATCTTCTTTAAAATTAGGAAGTTTAGACCATTTTTCAGCTTCGTTTTCAAGATATTTAACAATTTGTGAATCTATTACTCCCAGTGCTTTATTTCTAAGATACTTTACACTCCAAGAAAATACTATACCTACAATTTTTTTTGCACCATTTTTATGAGTATTTTCAAATTCATTTTCATCATTAATTATTTTTATTTTACAAATATTTTTTCTTATTATATTGACAAATATACTTAGTCCATTTATCTTATATAAAGATAAAGCTTCATTAAAATCTGAATAAAAATCAATAAAAAACTCTCTATCTTCATTATTCATATTAGTTATTGATAAATTTTTTATTGTGATTTTAACATAATGTCATTAATATACTTATTTTATTAGATTATTTCTAAATTAAATCAACCCAAAAGACAGGAAAACTTCCTATCTTTTTTTCCAGATACTCATCTGTGAGATTGTATACTGATGTTTTCTATTTGTCTCTTTTATCACAAAAGGAACATCTATAGTATCAAGTAGTTCAAACTTGTCTTTTAGGTTTTCTTTTAGAGTATCTAAAGTTTTTACCTCTTTATTATCTTTGATATATCCACCAAGCCA
>JASMTK010000088.1:0-7345 GCA_041694355.1 Arcobacteraceae bacterium | reverse complement strand
TGGGAAGTAATTATTTTAATTTAAACTATCTTAAGTAAGAAGAGGTTTACATGGACTATTGTAAAATTTGTTTTTAATCTAGTATTGGAAAATAGGAGCTTTAATGGATTTAAATATTGGATATTTAATTGTAGGAATTATGGTAGGGTTACCAATTTTAATAAGATTATTTTCATCGAAAAACACAATAAAAGAATGGCAAAAATCTAGAAAAATAGAATAGTAAACCATTCTATATAAATTAAAACTATAGGTATGATAAATCAAAAATAATTAACATTCTTTTCTCATTTATTTTATTTAATAAAAGTAGTTTTTTACCACTACATATTCTTAATAAAATAAGATTTGTAAATCTCTAACAGAATTATTAAAAACTATTCAAAATATAAGATTAATTAAATAATTTTTATTTAAGGTTACTCAAATTTACTAAAACACCTAAAGTCTTATCTATTCTTATTCATGTAATTATTTTGTAATCAATATTATTTTTTCTATTTTTGAAATTGATTTGTAATCTTTAAAAACTATAATTCAACAAATTAAGACAAAAGGAAAAAAATGAATCAAAAGTACGTTATTAAAAGTTTATTTGTAACTTCAGCGATTGTATTAAATTTTACAGCCTGTAGCCAGCCAGAAATGACATCGGTAAATAAAGATAAACATAATGAAATCTATTTCAAGCCAGTTGCAGCCCCTACAACTGATGCAGAAAAGAAAAAAATTATGACTTCAGATGAAGTTGTTATAAATGGAAAAGTTCATAAAATAGGGTGGCATACCATTGCAAGAACTGGAGAAAAACTTCCTAGTTTGGATGGTAAAACAACGGAGATTTTTGGCCAAGTTAAAAATGAAATGGGAGAACCTATAAACCATAAAGATGGTAGTCCTTTTGTATGTAAGACTAGTAAAGATGGTTCAGGACCAGACCATACGACACTTCATGAAAAAGGTGGTGAACTTTTTGCAATTACTCAATTTGAATGTGGACCTGGAGCTATGTATATTTCAAAACTAGAGAAAACAAAAGCAGGTGGATTAAAAGCTGTTGCAACTAGTCATATTTCTCAATCAAAATATGAGGGCGGATGGGTTCACTGTGCAGGTATGAAAACTCCTTGGGGATCACATTTAGGATCTGAAGAGTATGAGCCAAATGCAAAAGAAGCGGAGAAAGATGCATATTATCAAAATTTTGATTTATATTTTAAAGAGGGTAAATCTGCACTTAACCCATATTACTGGGGGTGGACTCCAGAAGTTAAGATAATAAATGCAAAAGGTGATACTGAATATATTAAACACTATTCTATGGGAAGATTTGCACATGAGTTAGCATATGTTATGCCTGATGAAAAAACTGTATACCTAAGTGATGATGGTACTAATGGTGCTTTATTTATGTTTATTGCTGATGAACCAAGAGATTTAAGTTCAGGAAGATTATATGCTGCTAAACTATCTCAAACAAGTGATAAGAATGGTGGTGAGTTTAATATTACTTGGATAAACCTTGGTAAAACTGATAATTTAACTATTAGAAAGGCTATTGAGAAAAAACTTTCATTTAATGATTTATTTGAAAGTGCAACACCAAATGGCGATACTTGTCCAAGTGGATTTACATCAATCAATACAACGGCAGGTCACGAGTGCTTAAAGGTTAAGCCAGGTATGGGGATTATTGCTTCAAGATTAGAATCAAGAAGATTTGCAGCTTTAAGAGGGGCAACTACTGAGTTTAGAAAGAAAGAGGGTATTACTTTTGATAAAAAGAATGCCAATGTTTATTTAGCAATGTCAAGAATTCAATATGGTATGGAAGATTTTGCAAAAAAAGGTAAGAATAATGATAAATATGATATCGGTGGAAACAACGATATCAAACTTCCATTAAATAGCTGTGGAGGTGTTTATAAACTTCCTATAGGAACTGCTAAAGATGCAAAAGGTTTAAATATTGACTCTAAAATGGTAATTACATCAATGTCTGGTGAAGTAATGGGTGAGATGAAAAAGTATCCAAAAGGTAGTGAGTTTGACGGAAATAAATGTGCAATTGATAAAATTGCAGAGCCTGATAATTTAACATTCATTGACAACTCTGATATTTTAGTTATTGGTGAAGATACTGGTGCACATCAAATTGATTATATCTGGGCTTATAATGTTAAAACTAAAGATATTACTAGAATCTTAACATCTCCATATGGTTCTGAAACAACTTCTCCATTTTGGTATCCAAATATTGGTGGAAATGGATATATGACAACTGTAATTCAACATCCATTTGGTGAATCTGATAAAGATAAAAAGGACAGACCTGCTGACACTGAATCTTGGATTGGTGTAGTTGGACCATTCCCAGCATTTAAATAAATATATCTAAACTTAAGGGAGCTTCCCCTTAGGTTTTCTACTTCTAAAAATTTTAAATTAAGGCATATCTAAATGTTAAGAAAACAACTTATAATCTTATTACTATTAAATAGCTATCTTTTTTCAACTGAGGTAAACTTACTGAAAAATAAATTATCAAATGCTTCAGCATACATTAGTTCACAATGTTATACTAAAACTGAAGATAGTAAAAGCAAAGATTTATTACATAATCCTTGTTACACGTGTCATACTAAAAATACTGAGCCAAACTATACAATTGACGATGATGATTTACAATTAGCTTATAATTTTCCTAATTCTGCTTTACAAAACCCTTGGGTAAATCTTTTTAAAGATAGAACAAAAGAGGTTTCAAAAATTAGTGATAAAGAGATTTTAGAGTATATAAACAATAACAACTATATTAAAGATAATAAAATTGTATTAAAAGAAAAACTTGAGAATATCCCTAAAAAATGGGATTATAATAAAAATGGTAGATGGGATGGATACACTCCTGATTGTTATTTTAATTTTGATGAAGAAGGCTTTGATAAAGATTTAAATGGTAATTACACAGGTTGGAGAGCATTTGCTTATAGACCATTTCCTGGAACTTTTTGGCCTACAAATGGAAGTACAGATGATGTGATTATTAGATTAGGTGAGGATTTTAGATTAGATAAAAATGGAAATTTTAATAAAGAGGTTTATAAATTAAATTTATCTATTGTTGAATCCTTAATTAAACAAGCTGATGTAAAAATAGATCCAATTGATGAAAGAAAATATGGTTTTGATATAAATCAAAATGGGAAATTTGATATTGCAAAAAAAGTAGTTTTTAATTGGACTCAACCAAAATATGATAATAATACTTTCAAAATCTCCAATTTTTCAATGACTTATGTTGGAAAAGCAAAAAAACTTCTTAATGATAATAAATTAATGATAGCACCAGGTCTATATCCTATTGGAACAGAGTTTCTACACACAGTTAGATATATTGGTGTAAAGAAAGATGGAGATATAGAATTATCTAAACGTATGAAAGAGCTTAGATATGGAAAAAAAGTAAAATGGCACTCATATAGTGAGCTTAAAAACTTAGGTCTTTCAAAATTAAAAGGAAAACATGATAATCCTGATAGGTTAGAACAATTTATTGGAAATGCTGAAGTTGGAGTATACAATGCTTTGGGGTGGAGATATCAAGGTTTTATTGAAGATGTACAAGGTGAATTAAGGCCACAAAGTTATGAAGAAACTATTTTTTGTATGGGTTGTCACAATAATATTGGTGCAATTGCCGATTCTACATTTGTTTTCCAGAGAAAATTAGGGACTAATAGTTTTCAAAATGGTTGGTATCATTGGAGTCAAAAAGGTTTAGAAGGGATAAAAGATAAGTTACTAAAAAATGGTGATACCGAGTATGTACAATATTTGAAAACTAATAATGCAGGGGATGAGTTTAGACAAAATAAAGAGATAATGAAAAAGTTCTTTGTAGAAAATTGGGAAAAAGATGAAAAAAATATAAAAAAAGATTTGCTTGAAAAGTTAGAAAACCCACAAGTTTACCAAAAACAGCATTGGAAATTAAAAGAAGAAGAGGTTAAAAAACTTAAAAGTGATATTTCTCATTTAATATTACCAAGTCCTAAAAGAGCCATACAACTTAATAAAGCCTATAAAGTAATTGTTGATGAACAAAGTTTTGTGTTAGGGCGAGATCCACATGTAAAACCTCTTTTAAATGTACATAAAAAAGTAAAAGATGGACAAAAAACTCAATTACAAAAGGTTTTATATGAATAAAGTAAACAAAAGATAAATTACACTTGTTGGAAGAAAAACTAGTAAAATAATATAAGCATTAGAAAAAAAAAGCCTTATTAAGAAAAGAGTTTTCTTTTAATATCTTTTCTAATTTTTCTTCTGACATATTTTGTGAATCACTATTTGAGTAAAATTACATAAGATATATTATGTAGTTTATAGTGATAAATAATAAGAAACTATTATTAGTGACTATTGGTACATTTGAGTTTGCTACTTTAATTTTAAAATAATTTTTGTATAGACTTATTCCTCAAGTAAGTTCAGTTTCTAAATTTTATTTTCTACTATATATAAAATAATTTGCATTACAGATTAGATAAAAAACAATTCGTGTAGAAAATGTATGTACGTCTTTTAAAAGTGATAATATTAGGTTTGATCCAGTTATATTTGCAGAAGATATTATTAGGTAATAATTTTAATATTATAAACTATTGCCAGCATCCTCATTCTGTGATATAATTGTTTTATCATTATTATTAGAGGAGTCAGTTATGGGATCAGCATTAGTTTCTGGATTTTTAATATTTTGTGTGCTTTGGGTTGGTGCTGCACTTTGGGGTGCATTCACTGGATATTTTGGTTCTGATGGTTCTCGACCTGATGGGGAGTAGTTAACTCTACTCTTTGCACCATTATTGTTTTCTACATATTCGTCTACATCGGTTGGACTTTCAGGATCTAAACTTTTTTGCTTCTCATTTATCCATCTTTCTTGAGCTTCTAATTCTGAAGAGGTTGCGGTCGGTTTATCTGTACCTGTTAATTTATTTTGCTTTAATTGTTTTGCTCTTTCAATACTACTATTAGTCTTTTCAAAATCTACATTTCCTTTCTCATTCATCATTAAGTCTAAGTCAGCAGGTTTAATATCTGCTTTATATAAAGAATTAAAACTAACATTTCCATTATCAAGGCTTGCTTCTAACTGATCTAACCTCATCTCTTTTTTCTTAAAGTCTGATTCTGATATATCTCCATTTTCAAAAGCTTTTGCATTTTTATTTCTTGAATTATCTATTGCTTTATTTATTCTATTTTGTGCATTATCCTTGCCAACATCCTCATTCTGTGGTATAATTGTTTTATCATTATTATTAGAGGAGTCCTTATGTTGGGAACTATCATTATCAGTACTATCTGTACTATCGGTGTCTTGTTTGTTGGAGCTGCTGTTTTCGGTTTCATCGGTGGGATTATTAGTGGGATTATTAGTAGATTTAGAAATTAATTCTTTACCTGTTTCCCATGTTGCTCTTTTAATCCCTTTAATACCTTTCACAACAATACCATCATTATTAGGGTTGTTTTTCATTAAAACATCACCGTCTTCTCCAACAACTCTACCTTTTTCATCAATAGTTAATTTGTTACCATCCTTATCTGAATATGATCCATCTTCATTTTTTGTATAGTTTTTGTCTTCTTTTAAATCTTCTTCTTTTACTGGTACTTTCTTCTTATTAAAAACCTTTGAACCTTTATTTATAGCTATTGTACCTAATAAACCTCCTCCAAATATGCCTGCAGTAGATATATTATCTGAAGCTTCTTCAGTACTAACAGTTAAGTTCCCATCCTCATCTGTATGTAACTTATAACCCCAATCTGCAAGTGTTTCAGTAACTAAATTTTTCGGAGTTGAATTATAATCTAGTCTATCTTTTATTGATAACAAGTCACTTACTTTTTTCCAATTAGTATTTCCTTTCTCATCTGTGGAATTACTAATTGCTTCAGCAACTGCTGCCTTAGTGTATTTAACAATATCCTCTTCTCCAGTAGTATGGGTTTTACTATTGTCACTCTTAGCACTACTATCAGTATTTGTACTGCTATCGCTAGTATTTGAAGTATCATATCTTGAAGAAACAGCACCGTTATTTAATGTAAAACTTCTACCTGCAATAATAGTTCTTCCCATTTTGTCTGATAATGCATTACCCTCAGCATATGAATATATTATCTCTTGTTTTAAAATAAAATTAAAGTTACTTTTATATAATTAAAAAGTCATATGAAAGGAATTTATGAAGAAAAGTATATTGATTTTAATTTTAATATTAAATTTTGTTTTTACAGGTTGTGCAATAAAAAAAGAAGATAATATTGCCGTTAAGACACTAAAGCATACTGCAAATTCTCCATTATATTTAGGCTATGTTGCTAAAAAAGTAACTGAGGGTGCAATAATTGGAACTTTATATTTAGGTGCTAAAGGTGTATCTGTAGCTACTAGTGAAGAAAAAAAGGCTACAAATAAAGCTAATGGCAATAGTGAATAATAAATTTAAAATAATATAATTATAACTATTGACTTTTTCTGAATCTATTGTAAAATATTTGTAAATAAAAAAAAGAGTAAAATATGATTTTTAAAATACAAATAATTATATTCTATACAGTGATGATTGTACTATGCTTATTTTTAGAAGATTACGTTAATGCTGTTTCAGCTACAATTTTATGCTTTGTTGTACTTATGTATAATGCAGGGGATCCTGTTATGAGTTATTTTGTAGATAAATACTTTCCATAAAGGATAAAAAATGACAGTTGTTGAGATTATTGTTTTTATTATTCTTACTTTTGCAATTATACTTGCAGTTGGTAAGTATGATTATAACAATAAAAAAAATAAGTAATCTAAATTTTATTTTCTAAGAGAATACAAATAGATCAAAACTACCAAGATATTAACTAAAACTTGATGAAATTTATAGCATATAATAGTTTATAAAGAGTTAGAAAGATTATTAAAATTTTATACTAATGATATATCTGTATTACAAGCAATTGAAGATTCAAAATATGATTGAATTTGAACTTGGGTGACCCATTTGATGAAATCATGAAACTAACTTTTAAGACTTTATATATAGGAATAAAAAATGGACTATGCATGTGAGGAACTGCTCTTGCTATTTCTCTCTTTGATATATTTTTTTAAGGAAAGATTAGATGAATTTTTTTGAGTTGTAACTTTAATTACGATTAGTTATTCAACACAGATTTCTGAACAGTCTTGTCTTATTTTTAAATAATTTTTCTAAACTTTATCTTCGTTATTTTTTTATTTTTAATAAACTTTTTTGAACATTTGTTTATA
>JASMTK010000087.1:0-38623 GCA_041694355.1 Arcobacteraceae bacterium | reverse complement strand
ATTTGTTAAAGAACTTCCCTTTTCACCCTCTTTGCTTCAACTCTTTTCGTTGTCGCTCTTGCGAAATTGGACGGGAATTATAGACAATTTTTCTTACTTTGTCAAGTGCTTTTTCTAAAAATTGGCTTAAATTTTTTAATTTGTCTCTTTTCCTTTCCTCTTTCTCCTATTATCTCCCTTTTTACTATATTTTATTGGGGTTTTTAGGCTTTCTTATTTTATCTCTCTTGTTTTTCTTGTTTTTTTCTATTTTTTTGGCAGATTTATTTAATATAGTCTATGGTTTTTCTTTTTTATATTAGTTTATATAGGATTTGTTTTTTTTAAAGTTTAGTTAATATATAGTTTAGATTATTGGGTTATTTATTTATAGTTTTTAGGTTTTAGTTAATATTTGTTTTTAGTTAAGTATTTGTGTTATGTTTAGATTGGGTAATTAAAATGGCACGCCCTATACGATTCGAACGTATGACCTACGCCTTAGAAGGGCGTTGCTCTATCCAGCTGAGCTAAGGACGCGCATAAAAATAAAAGTGGAGCGGGAGACGAGACTCGAACTCGCGACAATCTGCTTGGAAGGCAGAGGCTCTAGCCAACTGAGCTACTCCCGCATAATAAAAAGTAAATGGTGCGGATGAGAGGACTTGAACCTCCACGCCGTGAGGCACTAGATCCTAAGTCTAGCGTGTCTACCAATTTCACCACATCCGCGATATAGACTAAAAGTTTTATAAACTTTTTTAAAAGTGGCACGCCCTATACGATTCGAACGTATGACCTACGCCTTAGAAGGGCGTTGCTCTATCCAGCTGAGCTAAGGACGCGTACAAAAATAAATGGGGTGGATAATGGGATTCGAACCCACGGCCCTCGGAACCACAACCCGATGCTCTAACCAACTGAGCTATACCCACCAGTTTTAAATGGTCGGGGCGAGAGGATTCGAACCTCCGGCCCCCTGGTCCCAAACCAGGTGCGCTAACCAGACTGCGCTACGCCCCGACAATCTCTTTTTAAAATGTTATTTCAAAAAGTGGACGGAATTATATTATATTTTTTAAACTTTGTCAAGAGGTATTAGAAAAAAATCTTAATTTTTTGATTTTTTTCATTTATTATACAAGTGAACTCCCCCTAAGAAGTTCACTTAATACTAAAACTGAATTAACCCATCTACAGGAGAACTAGCTGTTGCATAAGGCTTTTTAGGGATTCTTCCTGCTTTATAACTCATTCTTCCTGCAATTGTTGCATATTTAAATGCTTCTGCCATTGCCATAGGATCTTGTGCTTGTGCAATTGCTGTATTTGCTAAAATTCCTGAAGCTCCAAGTTCCATTGCAGCTGCTGCATCACTTGCACAACCTAATCCTGCATCAACAATAACTGGAACTTCTACAGCATCTTTAATAAATACAATATTGTATGGGTTTTGAATACCAAGTCCTGAACCAATTGGTGCTGCTAATGGCATTATTGCATCTGCACCTGCATCTTCTAACTTTTTAGCTATGATTGGATCATCACTTGTATATGCCATAATAGTGAAACCCTCTTTTTTTAGAACTTCACAAGCTTTTATTGTATCAATTACATCTGGATATAGAGTTTTATTAGCATCACCAATTACTTCTAATTTTATTAAATCAATTCCTGTTGCTTCTCTCATAAGTCTAAAAGTCGTAATTGCCTCTTCTGCAGTAAAACATCCTGCACTATTTGGTAATAACTGTACATTTGTATCTTTAAAATAATCTAATAGATTCTCTTCATCAGGATTTGTAATATTAACTCTTCTGATTGCAACAGTGATAAGTTCACTACCACTTACTAATGTTGCATCTTTTGTAGTTTGAAAACTATCATATTTTCCAGAACCAACAATTAATCTACTATTAAATTCGTATTTACCAATTTTTAAAATATCATCATTCATTATATTGTATTCCTCCGATTTTGCTAATACATTATAGTTACTTAATTTAGCAACTTTCACATATAAATTTTAAATATTTTTTACTTGAGTTTGTAATATCTAGTTGAATTATTTCTGGAATATCATAGCTATGTAATTCTTTTATTTTGCTTTTTATTTTCTCAAAGTTTTCTTTTCTTGTTTTTATGTTTAATAAGGTTTCATAATCACAACATAATTCATCATTCCAAGTATATACTGACTCAACTTCATGTAATTGAATACAAGCTGCCAACTTCTCTTTTACTAATAAACTTGCTATATTTTTAGCCTCAACTTTTGAACTACAAGTTGTTTGTACTATTACTGCATTCATAATTTTCTAACCTCTTCTACTAAATCTGATGGGATTAAAGAATAATCATTTTTTGAATAATTCTTTGCTGCTAAACTATGAGCTAAGCTTCCGCTTATTGCTGCTTCTAAAATATTATAACCTTGTGCTAATAATGACGCAATTAAACCACTTAATACATCTCCACTTCCTGCTTTACTTAAAACAGCTGTTCCTTTATCATTTACAAACATTTTTTTATCTTGTGCTATTATTACATTTGCCCCTTTTAATAAAAGAACAGGTTTTTTATATTTTTTTGTAAACTCTTTAACATAGAAAAATCTATTTTTTTGCAATTCATCAATATTAATATTTGCAATTCCACAAAGTCTTAATAGTGAACAAAACTCTTTTGGATGTGGAGTTAGAATAACCTCTTTTTGTAATACATTTAAAACTATCTTTTCATGAAACAGGTCTGCATCAATAAGCATTGGTATATCTTTTGCTAATATCTTCTTAATTTCATTCTCTTCATATTTACCTAATCCCATTCCAATAGCTATTGCAGAACAGCCCTTTGTAGTAAAGTGTGCTTGCATTATGTGATAAGGTAAATCTAACTCTTCATGGCAAACAACAGTAACTAATCCTGCTCCTATGCCAAATGCTGCCTTTGCAGCAATAATTCCAGCTCCTTTTTTACATCCAGCAATTACATTTAAATGTCCAAAACTTCCTTTATGTAAATCTTTTTGATTTCTAAAAGGTAACTTTAAATCCTCTTCATCTAATAGATACATATTAGTTTTTGTTTCGTATACATCTCTTTGAACACCTAAATTACCTACTTTTATCTCTCCAACATAATCTTTTGCTTCATCTAAAAATAGTGATGTTTTTAATGCACCCATAGTTATTGTTATATCAGCTTGAAACGCTGTTGTTTGAATTTGTCCTTTTTGGTTAATTCCTGTAGGTATATCACAAGCTATTTTAAAAGCTTTTATTGAATTAATAAAAGCAAGCTGTTGTGAAACCTCATCATTTAAAGGTTTATTTAAACCACTTCCAAAAATTGCATCAACAATAATATCTGCTTGTTTTATTTTTTCTGTAAATTTTATACCTAATACTTTTGCTCTTTGATATTGTAGTTTTGCCATTTTACTTTTTGGTTTTGCTACTAAGTATACTTTTACATTAAACTTTCTATAAAGTAATCTAGCAAGAGCTAATCCGTCTGCTCCATTATTTCCTGGACCACAAACAATCACTACTTTTTCATTATTTGAGTAATTGTCTTCTATATAACTTAAAATGTTTGAAGCTGCTTGCTCCATTAGTAAATCTTCAGTTAATAAAAACTCTTCATAACACCTTTTATCTAATGTTCCTACTTCATCAAAAAGTTTTTGCATTATTAAGTCCTTTTATTTTTTAAATTTCCAGCCATCTTTTTCTAAAATATCTTTTATCTTCTCTTTAACATTTCCTTGTATTTCAATCCACTCTTCTTTTATTGCACCACCACATGCAAGCTTTTTCTTCAACAGTTTTAAAACCTCTTTTTTTTGTTTATCTTCTAAATAGAATCTTCCTACTAATGTTATTGGTTTACCTTTTCTTTTCTCAAATGTAAAAACTAATTGATGTTGGTTTTTTGGAATAATTTCACTTTTTTGTTTATTTTTATTTTTTCTATCTTCTTTACTTGTATCGAAACTATCACCTTCTAAATTAGATTGAAGTTGTTCTGATAACTTTTTGGCTAAATCCAAATTAAAACTCCTTTATTCTAGTTTGTACATCAATTTCATCCAATGATATAAACTCATTATTTTTATACTGCTGTATTGCAACTCTACCAATCATAGCTGCATTATCTGAACAATATTTTAATTCACTTAAAAAAAGTTTTGCATTGTTTTTACTACATAACTCTTCAAGATTTTCTCTTAGATATATATTTGCACTTGCACCACCAACTATTGCAAAGTTTTGTATATGTTTTGTTTTGAAATATTTTTTCAATTTTTGCATAATATGAGCTACTGCTGTTTTTTGAAAAGAGGCACAAATATCATACTTATCTTGTAAAGTTATTCCCTCTTCTTGGTTTTCAAGTCTCTCTATTTGCATTCTTACTGCATTTTTCAATCCACTATAACTAAACTCTATTTTAGGACTATTTCTAAGTGGAATAGGAAAATCAAATCTATTTTGATCTCCTTTTTGTGAATACTCTTGAACAATAGGTCCACCAGGATAGCCAAGACCTAACATTTTTGCTACTTTATCGAAACTCTCACCAAAAGAGTCATCCATTGTTGAAGCAATTAATTTCATATCATTTAAACTATTTGCTTCTATAATTTGAGTATGTCCACCTGATACAAGAAGAATTGTCATAGGAAGAGTTTCTTCTTTTTCAATAAATAGTGAGTATATATGCCCTTTTAAGTGATTTACTGCAATTAATGGAATATCTAAACTCAAAGCTAAGGCTTTAGCCATAGTAACTCCCTCCATTAATGTGACAGATAACCCAGGTGCATTTGTAACTGCAACTGCTTTTAAATCCTTGAAATACTCTTCACACTCTTGTAAAATTTTTGGTAAAGCTTCCACATGAAGTCTTGCAGCCAACTCTGGTACAACTCCACCATAAACACTATGTTGAAGTTCTTGCGAGATTTTTTTGTGAAATAACAACTCTTTTGTCTCAATATTTGTTATGGCTATTGAACTATCATCACAACTTGACTCTATACTTAAAATCAAAGATTTTGCCATTTATAAGTAACCTTTACTATTTTCATCTTTTGTTAACCACTCTAAAGCAAAATCATGACTTCCAAAACCTGAACTTGAATTAATATGTCCTGCATCTTTCATAACTTCAATTTCAACTTCTAACTCTTCTTTTAACTCCATAGCCTCTTCTTCTGTCATGTATGGATCATTTGTAGAGGCAATCATTATTATCTCTTTTGCTTTTAAACTCTTTGGTGCTTTGTACGGATAGAATGTTTTAGCTGCTTCAACCTCTCTATACTTAGATACAGGAGCTACTAACATAAGTTTTTCCAACTCTATATCTAACTGTTCACAAGTATGAAACCACAATACATTTGCTAAAGAGTGACAAATTACAATATCTGGCTTGAAATGTTCTATCTCTTTTAGTAAGCACTCTTTCCACTCTTCTAAAATAGGATTGTCTCTTTTTGGAAAAGCTGGGAAAGATACTGTAGCATTTTGTTTTATTAAATCTGCTGCAAGCATTGTTTGCCAATGAGGATAATCACTTCCACCTAATCCATGTAATATTAAAACTTTTTTATTCATTAAAAATCCTTATCTAATATCTCTTATACATCTAAAATATTTCTTTTTATGTCTACTATCAAAATAGGCTGTTCCACTTATAAAATTCATATAATCAGCATAAAACCACAGCGTTCTCCAGTGAGCTTTTTCTGCCCAGTAACCTTTTGGCAAATTATATTTAAAAGCATAATTGATATAGCTTTGTGTATTTGTTTTATCTACTATTGTTTTATACTCTTCAATATCTGGTAATCGCCAGTTTGTATGCCCTGCAAAAATTAAGCCTTCGCAAAACTCTTGGGCTTCATCGTGTGGTAATCTTAGCTTTACAGCATCAATATTATCTTGCCACATCAAATTTCTTTTTGAATCAATAACAACATCTTGACTATTTTGTCTAAAAATAGCTGCATTTAATACTAAAACAGATAAACAAAAAAACAAAACTACCCTAATCATGCCTTATCCTTTAGTCTGATATTTCAAACTTTCCTTTTAAAAGCTTCTCTTTTTCATCTTTTTTTAAAAGTTCTATTTTTATTTTATAATTTTCTTTATAAATAACTCCTACAAACTCTTTATAAGTTGATTTTTCTTCTACTTTTGTACTATTATTTTTCCACTCTTCAAATTTTTTTTCATAAGTATCTAAAATCTCTTTTTCAAACTTACTTCTTGTATAAATTAAATAAACCACCAAAATTAGTAGAATTAAAAAAGGTATTATTAAATCAAGTCCCACAATATTCTCTCACTTCCTTATCAATCTCAAAAATATCATCAACACTATTTAGTCTAATATTTGAGTATCTTTCTATTGCACTTAATGTAAGTTTTGAAATATCTAAAAAGCCTATTTGTGAATTTAAAAACTTTGATACTGCTACTTCATTTGCTGCATTTAAAACTACTCCTAAATCCATATTGTTTAATATTTCATCTTTTATACCCCAAATAGGGTATCTATCTTCTTTTATTTCTCTAAACTCTAAAGAACCTGTTTTTACTAAATCAACAGGGGGTAAAACCTCTTCATCACACTTACCTAAAATTGCATAAGCTATTGGTAACTGCATTGAAGCATTTGCTATATGTGCAGTTGTACTGCCATCTTTAAAGTTTATCATTGCATGAATTAAGGATTTTGTTTCAATAACTGCATCTAACTTTTTTATATTAAAAAGCCAAGCTGCCTCCATTAATTCAAACATCTTATTTGTCATTGTTGCACTATCAATTGTAATTTTATTTCCCATTGACCAATTTGGATGATTTAAAGCCTCTTTTATTGATACATCTTTTAACTTTTCTATTGGATAATCTCTAAAAGCTCCTCCACTTGCAGTTATTTGCATCGAATCTATTTTTTTATCTTGAAGTAGATACCACAATCCAAAATGTTCACTATCTATTGGACTTAAATTCTTTTGATCTATAAACTTTCCTGCTACAACTAAAGACTCTTTGTTTGCTAAAGCTATTTTTTTATTACACTCTATTGCTTTTAATGTTGGTCTTAACCCCAAAAAACCAACTAATGCATTTACTACAGTTTTTGAAGAGCTATTTTCAATTGCTTCTAAAATAGCCTCTTCTCCATAGGCTACCTTATTATGATTTACTTTGTGAATATCTTCTTTAGAGGCTATTACTACTTTTTTAGGGTTAAACTCTTTTATTTGATTATTTAGTACCTCTATATTTCTTCCTGCGACTAATACCTCAACATCTAAATTAAATTTTCTTGCAATAATTAATGTATTAACACCAATTGAGCCTGTACTTCCTAATACAATCACATTACTATCCTAAGAAGAACTAACATCACAATTGCACCAAAAAGGTATCCATCTGTTCTATCTAAAATTCCCCCATGTCCTGGTAGAATATTTCCACTATCTTTAACTCCTGCTTCTCTTTTTAAATATGACTCAAATAAATCTCCAAATACTGAAGCAAAAGCAACTATTACTGAAATAGTAATAGCCATTACAAAACTTAAATTATCATGGGCAAATATTGTTCCTAAAATACCAGCTGTTACAACTCCTCCTAATACCCCTTCAATAGTTTTATTAGGACTTGTTTCACTAAATTTTGTTTTACCAATACTTTTCCCTACAAAATATGCACCTGTATCAGCACCTGCAACAATTACTAGTAACCACAATAGAGTCATAACTCCATATTCACTATAAAGTGCAAGTAAAAAAATAAATGATGCTGTAGGATAAAGTAAAGGTAGGAACATTTTTTTATCAATACTTTTCTTGTAAGCTAGTTGAGAAGCATAACCAATAGCAACAATAAAAATTAAATCTTCAGGAACTGGATAAAAGTATGCAGCAAACCATAAAAGTGCTGTGTATACATAGATACTATCACCTTCTAATTGAAAAAGCCTTTTTGATTCAGAAATAGAAATCATTAGTAAAGCACCAAAAAGTGCCCACATTACAAAATAAGAGTCTATGTATCCTACGATTAACATAGCAACTATTAAAACTAAACCTGTTTTAATTCTAGTAGAACTGTCTTTGAGTATATTAGCCATTTAGTAAACCTTGTTATTTCATTATATAACAAAGATTATACTAAAGTTTGGCTTTTGATTAAATTTTGATAAAAAATTTATTAAAAAGAGAATACCTTTTTATTTTGATGAAATCAATTCATTAAATTTTGGATGATTAATTATGTCTTTTATCAGTTTTTTAACTGATGGAGCAAAAGAACTTCCCATATTATTACAAGCTGTGTACGCTAAGAAAGCTGATCCATACTCATTTTTACTTTCTAGGTTAAAACTTTTTCCGTTTGAAGATGAAACTTTTATATCAAATGACCAATATGCATCTCCAATCATTGAACTTGCATAAATTTCTTTAAGATGACCACTTAATTTCAAAGAAGCATTCTCATCATAAATACCTGCAATTATTAACTCATCTCTTAATGCATTTTCAATATATTTTGCAAATGATTCATCATTTGGAGTTTCAATTGTCTCTGCTGCTCTACATAATACTGTGCTTTCACCCTCATTATTAGCTGTAAAAGATTTGATTCCTAGTTTTATATCTTCATAGTTTTTTAATTTCTGTACGTTTTGTGCTGATACTGAATAATCAGAAGTCTTAATTCCACATCCTGTAAAAATAAAAGTTGCTAACGCAGCTACTGCTAATGAATTTTTAATTTTCATCTATTTCCTTTAAAAATAATTTTTGAAATATTATTATTTTAATGCTTAATTTAAAATATAATCTAATAAGTGTTTTAAATTATTAGATTTTTACAACTGTAGTTGTATATGGATTGTACAAGACATTAGCTCCTGATTGTATTTTTACATTTCTTCTTTGTGTAAAATCAACCTCAAAAGAACCTGAGCTATTTGTGGAAAATTTTGCACATAGTTTTGCTGCTTCTTCTATAACACTATCAGGAATTTTCTTTTTTGTATTTTGAACTATTACGTGACAAGAAGCTTGCTCTTTTAAATGAAACCAAAAATCACTTGCTTTTGAGTTTTCTAGAAGATATATATTTTCTCTTTGACTTCTTCCTAACATTATTTTAAACCCCTCAAAATAGAAGCTTTCATAAGGTTGTGATTTAACTGTTTTTGTTTTATTTCTCTGCTTTTTAGGCACTAAAAACTCACACTCATCAATTGAATTACAGTTTTCTAGATTGTGTACCATTTTTTCAAGAAATGTGATTTTTTGACTCAGATTATCTTTCTCTAATGAGATATTGTTTGCTTTTTGTTTAGCTCTTCTAGCTTTATTAAAAAGCTCATTTGTATATTTTGAAATACTCGATGACTTTTTTAACTCTATTGCAATCTCATTTCCCTCATAATCATAAGTTATCAACTCTTTTTGATATGGTTTTATTTGATGAAGATTTGCTAATATCAAGTTTGCTTTTTCATAAAGACTTCTAGACTCTTGTTCCAAATCCTCTTTTTTAGGTAATGAATTTAAAGTTTTTGATAGTTTTTTTATCTTCTTTTGAACTTGATTAATCTTTTGTTTCTTTATGTTTTTTAGATTTTTAGCCTCCATATCTTCATATATTTTATAAAGATATGACTCAATATCATCAACTTTTTTCTCTTCGAACTTAAAATCATTTTTAGGAATCTCTTCTAATTTTATTCCTACTTTTACAACTCTACTTGAAGAGAATTCATCAATATGTCTTAATGCCTCTAAAATTACTCTATTTTCATCTAAAATTATTACATTAGTATGTTTTCCCGTAAATTCAAATTGTAAAGTTGTTTTTAATTGTTTATAAGAGGATGTTGAGTTTACATCTATATTTATAATTTTATCGTCATTATAAAGCTTTATATCTTCTATTTTAGAGTTTATAAACCTTTTTTGTAATACCACATCAAAAGGTGCATTAAAATCTTTTTTTGATTTTAGAAGCTTTTCTGATTTAAAAATTTTACTATTACCCTTAGTAATATCAAAGTATATTATATTTGAATTATTAAATTCAATTATAATTAAATTATTGTCTATTCTAGAACAATGTCTTATTTTATGGGCATTATCTAGAAGATATTTAACAACTTGTTTTAATAAAAAATATTTCATATTCCATTCACTTTTTCTAATTTTTATAAGATTTTATTTATTTATATTGGCTATAATTGTATCTAAACAAAGATTAGGAGAAAAGATGAAATTATTAAAGATACTTTTAGCAAGTACATTAGTTCTAGGTTTATCAGTTTCTACATTAAGTGCAAGTGCTGCAAAGGGACAGAAGATATTCATAAAAAAATATAAAAGTGCGTGTGGATTCAATGGTGCAAAATTTGCTGCAAAACACTCACAAGACGAATGGCAAGAGATTAAAGATAGTGGTAACTTTAAAAAAGAGTTCATTAAAATTTGTCCAAATTTAAAAGAGAGTGATATTAAAGATAAATGGGTACCTTACTTATTTGAATTCTCTTATGAATATGCAAATGATTCAGGTAATGTTCCATCTTGTTAATATTAAATAGAGTATAAACTTTAAAAGCCACCTATTCTTTTAGGTGGCTTTTTTTATCTTCAAAATACTATTATTATAATTTCTTATTATCTTTTAACTTTACATTAAATAAATTAAACTTATAATTCCAAAAAATGTTTTATTAAGGAATCTTATGAAAAAAAGTTATATAAGTATAGTTTTAGCATCAACTTTAGCAACCTCTTCTTATGCAAATAATATAAATCAAGAAATGTATGAACAAATACAATTATTAAAGAAAAAGATTGAGGCACTTGAAAAAAAAGTAGAATCTAAAAATAAAAAAAGTATTGATGATGAGAAAAGAGTAGTTAAACTTGAAAAAAAAGTTAAAAGAAACTCTAAAAAAATCCAAAGAGTTAAAGCTCACGATGCAAATGATAATATCAAATGGGATGTTGATTTTAGAACTCAAGTTGATAATCTAAATTATAAACTTGCAAATGGAAAGAGACTTAAAAATGAAGCTGTAATGTCAAATAGATTAGAGTTAGGTATGAAGTTTAAAGCTGATGATAACTCACTGTTTTATGGAACTTTATCTTATAACAAACTATTCGGAGAAAACCTACACACAAATAATAATAATGCAAACTTTGATTGGGTAACAAATGAAAGTGCTACAAGTGATAATACTCTTAATGTAAAAGAGGCTTATTGGTTATATAAAAATGACTCTTTTTTAGGAAATGATGATATTTCTTGGACAGCAAGTGTAGGAAGACGTCCTTCAACTGATGGATTAGGTATAAATTATAGAGCTGACCAACGAAGAAAATCTGCTTTAGCTCACACAGTAAATGTTGAGTTTGATGGAGCAAGTGCAAGATTTAATTTAGGAAAAGTGACTGGTATGACTGGTTCTTGGGCGAAAGTATGTGCAGGAAGAGGACTTACAAATGCGAAACTTAGATTTTCAAATGGAGTAGATTACTCAAAAGACTCATCAACTGAAAATATAGATATGGCAGGATTAATCTATGTTCCTTATGATGATGGGCAGTACTCAATTCACACAAATTATGCAAAAGCTTGGAATGTTATTGGGTATCAAGATGCAAATTCAGATGGAAACTTAGATACAAATGAGCAATCATTTAAAGACTTTGGAAGTATTGAATTAGCTACAGTAATGTTAAAAACTTGGGGTATTGGTAATGGAATAAATGACTTTCTAGATGATACAACACTATTTGCCTCTTTTGCAATGAGTAAAACAAATCCTAAAGCTAATATGTCAATGCTAGGAGAAAGTGAATCAAAAACTGGACACTCAATTTGGATTGGTGCTAATATGCCATGTCCTATTTCAGATGATTCTAGAATTGGGATAGAGTGGAATAAAGGTAGTAAGTATTGGAGATCAATGACTTATGCAGAAGACACAATGGCAGGAAGTAAAATTGCTGCAAGAGGTACTGCATGGGAAGTTTATAGACATCAAAAACTAACTGATGCATTAAGTTTTACTCTTAGATACACAAATATAGATTATGATTACACGGGAAGCAATGGATTCTTTGGAGATTTTGGTGCACCATCTACACCTAGTGGTGAAGCAGTTACAGAAGCGCAAAATATAACAGCAAATATGAGATATAGATTTTAAGAGATTTTTCTCTTTTAATCTATGATAATTTTACCCTATCGTATTCATATATAATCTGTTCTGCAAGTTTTATCATATTTATATTCATAAGTTTTGATTTCTCATCACTATTTTTAACAATAAAATCATCATAAGCTTTTGAATATGGATATAAAGAAAAAAAGATATACTCTTTTGATTTTTCCTCTTTATTTAACTCCTTAAACCATAAAGCTAAAAAAGCAAAGTATAACATAGAGGGATTAAACTGTGAATTCTTTTGTAATAGTTTTGTAAGTTTTGAATTTATAAAGTTATAAGCATTTAAGACAGCTTTAACTCTAAAATTTTTTCTATTACTTAAATAGTAGCTTGTAGAAAATGTTACTTGATTAATCTGTGTAAGCATCTCATCACTAATCTTATTAAACTCATTTAAAAGTTCATTATTCTCATTTATATTTTCATTACTTTGATCTTTATAAGAGTTAATCAAGTCTTTACAAAACAGTAATAAAGCTTCAGTTTTTATCTTCGATGTATTCAAAATCATACATTATTGTAACAAAAATTTACTAAATTATGTTATATTTATTAACTTTAAGTAGCAATGCGATAAAATTAATAAATTTTAAACAAAAAAATTAACAAAAAGGAATTTATTGGAACCTATTGGTGTATTAAAAGATGGTCAAGTTTATGACCTTCAAACTGCTGAAGCTTTAAATATTCAAGGTGATGAAATTAAAGCTGATAATTCTGATGAGTCGTTAGAAATATTAAGACATTCATGTGCTCACATGATGGCTCAGGCTATTAAAGAGTTATATCCAGAAGCTAAATTCTTTGTAGGTCCAGTTGTAAATGAGGGGTTTTATTACGATTTTAAAGTAGATTCTAAAATCTCTGATGAGGATCTTCCAAAAATTGAAAAGAAGATGAAAGAGATCGCAAATAGGAAACTTCCTATTGAAAGATACGAAGCTTCTAGAAAAGATATAGAAGAAAAGTTCGAAAATGATGAACTTAAACAAGCTGTACTTGAAAATATTACTGATGATACATTAACCTTATATAAGCAAGGTGATTTCGAAGACTTATGTAGAGGTCCACACGTACCAAATACTAGAATGATAAGAAGCTTTAAACTAACAAGAGTAGCAGGTGCTTACCTTGGTGGTGATGAAGAGAATGAAATGATTACTAGAATTTATGGTATTGCTTTCTTTGACAAAAAAGAACTAAATGATTATGTTAGAATGCTTGAAGAAGCGAAGAAAAGAGACCATAGAAAGCTTGGAACTCAACTTGAACTATTTTCGTTTAGTGAAGATATAGGCGCTGGGTTACCTTTATGGTTACCAAATGGTGCAAGATTAAGATCTAAACTAGAGCATATTCTTTATAAAGCACACAGAGTTAGAGGATATGAACCAGTTAGAGGTCCTGAGATGTTAAAAGCAAATATGTGGAAAATATCTGGGCACTATGACAACTATAAAGAAAATATGTATTTTACTGAAATTGATGAACAAGAGTATGGTATTAAACCTATGAACTGTGTTGGTCATATTGAAATTTTCAAAAACAACTTAGTATCATATAAAGATTTACCAAAAAAACTATTTGAGTATGGGGTTGTTCATAGACATGAGATGAGTGGTGCGATGCATGGGTTGTTTAGAGTAAGAGAGTTTACTCAAGATGATGCTCATATTTTCTGTATGCAATCTCAAGTTAAAGATGTAATCTTAGAAGTTCTAGAGTTTGTTGAGTCACTAATGAAACTATTTGATTTTAAATATGAGATGGAAGTTTCAACAAAACCAAAAAAAGCTATTGGTGATGATGAGTTTTGGGAAAAAACTACAAAAGGTATCATGGATGCTTTAGACCAAGAAGGACTAACATATGGTATTGATGAAGGTGGTGGTGCATTCTACGGACCTAAAATTGATATTAAAATTTTAGATGCTATTGGTAGAAAGTGGCAATGTGGTACTGTACAAGTAGATATGAACCTACCAAGTAGATTTAATGTAGAGTTTATCAATGATGAGGGACAAAGAGAACAACCTGTGATGATTCATAGAGCAATTCTTGGTTCATTTGAAAGATTTATTGGTATTTTAACAGAACATTGTGCTGGTGAGTTTCCATTTGCAATTGCACCAACACAAGTAATCTTTGTACCAATCTCTAGTAGCCACGTAGCTTATGCAAAAGAGCTTGAAAAAGAGTTACTACAAGAAGACATTGATTCAAAAATATATGATATGAATGAATCATTGAATAAAAGAATTAGAATGGCAGAAAAACAAAAAGTGCCTATGATTGTAGTAATTGGAGATGAGGAAGTTGAAAATAAAACTGTTGCTTTAAGAGATAGAAGAAAAAGAGAGCAATCTAATTTAACAAAAGACGAATTTATTATTATGTTAAACAAACTTAAAAACGGGAGTAGAATTTGAGTAGAAAAATGAAAAAGCAAGATGCAATTTTAAACGAAGACATCACTGTAAGAGAAGTGAGATGTCTAGGTGATGATGGAACTAATTATGGTATCATTCCTACAAGAGATGCACAAGATACAGCAGATGAACAAGGTTTAGACTTAGTACTAATTGCACCAGATGGGAAACCACCTGTTGCTAAAATCATGGATTATGGTAAATACAAATACCAACAAGAAAAGAAGAAAAAAGAAGCTAAGAAAAAACAAAAAGTTATTGTTGTAAAAGAGGTAAAATTCTCAGTTAAAATTGCAGATAATGATATTAACTATAAAGTTAAACACGCTATTGAATTCTTGCAAAAAGGTTACCACGTAAAATGTAGAGTATTCTTAAAAGGTAGAGAAATGGCTCATCCTGAGGCTGGTGCAGAAGTACTTGAAAGAGTATGGCCTATGCTTGAAGAGTATGGAGTAAGAGATAATGTACCTAAACAAGAGGGAAGATTCGTAAATATGATGGTTCTTCCTAAAAAAGACGAAAAAAAATAACCTACAATTTATAAAAATCCTACAAATTTTTCAAAATCAAATAGAAGAGAGCCTACTCTCTTCTACTCTCTGATTTCTTTTTAATCAACTATTAAGTAATTTTTAAGTAAAATCACGAACTTTTTCAATTATTTGAAAATGCAAATTTTTAAAGGAGGATTCTTCCATGCCTAAGATGAAGACAAATAGTGGTGCTTTAAAAAGATTTAAAGTAAAAAAGAATGGTTCTATTAAAAGAGGATCAGCTTACAGAAGCCACATCTTAACTAAAAAAACTCCTAAGAGAAAAAGAAATCTTAGAAGTCCTAAATGTGTTGCAGCAACAGATGCAACATCTGTAAAAAGAATGTTAAACAAAGCGTAATTATTTAGATATTTCTAAATAGTTTGTCCCTCCACGAAAAGTGGAAAAGTTCAGCACAAGACTGCTGACACCTAGTATTAAAAAATATATGGTAAAGGAAAACAAAGATGCCTAGAGTAAAAACTGGTATAGTAAGAAGAAGAAGACATAAAAAAGTATTAAAGCAGGCCAAAGGGTTTTTCAGTGGTAGAAGAAAACACTTTAGAAAAGCCAAAGAACAACTTGAGCACTCTTTAGTATATGCATATAGAGATAGAAAACAGAAAAAAAGAGATTTCAAAAGGCTATGGATCATAAGAATCAATGCTGCTTGTAGATTAAATGATATTAACTACTCAAGATTTATGAATGGTCTTAAGTTAGCTGGTATTGACTTAGATAGAAAAATATTAGCTGATATGGCTATGAATGATTCTGCAGCATTTACAACTTTAGTTGAAAAAGCTAAAGAAGCTTTAAAATAATTTGCAGTTTATATGACTAAAATAATTTAAAGGGAAGAGATTAAGTTCTCTTCCCTTTTTTTATGACTTTATATTCCTAATGGCTCATTTACTTCAATCTTACAATCTGTACCCTTACAATCTATATTTGCGTCAAAATAGAAAATATCACTTACATCATATTTTGCATTTTTAAGTTTTACCCATGCTTCAATAGATCTTCCTCCTGCTGTACAATTAAATACAATTGTTTTATCTTTTGGCAATTTTGCATATAACTCTTTTGCACTTAATTTCTCAGCTTCTATATTTATTGCACCTTTAATATGCCCTTTTTTAAACTCATCATTTGCAGTTACATCAACTATTTGAATATATGATGGCACATTATCTTCTTTGATTAGATTATGTAACCACTCACCATCAATACTTCCCTCATCCAATCCTAATTTTGCACCATTTGGACTATATTTATCTTTTTTTGAAGTATCTTTATTTTGTATTTTTGAAGCTGACTTTGTAGTTCTTAGTCCTTCTTTTTTCCATTTTGGCATTCCAGCTGCGTATACTGCTACATCTTTATAACCTAATTTGATTAGTTCATCTGCAACCATATGGGATTTTGAACATACATACCCTCCGCAAAATACAATAATTTTTTCATCTTTGTTTACTGGTAACCTACCTTTTAATTCATCAAAATTTGTATCAGGTATAGAGATTGCACCTGGAATTGTTTCTGCTAAATACTTTTTATAAGGTCTTGCATCAATTAATAATGCACTATTTTCACTTTGAACAGCTTTTACAACTGCCACATCAACCTCTTTATAATCAAGTTTAATCCACTCAGGCTCACCTGCTTGATATAGTTTTACATTTGAAAAACCTTTTTGTTTTAACATCTTTGCAACTTTTGGACTTTTTCCACATTTCCATCCACCACAATATACAATTAGTTCTTTATCTTTTTTTACACCCTCTAATTGTTTATATGCACTCTCAAATTTTGTATCTGGGATATTAATACTAGATGGAATTGCTGAAACCATATGTTTTTTTTCTGGTCTTGCATCAATTAATACTGCAGTTGCACTCTTTCTTGTACCTTTATTAATTGCTTTTTTTACATAATCATAATCTACTACTTCTAAATTATGTTTTTTAATTAAACCTCTTACTTTTTCACTAGCATTTGAAAGATTAGATTGATTACTAACACAACCTGACATAACAAATAGACTTAAAGTTGAAACTACTACTATAAACAACTTCTTATACATAACTTCCTCCTATTAAAATTTAATTTATGCTTTTCCTGAAAGCATTCCATATTGAGTCATTGGTTTTAAAATATATGCTTTTAATAACCACCAAATATATCTCTCTTCTGTTGGATCTAGTGGAAATGATGGAGTTGGTTTCATACTCCAATCAAACTCTGCAAGCATTACTTTTCCAATATCAGTAATAATTGGACACACTGTATACCCATCATATTTTGCTTTCATCTCTTTTCCTTGCATTAAAGAGATTAAATTATCTGCTAATACCTTATACTGTTTCCTTACACTTCCACCTGTTTTACCAAGAGGTACAGCTGCAATATCACCTAAAGAGAATACATTTTCATACTTTACGTGCTGAAGGGTCTCTTTATTTACAGGAACCCAACTTTTTGGTGAGCCTAACTCAGACTTTCCTATCTCATCAGGGGCTTTCATAGGTGGAGCAATATGCAAAAAGTCATAAGGGACTTCAACATCTTGATGTTTTGTCTCCATAAAGTACTCTTCTAAATCAGGATCATACTCACCTTTTACTTCCCATCTTTTATCAAATGTTGCTATTTTATTTTTTAAATCTACTTTTTTTAGATTGTGTTTTAAAGTATAGTTCATACTTCTTGCTTTAAACTGCTCTATAATTGCATTTTCATACTCTTTTACACCAAACATTTTTCCACTATTTGTATAAAAATCAATATCTACATTTTTCTTTACACTATTACCCTCTTCTTTTAATCTTGAATTCATTAGGTATGCAATCTTTTTAGGAGCTCCCCCACATTTTATTGCTGTATCTGGATGTGAGAACACAGCTTTTACATTCTTTCCTTTTTTTGCCTCTTCAATACTATTTTGCATATTTTTCCAAGTTTCAACTGCACCATCGATATTATAAATAGTATTAGCATTTGAACCTTTAAAGAAATCTATAATCTTTTTTGAGTCTTGCACTGTAAACATATCCCCAAGCTCTTCAAGACCTTGAACTCTAGAGAAATCTAAAACTAGCCCTGCAGCAATAATCAAAAAATCATACTCTAAGGTTTCACCTTTTCCTAATCTTACTTTATTATTTTGTGGATCAAAATGTGTAGCTTTATCTTGAATAATTTTTACCCCTGATGGAATAAAATCTTTTGTTTTATACTCCACATCCTCTTTAGTATACAACCCTGCACCAATAAATGTATTACCTGGTTGATAAGATACTGATTTTGGATTTGGCTCAATCACAGTTATATTTGGGTTTTCTAAACTACTAGCTAATCTTGCAGCTGTTGAAATACCAGCTAACCCACCACCTACAATTAGGATTTTTGCATTTACTTTACTTAAAGTTTCATCTTGTGCATAAGCACTACTTGAAGTCAATAAAGATGCAGAACCTACTCCTAGTAACTTTAATGCATCTCTTCTTGAAATTCCCTCTTTATCAAGTCTGTTTTCAAACTCTTTTAAAAGATCATCTGGCATCTTAACACCCCTTAATTAAGATTTGTTGTAAGTTTATTAATTACTTAAATACATTTTACCTTACTAAAATTACAATGTACTTACAGTGAATTACTAGGGTTTATAATAATATTAAGAAACTATTATATATAAAAAATAGTGCCTATTTTTTAAGCTTTTTAAGCCCTTTTATGAATATTCTTGGGATTAAAATTAGTAAATAGATAAAAAATGAGAATATAATTGGGTGTAAAAAATCAAATCCAAATGCAGTAGAAGAGTTAAATAGAGCATTAAAATGCTCTATTGGATAAGAAAACCACTGTTTTATATGTATAATTATTGAAGAGATTACAAATATAATAAAGTAGATTTTCAACTCTGATTTTATCATTATGCTCTACCTGATAACATTCCATATTGTGTCATTGGTTTAAGCATATATACTTTAAGTAACCACCAAATATATCTCTCTTGTGTAGGATCTAGTGGAAATGATGGAGTTGGTTTTTTAGTCCAGTTAAACTCAGCTAACATAACTTTTCCAATATCAGTAATTAAAGGACAAACTGTATAACCAGCATATTTTGAAGTCATCTCTTTACCTTCCATTAGTGAAATTAGATTATCAACTAAAACTTTGTACTGCTTTCTAACACTTCCACCTGTTTTACCCATAGGAACAGCTGCAATATCACCAATAGCAAAGATATTATCAAACTTTACATGCTGTAAAGTCTCTTTATTTACAGGAATCCAACCTTTACCTGAACCAATTGGTGAGTTTCCAATCTCATCTGGTGCTTTCATTGGTGGAGTGATATGTAAAAAATCAAAAGGCACTTGTACATCTTCATGCTTAGTTTCCATAAAATACTCTTCTAAATCAGGATCATACTCACCTTTTACTTCCCATCTTTTATCAAATGTTGCAATTTTTTTATCTATATCAACAGCTTTTAAATTGTGTTTATAATTCCAGTTAAATCCTCTTTTTTCAAACTGTTTTACAATTGCCTCATGATACTCTTTAACACCAAACATACTGCTTCCATTTGGGTAGAATGTTAAGTTTGCATTTGCTCTTGCCTTTGCTTCTTCTAATCTAGAGTTTGTTAGGTACATTATCTTCTTAGGTGCTCCACCACACTTAATAGATGTATTAGGGTGTGTAAATACTCCATTTACCTCTTGAGTTTTTGCTTTTTGAACAAACTTTTGCATTTGTTGCCAAGTGACAACTGCTGAGTCAGTATTATAAATAGAACAAACACCTGAATCACCAAACTTATCTGTAATAACTTTTCCATTTGATAAAGAGTATGTCTCACCAATATCCTCTAAACCTTTAATACTTCCAAAATCAAGCTTTAAACCAGCAGCTACAATCAAAAAGTCATATTCTAAAACTTTATTAGATTCTAATACTACTTTATTCTCTTCTGGATTAAACTCAACTGCTTTATCTTCTATAAGAGTGGTACCTGCTGGTAAGAACTCTTTGGTATTATACATAACATCATTTTTTTCATATATACCTGCTGCAATTAATGTATTACCTGGTTGATAAGAGACTGATTTAGGATTTGGTTCTACTATAGTTATATCTGGATTTGAAAGTTCATTTGATAGTCTTGCAGCTGTTGAAATACCTGCTAAACCACCACCAATAATAAGTATTTTTCCTTTTGCTTCACTAGCTCTTGCACTTGTTGCTGCTTGTGTTTCACTAGGATCAAGTAAAAAAGCAGCTGAACCTAAACCTGCAAGTTTTAAGGCATCTCTTCTTGATAGCCCACTTTTTTTAATCTCTGTGTCAACAATATCTAATGCTTTATCTAACTCTTCTTTAGACATAAATATTCCTTTATAAATTATTATATTTTATAATGTATCTTTAATTTTAGAATAGCAAATATTAGATAATAGAATACTTATGTTATAAGTAAAATTAATATTAAGTGTTATTTGGTTTACTTATGATACAAAGTGACCTTTCATAATCTTCTTGAAAATTTAAATTTATAAACTCATCGTCATTGTTAAAAGTTACTATCTTTGTATTGGTGTTTTTGATTAAGTAACCTACCTTGTGAATATCTTGCTTTAGCATTTCATCTATTTTATTAAAAATTGTATTTCTAAATACTCCACATAGATTATGAACCTTTTTAGTCTGTGCAATTGTAATATCATAAGAGTTAGTTTCTGCTACAAGTTTGTTAATTGTATCAATTGTAACTAAAGGTGTATCAACTGTAATAATAAATACAAATTCATCTTCTAGTTGTGAAAAAATTGAGTTTAAAGCAACAAGGGGTGAGTGAATATCACTTATATCTTTTATAAGATTATTATCTTCTAAAAAATCAAATTTATTCTGCTTTGAAGAGAGGTAAACTTCTTTAAAATAGGGTTTTAGTCTATTGTATTGATATTGAGCTAAAGAGTTTGCTTTCAAAAATGGTAAAAGAGATTTATCTCTTCCCATTCTTGAGCTTTTTCCTCCACTAAGAATTACACAAGTAATATCATAAGTGGATAATGTTTTCATAATTATCCTCTTGGGTCTGCTATATATCCAGTGATTGCAGAAGCAGCGGCAACTGCACTATTTGCTAAGTAAATTTTTGAGCTTCTAGAACCCATTCTTCCTACAAAGTTTCTATTTGTAGTTGAAATACATACTTCATCATCACCTAAGATACCCATATATCCACCTAAACATGCACCACATGTAGGATTTGATACAACAGCACCAGCATCAACTAAATCATCAATATATCCAGCTTTTGTAGCATCTCTTAAGATTTTTTGTGTACCAGGTGTTAAGATAAGTCTTACATGTTTTGCTACTTTTCTACCTTTTAAAATTTCAGCTGCAACTTTAAAATCAGATAATCTACCATTTGTACATGAACCAATAAATACTTGATCAACTCTAATTTCATCAGCAACTGCTTGAGAAACTGAGTGTCCGTTATCAGGTAAGAAAGGATATGCAATTACAGGTTCTAATTTTTCCACATCAATTTCAATAACTTTAGTATAATTTGCATCTTCATCTGAGTAGTGAATTTTTGGCTCATCTCTTAACCCGTCATTTAATTCAGCAGTTTTCTTTAAGAACTCTTCTGTAACTTCATCGTATGCAAAAATACCATTTTTAGCACCTGCTTCAATAGCCATATTACAAATAGAGAATCTATCATCCATTGATAGATATTGAACTGTATCCCCTGTAAACTCTAAGGCTTGATATAAAGCACCATCTACACCTAATTGTCTAATTACTTCAAGAATAATATCTTTTCCAGATACATACTGTGATGGTTTTCCAGTCATTACAACTTTAATTGATTCAGGAACTTTAAACCAGTTACCACCTGTAATCATACCAAATGAAATATCAGTTGATCCCATACCAGTTGAAAATGCACCTAAACCACCATGTGTACATGTGTGAGAATCAGCACCTATAATAACATCACCTGGTAATACTAAACCTTTTTCAGGTAATAATGCATGTTCAATACCCATATCTTTTTCATCAAAGAAATATTTTAAGTCATGTTTCATTGCAAAGTCTCTAGAGATTTTTGCTTGATTTGCACTTGCAATATCTTTTGCAGGAATAAAGTGATCTAAAACTATTGCAAAACCTTCTGGATTTGCTAATTTCTCTTTTCCACTCTCTTCAAAAGCTCTAATAGAAATTGGAGTTGTAATATCATTACCAATAACCATATCTATTGGACTTCTTACAATCTCTCCTGCTTTTACTTCTCTTCCAACATGTTCACTAAAAATTTTTTCTGTAATTGTTTGACCCATATACTCTTCCTATACTTTTAAAAATTTGAAAAATTATATCTAATTTTCTTTTAAGCTCAGTCTAACTAAGACTTTGAGGCTTTTTTCTCTTCTCTCATTTGTTTTATTTGCATTAGTATTATTAATCCAACTGAAATATTGATAAGTACATCTGCAAAATTAAAAATTGCAAACTCAAAACCATAATGCCAATAAAAATAATCTACAACAGCTCCATAAGTAAATCTATCTAAAATATTAGATAACCCACCTGCAAATAGCAAAGCTATTGGTATATAATACTCATAAAAAACCTCTTTATTTTTAAGTAGATATATAACTCCAGCTAAAACTATTAGTAACTGAATATATTTTAAATACTCAGCTAAAAAAGAGAACATTGAAAATGCAACCCCATAATTATACGCAAGTTGCAAAGACATCACAGGACCTTTTACATCCCAATCAAAATTTGCAAAACCATATTTAACAATTTGATCTACTATAAATAGAACAAAAAAAATCACTAAGGTTAAAATAAATCGTTTTTTCATAGTACTTTATCAATAAATGAAACTAACTCATCCATAGCTTCATTTACAACATCCTTGTCTTTCCCTTCTAATAATAATCTAATTTTATTTTCTGTTCCTGAGTACCTAATAACTTCTCTTAAACCTTGTTTATTGAACTTTTCAATTAACTCTTTAAATCCATCTATTTCAGATAATTCTTTCTTTTGAGATATTTTTTTATTTACTTTAACCTGTGGTTCAAGTTCAAAAGGATTTAATGCCTCACTTGCTTTTTTACCACTTTTAATTAAATATGCTAAAACCTGTAGTGCTGAAGCCAATCCATCACCTGTTTTAGCCACATCTGAGAATATTATATGTCCACTTTGCTCTCCACCAAAATTACTTCCGTGTTTTTGCATAAGTTCTAAAACATATTTATCTCCAACATTTGATCTTAGTAACTCAATACCAAAACTGTTTAAATACTTCTTTAAAGCCCCATTTGACATAATAGTTGCAACACAAGCATTACCTTTTAACTTATCTTCATCATATAAGTATTTACACATAACTCCAATAAGTTTATCACCATCAACAACATCACCGTTTTCATCAACAACAACTAATCTATCAGCATCACCATCTAAAGACAATCCTATATCTGCCCTATACTCTTTTACCTTATTTGCGATACTCTTAGGTGATGTTGCTCCACAATTATCGTTTATGTTAAACCCATTTGGTTTATTATGAACAGTAATTACATCAGCACCTAACTCTTCAAGAATAGTAGGACCAACTTTATATCCAGCACCATTTGCACAATCTAATACAACTCTATAACCATTTAGTGTAAGCTCATTTGGAAATGAACTTTTAATAGCAACTATGTATCTTCCAATCACATCATCAATTCTTTTTGAAGAACCAATTTGACTACCTGTTACTTGCTCACTTTCTAACAACTCTTCATTGTTAAAAATCTCTTCAATTCTCTCTTCACAAGAGACTTTAAGCTTATTACCATGGTTATCAAAAAACTTTATCCCATTGTCTTCATAAGGGTTGTGTGATGCAGAAATCATAATACCCGCATCACATCTCATAGACTCTGTTAAGTATGCTATTGCAGGTGTGGGCATTGGTCCAATTTGAATAACATCATAGCCAACAGCTGTAAGCCCGCTAACAAGGGCATTTTCAATCATATAACCACTTCTTCTAGTATCTTTTCCCACTAATATTTTCTTTGTAGTTGAATGCTTTCTAAAATAGATACCAGCAGCCATTGCTAGTTTTATTACTTTAATTGCATCAAGAAATTTTCCAGCCTCGCCTCTAACGCCATCCGTACCAAATAGTTTCATTAAATCTTCCTAAAATTAAACTAAGTTTAAGTTCTTTTAGATAATATTCTATCCTTAAAAATTTTATAAAGAGGTTAAATAATATGGCAAATCACAAATCTGCTGAAAAAAGAGCTAAGCAAACTAAAGTAAGAACTGAGAGAAACAGATTTTACAAAACAAGAATCAAAAACGTTACTAAAGATGTTTTATCTGCTGTAGAAGCTGCTGATAAAGAAAAAGCAACTGAAGCAATGAAAGCTGCAAATAAGTACATCCACCACTGTGTATCTAGAGGAATTTTAAAGAAAGCTACTGCTGCTAGAAAAGTTTCTAACTTACAAAATAAAGTTAATGCTATATAATAGCTGTAAAAGTAAAATATAAAATATGATTCAAGAAAAATTACAAGCCTTTATAAACAGACATGAAGAGATTAATAATCTGTTAATTTCGCCTGAAATAACTAGTGATATTAAGAAAATGACTGAACTTTCAAAAGAACAGTCACACTTAGAACCAATAGTACAAAAAGCTAATGAATATATTGAGTTAGTTGAAAGTATTGAAGAGAACAAAGAGCTGGTTTATGATGAAGATTTAGGTGAACTAGCAAAAGAAGAGCTAAAAGAGGCTGAATCTAAACTTCCTACTTTAGAAGAGGAGATTAAGTTCTTGATGCTTCCTAAAGACCCTAATGATGATAAAAATATCTATTTAGAGTTAAGAGCAGGAACAGGTGGAGATGAAGCAGCTATTTTTGTTGGTGATTTATTTAGAGCATACTTAAGATATGCAGAAAATAATGGCTGGAAAGTTGAAATCATGAACTCAAGTGAAAGTGAGTCAGGTGGATATAAAGAGATTGTAATTTTAGTTAAGGGTGATCACGTATATTCAAAGCTTAAATTTGAGGGAGGAACTCATAGAGTTCAAAGAGTACCTGCAACTGAATCACAAGGTAGGGTTCATACATCAGCAATTACAGTGGCAGTTATGCCAGAGGTTGATGATGTAGAAGTTGACTTAGACCCAAATGATTTAAAAATAGATGTTATGAGAGCTAGTGGAAATGGTGGACAATCTGTAAATACAACAGACTCTGCTGTTAGAATAACACACGTTCCAACTGGTATTGTAGTTACAAACCAAGATCAAAAATCACAACATAAAAATAAAGAAAAAGCACTAAAAGTATTAAAAGCAAGACTTTACGATATTCAAATGCAAGAGCAAATGGAAACTGAGGGTGCAAATAGAAAAGAGCAAGTAGGAACTGGTGATAGAAGTGGAAGAATAAGAACATATAACTACCCTCAAGGTAGAATTAGTGATCATAGAATAAACCTAACTCTTTACAGATTAGACGCAATTATGAATGATGGTTTATTTGATGAAGTAATTGATCCTCTTATTGCTGATCATCAAGCTAAACTTATAGAAGCTAATGGACTTTAATAGTCTATAAGCTTTCTACTCAAACAAATACTCAATATACATTACATATCACAATTTATAATTAATATTTTCCAAAAGTAACCAAAATGTAACTCTAAGATATTATACTTTTACATATAATTTCAAAAACGGAGACATTTAATATGAAAAAAACTCTTTTAGCTTTAGGGGCAAGTGCATTATTAGTTACTAGTTTAAGTGCTAGAGATCAAATCAAGATTGTAGGTTCGTCAACAGTTTACCCATTCGCATCATCAGTTGCTGAAGAATTAGGTGCTACAACTAAATACCCAACTCCAGTAGTTGAATCAACTGGTTCAGGTGGTGGTATGAAGTTATTTTGTGCTGGAAATGGACTGAACACTCCTGATATCACAAACGCTTCAAGAAGAATGAAAACAAAAGAGTTCAAAATGTGTCAAGACAATGGTGTTACAGACATCACTGAATCAGTAATTGGGTACGATGGTATTGCTTTTGCTCAATCAAACTCAAATGCACCATTTGATATTTCAAGAGAACACTTAGCATTAGCTGTTGCTAAACAAGTACCTTCAGAAGATGGTAAATCATTAATTCCTAACCCATACAAAAAATGGTCTGATATTGATTCTTCATTACCAAATAGAGAGATTATTATATATGGTCCTCCAAAATCATCAGGTACAAGAGATGCATTTGAAGAGTTAGTAATGCAAAAAGTATTCAAAAAAATGTCTGTATATACAGATCTTTACAAAGCTGACAAAAAAGCAAACAAAAAATATAAAAAATACTCTGTAATTAGAACAGATGGTGCTTACGTTGCATCAGGTGAAAACGATAACTTAATCGTTCAAAAATTAAACAAAAACAAAGATGCATTTGGTGTATTTGGTTTCTCTTTCTTAGTTGAAAATAGTGATATGTTAAGAGGTGCAACAATTAACGGTGTAGCTCCAACTCCAGATACTATCTCTTCAGGTGATTACCCTGTATCTAGATCATTATTCTTCTACATCAAAAATTCTCATGCTGAAGAAGTTCCAGCAATGAACAAATATGTTGATTTATTTATGTCTGAAATGATGATTGGTAAAGATGGAATCTTAAGTGAAATTGGTTTAATTTCATTACCAGATGCAAAAAGAAACTCTATTAGAGAATCTGTATCTAAAAGATCTAAATTAACTTTAGCTGATTTAAAAAAGAAACACTAATTAAAATATGAGAGGAGATAGCCCTCCTCTTGTAAATTTGCTTATAGATTTTTATCTGTTAACGCGAACGAAGAGATAAAAATCTATAAGTAAGTTTATGTTCTTGGAAATAGTATGAATAACAAATGGGAAAATATTTTAAATACGGTCGATTATGCCTTTCAACCTATTATTCACTGTCATACTGGTAAAATCTACGCTGTAGAAGCACTACTAAGAAATATAGAAAATACAGAATACTTAAATACTATTCAAGGTCTTTTTGATATTGCTTTTGAAGAAGATATTCTTTATGAGGTAGATCTTATTTTAAGAGAAAAAGCGATTAAAAAGTTTTCAAATATTGGTTTAGAAAACTTAAGACTTTTTTATAATCTTGATAATAGAATCGTCTACAATAAAACATTTGCACCAGGTAATACTTCAAAGATTCTAAAAAAGTATAATTTGTCAAAAAGTACAATTACCTTTGAACTATCAAAAAAAGGTTCAATGATAGAGCAAAATGCACTATCTACAATGCTTCAAGCCTATAAAAAAAGTGGCTACCAAATAGCAATAGACGATTTTGGAATTGGTGTATCAGGACTAAAACTTTTATATTTTTCTGAAGCAAATATCATAAAACTTGATAGGTTTTTTATATCAGGAATTGATACAGACTCAAAGAAAAAGCTTTTTTGTAGTTCAATTATAGAGATGGCTCATATAATGGGAATGAAAGTAGTTGCGGAGGGAGTTGAAACTCATAATGAGTTTTTTACCTGTAAAGATATTGGAGTTGATTTTATACAAGGTTTCTTAGTTCAAAAGCCAACACTTAAAGAAAAAGAGATAAAGAAAAGTTACTCTCATATAAAAGAGATTATTGAGAGTGATAAAAGAAATGATGTAAAAGCAATAATTGACAAGAAATATATTGAGTATATAGAACCACTTCATAAAAACAGCTCTTTACATGATCTTTTCGTATACTTCAAAGATAAAACACATAACACTTTTGTTCCAATAATTGATGATTATAAAAATCTTTTAGGTGTGATTTATGAAGTTGATATCAAAAGAATATCTTATTCGCAATATGGTTTATCATTAGCAAAAAATAGTAACATCTCATCTACTTTAAAAAAGTATATTAAAGATGTAATTTCTGTCGAGTCATCTTGGGGTATTGATAAAACACTTGATAGATTTAATCATCACTCAAAAGATTCAAAAGGTATTTTTATAACAAATGCAAATAAATATAAAGGTTTTATTGATCTAAACTCTTTACTTAAATTATCCCATAAAAGAAATTTAGAGATTGCATCAAATCAAAATCCATTAACAAAGTTACCAGGTAACCAACAAATTGAAAACTTTATTTTTGAATCAGCTCAAAATCTAAAAAATTATACTTCACATTTATTATATTTTGATTTTAATGATTTTAAACCTTTTAATGATTATTATGGATTTAGACAAGGTGATAGAGCTATTTTAATCTTTTCAGAACTACTTCAAAAAAAGTATCCATCAGAAGCATTTGTTGCCCATGTTGGTGGTGATGACTTTTTTGTAGGTATAAAAAATAAAAAGTTTGAAGAGGTATTTGAACTAACGGATAAAATCCTTCAACAGTTTGAAGAGAGTGTTAGAAACCTATATAATGAAACTGATAAAAAAAATGGCTATATTATTACAAAAGATAGATTTGATAATGAAAGAAAGTTTAATCTTCTATCAACCTCTTGTGCTATTATTGAAATAAGTAAAAAATCAAAAATGGCAAATTTTGATTACACAATAAGTGTTTTAAAGAAACACTCAAAAAAATATAATTTCCCTCTAGCTGCCTCTATATAATACTGCAACTTTTTTGTAACCATCTTGTAACTCAAATAAAATATAATCTTTTTTAAATTTTTCATAAAGGCGTATTTATTGAGTACATTTGAATCAAAAAATAAGCGAACAGAGTTATATGAAAGACTTATAAAGTTAGCTCTGATTTCTGCTTCAGTTATCGCTATTCTAACTACATTTGGAATACTGTTCTCAATTCTTTTTGAAGCAATTGAATTCTTCAAAATGAGAAGTTTTTGGTACTTTATTACAGGTACTGAATGGTCTCCTGGAATTGTAGGAAGCAAATTTGGTGCAGTACCAATCTTTGCAGGTACTTTCGTAATTACAATAATTGCTTTATTAGTTGCTATTCCAATTGGATTAGGAAGTGCAGTTTATATGAGTGAGTATGCAGGTCCAAAACTTAGGGATTATCTAAAGCCTATCTTAGAGGTTTTAGCAGGTATTCCTACAGTTGTATATGGTTTCTTTGCAGCAATTACAGTAGCACCTTTTATTGTACAAGCAGCTAATGCAGTGGGACTAGAGGCTACATTTAACTCAGCACTTGCTTCTGGTGTTGTAATGGGTATTATGATTATTCCAGTTATTTCATCACTATCTGATGATGTAATTAGATCAGTTCCAGATAGTCAAAGAAAAGCAGCTTATGGTTTGGGTATGACTCATGGGGAAGTTATTAAAAATATTGTTCTTCCATCTGCTATGCCTGGTATTATTTCAGCTTCACTTCTAGGTTTATCTAAAGCTTTAGGTGAAACAATGATTGTTGTAATGGCAGCAGGTTTAAGACCAAACCTTTCTTGGAACCCACTTGAAGATATGACAACAGTAACAGTTACTATTGTTAACTCATTAGTTGGAGATTTTGAATTCAATTCACCTGAAACACTATCTGCCTTTGCATTAGGATTAGTACTATTTGTAGTTACATTAGTGTTAAATATGATTTCATTATCTTTAATTAGAAAATTCAAAGAAAAATACAAAGTGAATACATTATGATAAATAGAAAGAAAAAACAACAACAAAAAGAGAATCCATTTTACGATCCATCGTTAAAAGGAAGACACGCCAGTGCTAAAAGGTTTAAAAAGTTTACATTAACTTCTTTAATCTTTTCTATAGCATTTTTAGCCTTTTTCCTTTCAGATATTATCGTAAAAGGTATACCAGCATTTTCAGTTACTTATGTAAAAGTTGATGTTACATACAATGAAAAAACAGTAAGAAACTATAGAAAAGTAGTAGATAGAAAATATAGAGATATTCTATCAAGAGCATGGCTTAGAGATACAAGACAAAGAATCAAAGAAGATCCAAGCTTAATGGGAACTACTAAACCTACATGGGTTTTAGCAGATGATCAAGTTGATCAATATATTAAAGGTCATCACTATAGATTAAGTGATAAAAATAGAGCTTTAGTAGATGACTTAAAAGCAAAAGGTTTAGTTGAAAAGAAATTCAACAAAATTTTCTTTACTCAAGGTGATTCAAAAACTCCTGAGTATGCAGGTCTTTTCTCAGCTATTATTGGTTCAATTTTAACTTTAATTATTACAATGCTTGTAGCATTCCCTATTGGAGTTATGACAGCAATTTATCTAGAAGAGTTTGCGGATGATAATAAATTTACAAGATTTATTGAAGTAAATATCAATAACCTTGCAGCAATTCCATCTATTCTATTTGGTCTTTTAGGTTTAGCAATTTTTATTAATCTATTTGGATTACCTAGAAGTTCACCTTTAGTTGGTGGTTTAACACTTGCTCTTATGACTTTACCAATTATTATTGTAAGTTCAAGAGCTGCTTTAAGAGCCGTTCCTGATAGTATTAGACAAGCTGGGTATGGTTTAGGGCTTACTAAGATAGAAGTTACGAGAGACCATGTTTTACCTCTTGCATTTCCAGGGGTTTTAACAGGTTCTATTATTGGTTTAGCACAGGCTATGGGTGAGACTGCTCCACTAATTATTATTGGTATGATTGCATTTATTCCAGATGCACCTGGTATGGTAACAGAGGCTGCAACAGTTATGCCTGCACAGTTATTCACATGGGCTGGTATGCCAGAAAAGATGTATATAGAGAAAACAGCAGCAGGTATTATGGTACTATTATCAGTACTAATTTCATTAAATGCATTAGCAATCTATTTAAGAAAAAAATTCGAAGTTAAATGGTAGAAGGGAAAATTAAAATGTCAAAAGATAATAAAACAAAAATTAAAGTTGAAGAATTGAACTTATGGTATGGTGATAACCATGCCTTACATAATATTACAGCTGATTTATATGAAAATAAAATCACTGCATTAATTGGACCTTCTGGTTGTGGTAAATCAACATTTCTAAGATGTTTAAATAGAATGAACGACTTAATCAATATTGTTAAAATTGATGGGCAAGTTATTATTGATAAGAAAAATATCTATGATAAAGATGTTGATGAAGTAAGTGTTAGAAAAAGAGTTGGTATGGTATTTCAACAGCCAAACCCATTTCCTAAATCTATTTATGACAATGTAGCTTATGCTCCTTTAAAACACGGACTTGTAAAAAAAGGTCAAGAGTGTGATGAACTAGTTCAAACCTCTTTAATGAAATCTGGACTTTGGGATGAAGTTAAAGATAAATTAAATGATCCAGGTACATCTTTATCAGGTGGACAGCAACAAAGATTATGTATTGCTAGAACTATTGCAGTTAGACCTGAGGTTATTTTAATGGATGAGCCAACATCAGCACTAGACCCAATCTCAACTGAAAAAATTGAAGCATTGATGTTAGAGCTTAAAAAAGATTATACAATCATCACAGTAACTCACAATATGCAACAAGCAGCAAGAGTTGCAGACTATACAGCGTTTTTCCACTTAGGAAAACTAATTGAGTATGATGAAACAGAGACAATTTTTGTAAACCCTAATAATAAGAAGACAGAAGATTACATCACAGGAAGGTTTGGATAGAAATATGCTAAAAACTTATGAAGAAAAGAAACTAAGAATACAAAATGATATTAAAGATATTGGTAGTAATGTTATAGAGGCATTAAGTCTTACACTAGAAGCATTAGAAGATGAAGATACAGCTAAGCTAAAAAAGTTAGATTTATCAATAAAACAAATTTCAAATAAATCAAATGAGATTGATAACTTAATAGTTACAACACTTGCTCTATACTCACCTGAAGCAAGAGATTTAAGGGAATTAGTTTCTTACTTAAAAACGACAAATGAACTAGTTAGAGCAGGAGCAAATACTAAAGCATTTGCTAAAATCTTTAGAAAAGCATATAGTCAAGATTTAGATACTAAAACTATTTTAGAGTATGCTATTCCTTTACAAAAATCTGCAATGAATGCACTTGAAACAGCTATGGAAATGGTTGATGAAAGAGATGAAAGTGCCATTGAAGATAAATTCCAAAAGGTAATTGTTGAGGAGAGTAAAACAGATGATTTATACTCAATGATTGAAAAAAATATTCTTAAGATGATTTCTAGAAACTTAGAATTATCAAAAGACTACTTTGAAATATTAAGTAGTTTAAGAAAGCTAGAAAAAACAGCTGATAGAGCTGTATCAATAGCAAATTTACTTCACTTTGCTGAAGTTGGAGGAGATATAGAACTACCTAAAAAATAGGTAGTTTTAGCCATGAAAGAAGCACTTAAAAAAATTAAAACTTATTTTAGTTCAAACTTCGAAGTACTTGCTGCGTTAGCAATATTTATCTTTATATTTGCAGCTGGACTTAAATTCTATAAAGCTATTATCTTAATGTTAGAGTTTATTGTTGTTATGGAAGTTGTAAAGATGATTTCTGATTTTATTAAAAAACAGAAGTTAAGACTTCGATTTGTTATTGATATTTTTATCATCTTTTTAATTCGTGATGTTATAATACTAACGACAGATATTCACAGAGACTATTTTGATATTGCATTTTTACTATTTGTAATTTTTATATTCTTCATTTTTAGAATCCTTGCAATCAAATTTTCACCTGGTGGAATAAAAAAAGAGAAAGAAAATACTAACTTAAAGAGAGAAGAATGGAAAACAGAACAATCTTAATCGTTGAAGATGAAGAGGATATTTTAGAGCTTTTAGAGTATAACTTACAAAAAGAGGGTTTTGATACTATTGGTTTTTTAAATGTTGATAAAAATCTTGAAAAAATCTTTGAAGAAGAAGAGATTGATTTAATTCTTATGGATAGGAACCTTCCTGGCTGTGAGGGAACAACTTTTATAGATGAAATAAGAAAAGAGGGTTATAATAACCCTGTTATTTATGTTACTGCAAAAGATAAAGATGAGGATATAATCGAAGGCTTTGATTCTCACGCTGATGATTATATAACTAAACCTTTTAATATGAAAGAGCTTTTAGCAAGAATAAAAGCAGTAATAAAAAGAGCAAATAAAGATGTTGATATTTTAAAAGCTAGAGATATAATCTATAAATCTTCAAATAAAAAGTTTTTTATTGATAATCAAGAACTAGAGTTAACTCACTTAGAGCATGATCTACTTTTAGAGTTTATGAGAAATAAAGATATTTTAATGACAAGAGAACACTTACTAAACTCAGTTTGGGAAGACTCATTGGATAAAAAGGTAAAAACTGTAAATGTTGCAGTTAAAAGACTTAAAGGTAAAATTGATCCAAGCGGTGAGAAAAACTATATTAAGTCAATTAGAGGTGAGGGCTATATTTTTTGTTAAGAATTCACCAAGTCTTTTTAAGAACATTTGTTCTTATCTTTATTGCAATATTAATTACTCTTAGTATATTAACTTACTTTTGGTCTAAGAATATATACTTAGATCAAATTCAAAAAAACTTAATACAAAATATTGATACCTTTTCTATAGTATTAAAAGACTTATCTAATCTTGATAGAGTAATCAAAGATTTAAGGGCACAACTTGATTTAAGAATTACCATTGTTGATGAAAAAGGTAATGTTATTGCTGAAAGTGATGAAAATAAAGCTACCATGGAAAACCATGGAAATAGACCTGAAATAATTGAAGCTAAAACCTATGGTATTGGTAAAAGTATACGTTACTCTAAAACTGTAAATAAAGAGCTTTTATATATTGCCAAAAAAGTAACTATAGATAAACAGATATATTTTATAAGAATGTCTGATTATACCGATAACATAACCGAAAATTTTCTACACTTGGCTAGTCAAATTTTTGCTTTTATTACATTTTTTATTATAGTTGCTTTTTTAGCTTCATACTTTATTAGTCTAAAGATAAAAGATGAAACTGAAGCTATTTTGGACTTTTTAACAGAGTTATCAACTAAAAAGCCCACTTCTGCACTTAGTTCTAGTTTTACACTTGAGTTTTATAAAATCACAAAGATACTAAATAAAGTTGCTATAAAACTTAAAAAAAGAGAGAAACAAAAAGCAAAGCAAAATGCAAAACTAAAAATCGCAAATAAACAAAAAGATGAGATCATCTCAGCTATCTCACATGAGTTTAAAAACCCTATTGCGATTATTTCAGGATATACAGAAACTATATTAAATGATGAGGATATGCCAAAAGGAATAAAAAATAAGTTTTTACATAAGATACATAATAACTCAATTAAGATGTCGTATATTATTGATAAGCTAAGACTTACATTAAAACTTGAAGAGGGAAAGCAAGAACTAACTTTAGTATCGACTTCTTTAAGAAAACTTCTTGATGAGATAGTATCAGACTTGCAAGACAACTATAAAAACAGAGAAATTGAGATATATGGTGATGACATTGAACTAAGCGTTGACTCTACACTAATCTCTATGGCTATTTCAAATCTTGTAGAAAATGCTTTAAAATACTCAGAGGATGTTGTAAAAATTTATATAAATAAAGACTCCATAGAAATTATTGATAATGGAATAGGTATAGAAGAGAAAGATTTAGAAAAAATTAAAACAAAATTTTATAGAGTTTCAAAAAATGGTTGGAATAACTCACTTGGACTAGGTTTATTTATAGTGCATTCAATCTTATCATTACACTCTTTTAAACTTGAAATAGAGTCAGAATATAATAAAGGTTCTAAATTTAGCATAAAATTTTAAAAGATGCTTAATTTAAGTATTTATTAAGTATTACTACACTATTATTCCACCTCATTAACAAAAGCGGAGAAAATAAATGAAATTTACTCAAATGGCAAAAGCTAACGAAATAGAGAGAGATTGGGTAGTTATTGACGCGACTGATAAAATTTTTGGTAGAATTATAACAGAAGCAGCGACTATCTTAAGAGGTAAAAACAAACCATCATTTACTCCACATGTAGACTGTGGAGATTACGTAGTAATTATCAATGCTTCTAAAGCAAAGTTTACTGGAGCTAAATTAGAAGACAAGAACTACTATACACACTCAGGTTATTTTGGAAGTACTAAAACTCACAAAATGTCTGATATGTTAGAAAACAACCCAGAAAAGCTATTTAAATTAGCAACAAGAGGGATGTTACCAAAGACTAAACTTGGTAAAGATATGTTAAAAAAATTAAAAGTATACGCAGGTTCAGAACACCCTCACACTGCGCAAATTAAAGGATAAGACTTATGGCAAAAGTTTACGCAACGGGAAGAAGAAAAACATCAGTAGCTAAAGTTTGGTTAGAAAACGGAAACGGACAACTAACTATCAACGGTCAATCTTTAGACGAGTGGTTAGGTGGACATGAAGCTATCAAAAAAAGAGTTATGCAACCATTAGAAGTATCTAAACAAGAAACTTCTGTAAATGTTGTAGTTAAATCTTTAGGTGGGGGTTACTCTGCACAAGCTGACGCAATTAGACACGGTATCTCAAGAGCTTTAGTTGCTTACGATGAGCAATTCAGAGCTATCTTAAAACCATACGGTTTATTAACAAGAGATGCAAGAGCAGTAGAAAGAAAGAAATACGGAAGAAGAAAAGCGAGAAAAAGCGGTCAATTCTCAAAAAGATAATATTGGACCAACAGAAGCAATATTTTGCTTTTGCCTACCGCAAATGCTTTACAAGGGAAGTTCACACTTCCCTTTTTTTATCTCTTTTTTTATACAATACATGTATGAAAAAAATCACTATACTTTTATTAACTCTATTTTTTACAAACTTTTTTTATTTACAAGCAAGTACATTAAATCTATCTATTAGTTCAAACCCTAGTAAATTAAACCCTATTTTATCAAATGATAGTGCAAGTAGTGAAATCTCAATGTGGCTTTTTAATGGACTATTTAAATATGATAAAGACGGTAAGATAACTTTAGATTTAGCAAAATCATATAAGTTTGAAACTCCTACTAAACTAATCATAAAATTAAGAGAAAATGTAAAATGGCATGATGGGGTTGAAGTAACTTCAAAAGATGTACTTTTTACATATAACCAAATTATGAACCCCAAAGTATATACCTCAATCAAGTCTAACTATAAAGAGGTAAAAAGTGTAAAAGCACTAGATAAATACACTATAGAGGTTGTATATAAAAAGCCCTACTTTAAAGCATTAGTCTCTTGGATGATTGGACTTTTACCACAACATATATTAAAAGATGAAAAAGATTTGATGACCAGCTCTTTTAATAAAGCACCTATTGGTACAGGTCCATATAAAATTGATAAATTTGAAGCAAATAAGGATATTGTTTTAAATGCAAATGAAAACTACTTTGAGGGGAAACCTAAAATAGATAAGATTCATTATAAGTTTTTACCTGATACAAATACCTCTTTTCTATTTTTAAAACAAAAAAGACTTGATATAGGTGGATTAACTCCGATTCAATTAAAAAGGCAAATTGATGAAGAGTTTAAAAAAGAGTTTAAAATAATAGAAAAACCAAGCTTTGGTTACTCTTATTTAGGATTTAATTTAAGAAAAGAGAAGTTTAAAAACCCAAAATTAAGAGAAGCTATATCTCTAGCTATTGATAAACAAGAACTTATAGATATACTTTTTTTTGGTCATGCAAAAATTGCAAAAGGGCCATTTCTACCTGGAAGTTTTGCATATAATGATAAAGTAAAAGATGATGGTTATGATTTACAAAGAGCAAAAGCTCTTTTAAAAAAATTAGGTTACGATAAAAACAACCCTTTTACTTTTGAACTTACTACAAATACAGGTAATGAAACAAGAATCAATGCAGCACAGATTATTCAATATCAACTTGAAAAAGCAAATATAAAGATGAAAATTAGAGTTATGGAGTGGCAAGCTTTTTTAAATACAGTTGTTCATCCTAGAAATTTTGATGCAGTGTTATTGGCTTGGAGTCTATCCCTTATGCCAGATGCCTATCCACTTTGGCATACTAACTCAGATAAATTAGGAAGATTTAATCTTGTTGGATATAGAAATAAAGAGGTAGATAAACTAATTGAAGAAGGTTCTACAACAGTAGATAGAAAAAAACTAAGTAAGATTTATAAAAAGATTTATAAAAAAATAGCAAATGATCTACCATATATATTTTTATATATCCCAAATACCATATCAGTAGTAAATAAAGATATAAAAAATATCAAACCTGCCCTAACAGGTATTATGCACAATCAAAAAGACTGGATAAAGGAAAAATAATACAAATGAAAAAAGAAAAGATTATACTATTTGATTTAGATGGAACTTTAATAGACTCTACAGATGCAATACTTGCATCTTTTAGAAGTTCTTTTTTAGACAATGATTTTGAATTTGAAAAAAATGATGAAGAGATTAAAAAGCTAATAGGATATCCACTTGATGTTATGTTTACTAATTTAGGAGTTGAAGAATCTAAAAAGTGGCATTTTGTAGATTCCTATAAAGAAAACTATAGAAAAATATCAGTTGAACAAACATACCTTTTAGAAAAAGCTATTGAGGCAGTTGATTTAGCCGCTAGTTTTGCTAGAGTTTCCGTAGTTACTACAAAAACAAGAAAATATACTATTCCTCTACTTGACAATCTTAAAATTAATCATCATTTTGAAATAATTACAGGTAGAGAGAATGTTGATAATCCAAAACCACACCATGAACCAATTACTAAAACTCTTTCTTTAATGAATTATAATAAACAAAATCATGATGCTTGGATGATTGGAGATACAAAGCTTGATTTACTAAGTGCAAATGATGCGGGTATAAATAGTGTTGGTGTTTTATGTGGTTATTCTAATAAAGAAGAGTTAAGTAAATATACAAAAAATATTCATCTTAATGCATATAATGCAGTTGAGTTTATAAAAAATAGTGTTTTATAATCGAAACTAAAACTTATTTTAGTCTTAAAAAATAAATTTACTAGTTTTTTACCACAAATACTTAAGTTATAAGCTATAAAATAGAAGTGTAAATAAATAATAAATACTAGATATATATAATATCTATAAAATAGTACTTCTATTTTTATATCTATTTCAATTAAATATTATTTAATTATTTTAAAGTCCTTTGTGACTATTTTTTTATAGGCAAAATATCTTTTTTACTTGTGTATAATAGTTACACAATAGGTTATTTTGAAAGTAATAAAAGTCCAATCTAAGTTAAAAGTATATATAATACTGAAGACTAATTAAATTTTTTAAGTCAAATTTAATATTTTAAGGAGCCATTATGTTAGAGATTAGATGGCATAGCCG